>NZ_JAEX01000001.1:0-314057 GCF_000519125.1 Desulfocurvus vexinensis DSM 17965
GGGGAAGGGGAGGGCGGGCCCCGCTTTCGGCGCTTGGGGAAAGGGGGGCCCGCCTCCCCTTCCCCGGTGGCCGCAGGCCGCCCCGCCGGGCGCTGCGCCGGGCCTTACAGCCTGCCGCTCTGGAGTTCCTGGCGGTAGGAGTCGATGCCTGCGGTGATGCCATCGGCCACGCGCTGGAGGTAGGCGTCGGAGCGCAGCAGGTCAGCCTCGGCGGGGTGGGTGATGTAGCCGATTTCCACGAGCACGGCGGGCATCTTGGCGCCGATGAGCACGAAGAACGGCGCGCTGCGGGCGCCGTGGTCCACGATGCCCTTGTACTTGGCGCTCAGCTGGCGCACGCAGTTCTTCTGGACGTGCCGGGCCAGGACCTTGGATTCCTCGATCTTGAAGCTGTGCACGAGGTCCATGACGATCTTCTGGGTGTCGCTGATCTTGACGGGATCGACGTTGTTTTCCTTGGCGGCCAGGCGCAGGACGATGTCGTTGCGCGCCTTGCCCAGGTAGTATGTCTCGAAGCCGCGCACGGAGCTGGAGTTGTTGGCGTTGCAGTGCAGCGAGATGAACAGGTCGGCCTTCTTGATGTTGGCGGCCAGCACGCGGTCTTCGAGCTGGATCTTGGTGTCGTCGGTGCGCGTGTAGAGCACCTGGTAGCCGCGTTCCTGGAGGGTTTTGCCCAGGATGCGCGCTGCGCGCAGGGTGATGTCCTTTTCCTTGGTGCGGATGGACTTCTGGGCCCGGCCCTTGCTGTCCTTGGTGGTCACGTATTGCAGGGCGCCGGGGTCGCGGCCGCCGTGCCCGGCGTCGATCATGATGGTGCGCACGGTCATGCCCAGCTGGGCGAGCACGTCGTGGGCGGTCGTGGCTTCCTTCTTGCCGGGGGTGCGCGCGTCGTCGGGGCGGGTTGCCGGGGCGGCGGCCTGCTGCTGGGCCTGCTGGGCCTGCCGGTCGCGCGCCACGGACTGGCGGGCAAACACGTCGATGACGATGCGCGGCGGGTCGGGCAGGGTCAGCACGTGGTATTCCTGCTCGTCCTTGAAGTCGAGGACCACGCGGGCGGTGCTGGCCGTGTTCTGCCCGGCGCGGATGGATTGCAGGAAGCCGCCGGGGATCTCGACCTTGCGTTTGAGTTCGGGGCCCAGGGTGGTCTTGTCCAGGTCCACGTACATGCGGTGGGTCTTGCCCTGGGCGGGGTCGGCGGGCAGCCGGGCGTGCTTGAAGGCCACGGGGCCGGAGATGTCGAGCACGATGCGCGTGAAGTCGTCGCCGCTGCTGTAGCGCACGCCGGTGAGCACGCCGGGGCCGGTGGCCTCGGCGAAGGTGCCCGTGGCCACGTCCTCGGGGAGCGGGGCGCCATCGGCCAGGGCCGGGATGGGGGCCGGGGCGGTCATGGGGCCCTCGGGCCGGGGCAGGGCCTTGGCCCGGGCCTGGTCCATCTCGGCCAGCAGGGCCCGCGCGGGCTTGATCTGGTCGCCGTCGGGGTATTCGGCCAGCAGCAGCAGCAGGTCGGCGTAGGCCTTGTCCTCGTCGCCCAGGTTGCGGTAGGCGACCTGGGCCTTGCGGAAGATGGCGTCGTCGCGCCAGGAGTCCTTGCGGTCGAAGGCGTCGGCGGCGCGGCCATAGTATTCGGCGGCCTGGGCGTAGTCCTCCCGGGCGCCCGAGCGGCGGCCTGCCTCCTCGCTGGCGAAGCCCGCGAAATAGGCGGCCCGGGCGCCCAGGGTGGCGCGCGGAACGGCCCGGTAGACCTCGGCCAGCCGGGCGGCGTTGTCGCGCATCTGGCGGGAGGTGGTGGCCTTGGAGGCGCGCAGGGTGTTGAAGTCGCCCACGGCGCGGTCGTAGGCCGCGCGGATCTTGGGCGTGACCGTGGCGGAAGCGGAGGAGGCCGGAGGCGGCGCGGGCATGGAGGCCCGGGGCGTCTGTGCGGCCTGGGCGGCGGGGGCGGGCTGGGCCTTGCCGGTGATCTGGGTCAGCAGGGCGCTGGCGGCCTTGGCCTGGTCGCCGTTGGGGTAGGCGGCCAGCAGTTCGCGCAGGTCCGCCGCCGCCGTGCGCGGGTCGCCCAGGCGCCGGTAGGTCACTTCGGCCTTGCGGTACAGGCAGTCGTCCACCCAGCTGTGCCCGGGGGGGAAGCGGTTGGCCGCGCGCTGGTAGGCGTCTGCGGCGCGCACGGCGTCGTTGCGCAGGCCCGAGCGGTTGGACAGCTCCTGGTAGCTGCGCCCGATGTAGAACAGCGACTTGGGGGCGAATTCGGTGTCCGTTCCTGCGCGCAGCACGGCCTCGAAGCGTTCCAGGACCTTGCCCCACAGGTCGCGGCGCATGGCGCGCGATTCTTCGGCCATGACCCACTGGAACGACTCCAGGGCCCGGGCGTAGAGCTGCTGGCGCGAAGCGCTCTGGGCCAGGGCCTGGGGCGCGGCCAGGGCCGCCAGCAGAGCCAGCACGGCCAGGACGGCCCCGGGGCGCAGGGCGCGCAGGGTGCGGGCGAAAACCGGGGCGGGGGCTTGGGCTACGGGCATTGCTGGCCGGGCGTTGGAAGTTCACTGCCGATGGCGCGCCGCGCGCGCTCGGGGTCATATACCCGGGTTTGCGCACAAACCGCAAGCCCGGCAACGCATGCCGGGCACGGGTGGAGGCGGCGCGGCGGGGTCGCGGTGGTGGTGCTGTCGGCTGGTCCGGGGCCGGGCGGGCGCCCGGCGGGCCTCAGCGGCCCACCTGGGCCAGCCCGCCGAGCTGAAGCAGCAGGTTGCCCGCGGGGCGTTCGAGCTCGGGCAGGTCTTCGCCGGGTTCCAGGCTGGTGATGACGGTGGCGCCGAGGATGTGGCGCCCCGAGGCTTTGCCCGCGAGGGTGCGCAGGCCCCAGGCCGAATGCAGCACGGCGGGGCGGCCCTGCCACTGGCCGAGGTAGACCACGATGTGCCCGGGGCGCCAGAGCAGGGTCAGCCAGGGCCGGGCCTGGGCGGCGATGGCGTGCAGGCGGGCCTCGCGGTCCATGTCGCCGAAGGGGACCAGCCCCCAGTGGCGGGCCTGGGCGGCGGAATTGCGTGGCTGCCAGATGCCCATGGGCGCGAAGAGGTCCATGACCAGGGCCGAGCAGTCGCGGTTGGCGTACATGCCGCCCCAGCCGTAGGGCTGGCCGAGCAGTTCGTTGGCCAGCCGGGCGAAGTTGGCCGGGGTCGGGGCCAGGGGCCAGGGCGCGGCCACGTCGTCGCCGAGGCTGGCGGTGAGCAGCACGGCCTGGCCCTTGGTGTCGCGCGCGGCGAGGAGCACATCCAGGTTGCGGCTGTCGCGCCCGGTCAGGGGCAGGACCATGCCGACGCGGCCCATGAAGCGGAACTGGCCGAAGCAGTCGGCCACGGGCACGCGGTCGGCGGTCAGGGCGGCGAGGTGCACGGTGTTGAAGGCGTCCATGAACCCGGCGTCCACGAAGGCCAGGTCGCGGGTGGGCATCCACCCGGCGGCGGCGGAGGTCTCCACCAGGGCCCAGGCGCCGTCGGCGGAGGTGTGCAGCACCAGCAGCGGGGTCTGGGCCCAGACGGCGGAGTTCTGGTTGTAGTCGAAGGGGTAGCCCTCCCCGGCCAGGGCGAAGTTGTGGAACAGCGGGCGGACGGTGGGCAGCACGCGCAGGTCGGAGGCCACGACGCTGATGGCCGGGCGCAGGGTGTTGGGGAAGCTCTCGGGGTCGGCCAGCTCGCGCATTTCGCTGGCCAGCCCGGCGGGCAGGGGCAGCCGGTTCTCGCCGTGGTAGCGGGCGGGGTCGAAGCCGTCGAGGAAGCCGAAGACTTCCTTGGGGCCGTGGGCCGGGGCCGTGCGGGCCCAGGGGGCGAAGAAGCGCTGGCGGTAGTCGTCGGCCAGGGCTTTGTGTTGGTCCGGCGGCAGCAGGGGCCGGGTGGCCGTGAGCGGGTCGATGTAGGCCCCGGCGTCCTGGGGCATGTCGCGCAGGTCGGCGATGACGGTGCCGGGCGGGGAAACGCGCGGGGCGCAGCCGGCGGCCAGCAGCAGGGCCGCGAGCAGCGCCGCGAGCAGGACCGGGACGGCGGGGCGGCGGATGGCGGTGGGGTTCATGGGGCCAGTGTTATCCGCCCCGGGGCGGAAAGGCAACCGCCGGGGGCTGCGGGGCAGCGGCGGCGGGCGAAGGAACGGGGCGCGGGGCGACCGGGGAGCGCAAGGGACGGCGGGGCGGGCGGCGGCGTTTGCCCGCGCAGGGTCGCGGCAACCCCGTGCAAACGCCAAGGCGCGTTTCGCGGGGCGTGGGCCCGCACAGCGCCAGGGCCGCACCCTCCCGGGGCTTTCGCCCGCGCCGCCCGGGCCCGGGTCGTCAAGGAAAGCGCGCATCTGCATACGAGATCTTTCGCCCGCGCCCGCCCGGGCCCAGGCGCTTTGCAAACATCCGCCCCTGGCGTATACCCCGGGCCATGCGCCAGTTTGCCATGACCCAGGACACCATCGCGGCCATCGCCACCCCGCCCGGGTGCGGCGGGGTGGGCATCGTGCGCGTGAGCGGGCCCGGGGCGCGGGCGGTGGGGCAGGAGCTGTTTGAATCGTCGCGGCCCGGGTTCGCCGGGTTTCTGCCCTACCGGCTGCACCACGGCTGGGTGCGCGATGCGGCGGGGCGGCGGCTGGACGAGGTGCTGGCGGCGTTCATGCCCGGGCCCGGCTCGTACACCGGCGAGGATGTGTTGGAATTGCAGGGCCATGGCGGCCCGGCGGTGCTGCGCGCGGTGCTGGGGGCGGCCCTGGCCTGCGGCGCGCGCATGGCCGAGCCCGGGGAGTTCACCTACCGGGCCTTCTGCAACGGGCGCATGGACCTGACCCAGGCCGAGGCCGTGGCCGAGCTCATCGCCGCGCCCACGGCGGCGGGGGCGGCCCTGGCGCAGGCGCGGCTGGCCGGGGGCCTGGGCCGCAGCGTGGCGGCCCTGCGTGCGCGGCTGGAGGAGCTGCGCGCGCAGCTGTGCGTGGCCGTGGATTTCCCCGACGACGAGGTGGAGTGCCTGGCGCCGGAGGCCTTCGAGGCCGGGGTGCGCGCGGTGGGTGCCGAGCTGGCCGGGCTGGTGCGCGGCTTCGAGCGCGGGCGGGTCTGGCGCGAGGGGGTGCTGTGCGTGCTGGCCGGGCGGGTCAACGCGGGCAAGTCGAGCCTGATGAATGCGCTGCTGGGCCGCGAGCGGGCCATCGTCACCGATATTCCCGGCACCACGCGCGACTGGATCGAGGAGGCCCTGGACCTGGAGGGCCTGCCCGTGCGGCTGGTGGACACGGCGGGCCTGCGCGAGACCGGCGACGCCGTGGAGCGCGCGGGCCTGGAGCGTGGGCGCGAGCTGGTGCAGCGGGCCGACGTGGTGCTGCTGGTGGTGGACCGCACCCGGCCCCTGGCCGGGGAGGACCAGGCCCTGGCCAGCGAGCTGGGCCCGGGGCGCGTGCTGGCGGTGCTCAACAAGACCGACCTGGCCGGGGAGCCGGGCGGGGCCGGGGCGGCGGACGGACCCCAGGGCCCGGAGGGGCCGGGCGCTGGCGGGGCCCCGGGCGCCGGGCCGCACGCACCGGGCGCCCGCCCGCGAGACGCCGGACCGGGCCCGGGCCCGGCGCCCAGCCCCGAAGTGCCCGCCGCGCCCGAAGCGCCCGGTGGTGCGGCCGCCCCCGGGGCATCGGGCGCGCAGCCCCGCAGCGCCGGGGCCGACCCGGCGGACTGGTTCGCCCGGGCGGGGTTCGAGGCCGTGGCGGTCTCGGCGCGCACGGGCCAGGGGTTGACGGCGCTGTGCGGCGCGCTGCGCGCCCGGGCCCTTGGCGGCGCCGCCCCGGCCACGGGCGAGCTGGTGCCCAACATGCGCCAGGCCCGGGCCCTGGCCGCCGCGCGCGACGCCCTGGTGGCCCTGGAGGCCGACATCCGCGTGGGCCTGCCCTACGACCTGCTGGGCGTGGGCCTGGAATCGGCCTGCACCCACCTGGCCGAAATCACCGGCGAAATCACTCCCTCCGCAGTGCTGGACAGCGTGTTCGGCACCTTCTGCATCGGCAAGTAGCGCAGCGGCGCAGCGGCGCAGCGGCCAGCGGCAGGGCGATGCTGTCCGCAGCAGCGCAGCATCATCAGGCGGCGCCGGGCGGCCTACAGGCCTCGCGGGTCCTTGGCGCGGCGCACGCCAGCCGTCCTGCGGGCCTGTCCGCGCGGGCAGGCGCAGGCGGCGGCCTCGTTCTATGCAGTGCGCCGGGGGCAAGGGCGCTGGCCTTTCCGGCCAAAAAAAGGACGCCCGGCGCGGGTGCGCCGGGCGGGAGTGTGGCCGGGCCGGGGGTGTTTGTGGGGGGTGCCCCCGGACCGCAGAGGTGTCAGCGCGTGTCGGGGACCGTGGGGCCGGTGCCGTGGTGTGCGCAAGGCCCGGGAATATGCCTTGGCACGGGCAAGGGGGTGGTGCCCCGGAACGGTCGCTGCGGCCTGGGGCCGCGTGATGCCTGACTTGTGTGTGTTGCCGTTGGCCTGAAACCAGGCGGCAAGACACATGTAATAAATTTCACATGGCGTTGCAACCGAAAAGCGAAGCGGAAAGGAAAAATTATGAATCCTTTTATTTCAGGCTATTAACGTGATCTTGCGCCGCGCGAGGTGATCCGGGGCGAATCTTGGCATGATTTTCTTTGATTCTAGTGTGTTGTAGCTTTTTTGCCCCACGGGGCAGGGTTTGGGGCCATCAAATATATTGTTTTATTATTCACAACATGTCGGCCCGCCCGGCCCGCGAGCATCGCGCCCCCGGCTGCAACAGGCACCCGCCCGCATCGTGCGCCGCCGCGCGCCCGCATCCCTGCCTGCCTGCCTGCGTGCCGCCTGGCGCGCCCCGGGCGCGTAGGCCGCCCGCGCCGCCCGGCCCGCACGCATCGCGCGGGCCGCAGCCTTGCGGCCACGGCCCGCGCCCGTGCTGTTCCGCTGCCCGGGGCGTCTGGTGGCGCGCCCGCGAGACATGGTGCTTTTCCCTCGCCGTAGCTGCCACTCGCCAAAGGCTTTTGTTCCCAACCCCCCTGGTTCTCCTGCGCGGGCGCGGCCCTAGTGGCGCATGGTGCCCAGGAAGAAGTCGAAGCTGTGCACCTGGACCGTGGGCACGGTGCCCGGCTGGTCGCAGCCGCTCAGGGTCATCTCCACGCGCGAACTCAGGCCGAGGGGCTCGTTGCGGTTGCTCGCCGGGCCCATCCGGCTGCGCTGCATGGCCTGATCCACGCGCACGTCGTATTGCCCCCCGCCGCGCGAGGTGATGCGGAACTCCAGCAGGTCGCTCAGCTTGTTGCCCTGGGCCGTGAAGGTCTTCATGGTCTGCTCTGCGGTGGCGGGGTCGGCGAGCAGCGCGTTGAGGATGGAGGCCCCGGCGGCCTGGAACAGCCCGCGGGTCGCCCGCCCGGCTTCCTCGGCATTGGGGAAGTGGCCGACCAGCCGGTCCAGGGCCTGTTCCATGGCCTCGTAATCGTTGGTCCCCGTGCCCGCGATGCGCTCGCCGTCCACCACGATGCCGTTGCGGAAGAAGTCCTTGAGGAAGGCCTCGGAAAAGTGCGCCATCTTGGCCTGGAACCCCACCGAGGCTTGCAGCATCAGGCCCTGGCCGGGAACGGGCGCCTCGGCATGCATGTCCTCGCCGATGTTCGTTTGCAGGAATTCCTGGGCCTTGGTCATGTCGAAGCCCTCGACCCGGGGCTGCCCGTGGTCGGAGTGCACCCCGGGGCCGAACAACTCGCGGACCTGGCCCATGGTCACGCTGTGCAGCCCGACCTCGCCCATGCTGTCGGAGACCTCCCCGGGCAGGCCCAGGTGCCGGGCCAACCCGGTGAGCAGCTGCATGCAGGCCACGTTGTTCTTGAGCATCTGGGGCTGGGTCATGTCCTGACGGGCCAGATCGAAGCGGTAGAGGTTCATGGCCGAGCCCCGGGCCATCAGGCGGTCCAGGGCCTGGGTGCCCGTTTCGCCGCTCAGGCCCTCGCACTCGAAGGAGCTCTTGAACAGGGCGTCCTTGACCACCTCGACCTCGTCCATGCCGCCGATGCCCTCGCGCAGGCCGCCGTCGCGGATGAAGACTCCGTCCATGGCCTCCCGGAAGGTGTCCATGGCCTCGGCGACCTCCGCGCGGCCCATGCTCGGATGGATCACGGTGGCCACCAGGACCCGGGTGTCGCGCAGGCCGTCGCACAGGGTGGCGACCATGCCCGGCGTGAACACCGAGGGCGCGGACAGCACGGCGTTGCGGGCCGCCGTCTTTTCTTCGGGGCTCAGGGTGGTGTTGGCGTCGATGACCTGCAGCGCGTCCAGGAAGCCGTCGATGACGCGCTCGCGCAGGGCCTGGGTCTCGATGTTCGAGGGCGGGTGGATGGCCTCGGGGTTGTAGGTGCAGCGGGCGGTCAGCTTCGTGTGGACCAGGGCCTCGAGCTTGTCCATCTGCTCGGGGCTCATGGTCACGGTCATGGCGCGCAGCTCCGCGCGCTGGCGCAGGGCCATGGGCAGGGCCGAATCCGGGCCCGAGTGCTCGCAGTGCTGCCGGACCTTGGCGTCGATCTGGCCCCGGACCCGCGTGAGGCTGAACTGGCGGCAGGCCTCCAGGAGGGCGTCCTTGGCCTGGGCCAGGGTCGGGGTGGAGCCCGAGCGCACGAACTGCCGCGCCACCTGCTCCTGGATGCCCTGGAAGTCCTCGGCGGTCAGCGAGTCCAGCTGCTCCTCCATGCCGAAGAGGGTCATCTTTTCGCGCATGGCGGCCTTGAGCAGGGACTCCGAGCCCTCCCCGGCGCTGGGCGAGTCGCACATGCCCTTGATGTTCAGGCGGATGCCCGCCTCGTGGGCCTGGGTTTCGCCCGTCTTGGTGCGCACCAGGTCGCCGATGACCTGGGAGACCTCGCGCCCGGTGATGGGCGTGCCCCGGGTCAGGGCGCTGCCCAGGCGGCCCCGGGCGATTTCCGCGAAGCGGTCGCCCATGCCCTCGGTGTCGCGGATGCGCGCCACCACGTGGTTCATGATCGAGCTGTTGATGGTCGCGGTGTTGCCGATGTTCAGGGCCGACTTGATCCAGTTCACGGCGCGGCCCAGCCAGCTGCCCGCCCCGGCCTGGATCTGGTTGGCGCCGTCCAGGCCCACGTGGCGGTTGCCGATGGTGGCGAATTGCTGCCCCAGATTGGTGAGCCCTTGGATATCCCCAGGCATGTCAGCCTCCTTTGCTTGAAGATGTTGTCAGACCCGGATGCCTGCGGTGGGCGGGGCCTGGGGGCTGTCGTCGTCCTGCGGCGGGGCGTCGGCGGCGATGTCCTGGACGCGTTGCCCGAATTCCTCGGCCAGGGTGACGAAGGCCTGGATGTAGTCGCCAAGAACGTGGGCGCTCGACAGCCCGCCAACGCCAATTTTGTTGGTGTAGACAATGGCCTCGCGGTCCATGTCCACGCCCAGGACGCCGCCGCTGGTGCGCCGGAAAAAACAGTCGCTTTCCAGCAGGTCGGTGAAGACGCGCAGCCGCGTGGGCTCGTGGGCAGGCACGGCCCCGATGCGGCTGTAGAAATAAAATTCTTCAGAATCAGGGAGATACTCGATGTTGACCACGGTCTGGTCGAATTGCAGCGTACAGCAGTTGCCTTCGTCCAGGGTCAGGCCCTCCAGGCCGATGATTTGGCCGAACCCGGCGATGATGGTCTGTGCGGTGCTCATGCGTGGCTCCTTTGCGCCATGTCTGTACAAGATGAGTGCCAACTTTTCCGCAGGGCCGCAGGCGACCCAACGGAGGGCGATGAGAGTTGGAGTCACTCTATAAAGCCCCGGATTGTCTGCGGTGTCAATGGCGGCCTCCCGGGGTGTGGGGCAGAAGGCAGGGCGGGACCGGAGAATGCGGGCGGGCGAGGGAGGGGCGGGCAAGCGGGGGCAAAACGCGGCGGGCACCAGGGAAGGGCACGGGCGAACGCGAAGCATCGGGGCGGCGGGGGGGCGGAGAGGGGCACGGCGGGGAAGGCAGGGACCGAAGAACGCGGACGGGGCCCAGGCAGGGGCTGAGGCCGGAGGCATGAACGGGGGCAGGCAAGGGCGCGGGCGACCGCGAGCGGAGCAGGCAGGATGGCGGCGGGCCGGGGGGCTGCGCGGCGCGGGCCGGAATCGCCCTGTGCGCGCCTGTTCCGCGCAACGCCGCACTCCGCCGTCACCCTCCGGCATCCTGCAACGGACGCAGGCCCTGCCGGGAAAACGAAAAAGGTTCCAAGCGTAACCGCTTGGAACCTTCATCTTTCGCGTGGTCGGGATGAGATGATTTGAACATCCGGCCCCCTGAACCCCATTCAGGTGCGCTACCAGACTGCGCTACATCCCGACGCATGGCGCGCTTTCGCGCGCGGGGAAGGTCTTCCTAGAGCTTTGGGCTTCAAATGTCAACCGCCTGGGGCCGGGGGAGGGGAAATTCTTGGGGGGTGCCGCAGGGAGGGGGAGTGCAGGGGCCGGGGAGCGTGCGGGGCGCGGGCCGCAGGGACAGAGGGAACGGGGCGGCTCCCAGGGCCGGAGTGTTTTTGAGGAGCGCGGGCCGCAGGGGTTGGCCTTTCCGCTTCGTCTTGGAGACGCGGCGGGCAGGAAGGTTCTGGGAGAGCGCAGGCGGCAGGGGCAGGAGCGTGGGGCGCATGGCGCCGAAACCGGAGGATGCAGGCCGCAAGAGGGTGCGGCGGGCCGCCGCGGCGCTGCGGGGCGGGGTCAGTCGCGCAGCAGGCGCCGCAGGGCCAGCAGTTCTTCGACCAGGGTGCGCTTGAGGGTCGTGTCCGCGCTCCCGGTGCCGCCGGGGCTCCCGGCGTCGCCAGGGGCACCGGGGGCTTCCGCGTTGCCTGGGCCGTCCGCGCCTCCGGGGTCGCCCGCGCCGCCCTGGGGGGCCGGGGTTCCGGCGGCCTCGGCCCGGGCCTGGGCGGCAAGCTCTTGCTCCAGGCGCCTGCGGGCGCCCTCGATGGTCAGGCCCTCGCCGTGGAGCATGGCCTGGATTCGCTCCAGCAGGGCCAAGTGCTCGTCGGTGTACAGGCGCTGGCCCTTGCGCGTGCGCACGGGCTCGAGCTGCGGGAATTCGGACTCCCAGTAGCGCAGCACGGAAGGCGCCAGCCCGAGCCTCTTCGCCGCCTGCCCGATGCGGTATCGTCCGCCCATGCCTGCCTCCCGCCGGGGTCGCGCCCCGGGTGGTCGCCACCTTGCGCAGCGCCCCGCCGCCTCTGCCTCTAGATTTCTACGGGCAGCGCCTTGCGCAACCCCTCCACCACCTGGGCGTGGCGCTTGTCCACTTCCTTGTCCTTGAGGGTCCGCTGGGCGTGGCGGTAGGTCAGGCGCACGGTGACGTTGCGCCGCTGCCCGCCCTGGGGCTCGTAGAGGTCGGTCATGGTCACGTTTTCCAGCAGGTCCACGCCCATGCCCGTGATGGCGTCGATGATCGCCTGGGCGTGCAGCCCGGCGGGCGCCTGGACGGTGATGTCGCGGCGCACGGGCGGGAACTTGGCCAGGGGCGCGAAGCCCGGGGCCAACGCCTCGTGCAGGGTCCGCAGGACATCGGCGTCCAGCTCGGCCAGCCAGATTTCGCGCCGCGCGTCGTAGCGGTCGGCCACGGCCTCGCTGACGCGGCCCAGCACACCGGCCTCGTGGCCGTCCACGCTGACCTCCACGCAGGGCGACAGGTAGCTGTGGCCCTCGCGCAGGGCGTAGCGCGCTCCGGGCAGGCCCAGGTGGGTCAGCAGGTGCTCCACCAGTCCCTTGAGGTCGGCGTAGTCGGCGTTGTCCTCCCCGGGCCAGGGCCAGCGCTCGGCGCGCCGCCGCCCGTAGACCAGCAGCCCCAGGCGCGCGGGTTCGCGGGCCGTGGTTTCCGAGGCCGGGTCGGCGAAGAACAGGTGCGCGAATTCGAACAGCCGCAGCCGCGCGGCGCCGTGGGCCACGTTGGTGCGCACGTTGGCCAAAAGGCCCGGGGCCAGGGCCGTGCGCAGCACGTTCTGGTCCTCGGACAGGGGGTTGACCACCGGCACGCGGCCCTGGGCGGGCAGGCCCAGGAGGTCCAGGTCCGCCTGGCCGCAGAAGCTGTAGTTGATGGCCTCGCGCAGGCCCACGCCGCGCGCCCAGCGCTTGAGCAGCATGGCGAAGTCGAAGCGCGTGTCCTTCTGGCCGATGGCGTCCAGGGACTTGGCCACCCGGGGCAGCACCGCCGGGATGCGGTCCATGCCGTGGACGCGGGCCAGCTCCTCGATGAGGTCCACCTCGCGTTCCAGGTCCAGCCGGTGGCTGGGCACCTGGACCTGCCAGTCGGCGGGGTCGGCCTCGTCCACGGCGCAGCCCATGCCCGCAAGGGTCGTGCGGCAGAACGCGTCCTCAAGGGGGATGCCCAGGAGCTTTTCGGCCCGGGCGCGGCGCAGGCGCACGGTGCGCTGGCGCCAGGGTGCGGGCTCGGCCACGCAGACCCCGGGCAGCAGCCGCCCGCCGCCGCATTCGGCCATGAGCGCCGCGGCGCGGTCCAGGCTGCGGCGCGCCAGGCCCTGGTCCACCCCGCGCTCGAAGCGGTAGGAGGCCTCGCTTTGCAGGCCCAGGCGCCGGGCCGTGCGCCGGATGGTCGCCGGGTCGAACACCGCCAGTTCCAGGAACACATCGGTGGTGGCGTCGCCGACCTCGGTCTCCAGCCCGCCCATGACCCCGGCCAGCCCCACGGGGCGCTCGGCGTCCCAGATGAGCAGGTCGCGGGACGTGAGGGTGCGCTCCTGGCCGTCCAGGGTGGTGAAGCGCTGGCCCTCGGCGGCCAGGCCCACGCGGATGGCCGGGCCGCGCAAAAGATTCAGGTCGTAGGCGTGGTTGGGGTGGCCCAGCTCGAACATGACGTAGTTGGACACGTCCACGATGTTGCTGATGGGCCGCTGGCCCACGGCGATGAGCCGCCAGCGCATCCAGTCGGGCGCGGGACCCACGCGAACGCCCTGGATGACCCGGCCCTGGAACAGCGCGCAGCGCGCGGGGTCGTCGATGGCGATGGGCACCATGGCCGAGCAGTCCGGGCCGGACTCCACCACGCGCGGTGCGGGCATGGTCAGCGGCAGGCCGAAGGCCAGGGCTGTTTCGCGGGCCAGCCCGAGCACGGAGTTGCAGTCCGCGCGGTTGGGCGTCACGCCGATGTCGAAGACCACTTGGTCCAGGTTCAGGGCGTCGGCCAGGGGCGTGCCGGGGGCCAGGCCCGGGTCCAGGACCATGATGCCCGCGTGGCTCTTGCCCAGGCCGAGTTCGTCCTCGGCGCAGATCATGCCCGCCGAAACCTGGCCGCGCAGCTTGGCCTTCTTGATGACCAGTCCGCCGGGCAGCTCGGCGCCGATGGTCGCCACGGGCACCTTCTGGCCCTGGGCCACGTTGGGCGCGCCGCAGACGATGGGCAGCGGCTCGCCCTGGCCCACATCCACCAGACAGACGGAGAGCTTTTCGGCCTCGGGGTGGCGCTCGCACTGCACCACATGGCCGACCACCACGCCGTCCAGGTGGCTGAAGGGGCGGATGATCTCCTCCAGCTCCAGGCCGAGCATGGTCAGCCGGTGGCCCAGCTCCTCGGGCGTGCCCTCGTAGGGCACGAATTCGCGCAACCAGTTGAGACTCAGCAGCATGGTATTTCCCCTTGGGCCGGGCGGTCGGGCGCGGGGCGCCCCGGCGGCCCGGGCGGATGTCGGCGTGGGTGGTGCCGGGCGGCGGCGGGCATGGGCCCCGCGCCTGCGGCAGGTGGGTTTGCATATCCTTAAACGGCGCGCTTATCAACCGTGGGGCGGCGCGGGGGCGGGGTGCGGGGCAGGGCAGGTCGGCGCGAACGCAGGGCAAGGGGGACGCGAGGGTGGCGGAGCAGCGGGCGAAAGGGGAGTAAGGCGGGCGGCCCGCCGCCAGGGCGTGTCTTGTGCGCTCGCGCGAGGCGGCGCCGGGCGTCGGCGGGGCGCCCGGCCCGCCGCCCCCCGGCGGGGCATGAAAAAGCCCCGGCTCGTGGGAGCCGGGGCCGTGTGTTCCGGGAGATGGGTTCAGGTCAGGCAAACTGGCCGAGGAAACGCGTGTCGTTCTCGAAGAACATGCGCAGGTCGCCGATGCCGTACTTGAGCATGGTCACGCGCTCCACGCCCAGGCCGAAGGCGAAGCCGGTGTAGACCTCGGGGTCGTAGCCCACGGCCTTGAAGACCTCGGGGTCCACCATGCCGCAGCCCAGGATTTCCACCCAGCCCGTCTGCTTGCACACGCGGCAGGGCTCGCCGTGCAGCGTTCCCGCGCCGCCGCACATGCGGCAGCTGATGTCCACCTCGGCGCTGGGCTCGGTGAACGGGAAGAAGCTGGGGCGGAAGCGCACCCGCGTGTCCACGCCGAAGATCTGGCGCAAAAACGAGGTCAGGGTGCCGCGCAGGTCGGCCATGCTCACCTCGCGGTCCACCAGCAGACCTTCGATCTGGTGGAACATGGGGGTGTGCGTGAGGTCGGAGTCGCGGCGGTAGACCTTGCCGGGCGCGATGACCGCCACCGGCGGCTTGCGGGCCAGCATGGTGCGGACCTGCAAGGGCGAGGTGTGCGTGCGCAGCACCACGTTGTCCGCGACGTACAGGGTGTCCTGCATGTCGCGGGCGGGGTGCTCGGGGGGCAGGTTCAGGGCCTCGAAGTTGTACCAGTCGGATTCGACCTCGGGCCCGGAGACCACCTCGAAGCCCAGCCCGGTGAACACCGTGCAGATTTCCTCCATGACCAGGGTCACGGGGTGCAGGGAGCCCGCCTCGGGCGTGCGCCCGGGCAGGGTCGGGTCGAAGCGCGACAGGGCGCCCCGGGCGGTCTCGGCGGCCAGCTCGGCCTCGCGGGCGGCGAACAGGTCGGTCAGCGCCTGCTTGGCGGCGTTGGCGGCCTTGCCGGCCAGGGGCCGGTCCTCGGGCGCGAGGCTGCCCAGCCCGGCCAGCAGCCCGGCCAGCAGGCCCTTGCGCCCGAGGTACTTGACCCGCAGGTCTTCGAGATCCTGCGCGGCGCAGGAGGCGAGCTCCCCGCGCATGGCGGGGACCAGCGCCTCCAGGCCGCGGACGAGTTCCTCACCCGCCTGGGACATGGCTACTGGACCTTGGCCTTGGCGATCTGGGCGATCTGGGCGAAGGCGTCCTTGTCGCGCACGGCGATGTCGGCCAGGACCTTGCGGTTCAGGGCGATGCCGGCCTGGCCCAGGGCGTGGATGAACTTGCTGTAGCTCATGCCATGCTCGCGGGCGGCGGCGTTGATGCGCATGATCCACAGCGAGCGGAACTCGCGCTTGCGGACCTTGCGGTCGCGGTAGGCGAAGACCAGGGCGCGCTCGACCGTCTCGCGGGCGGTTTCGTACAGCTTGCTGCGCGCGCCGCGGTAGCCCTTGGCCATCTTCAGAAATTTCTTGTGCCGCGCCTTGGCGGTCTTTCCTCTCTTGATGCGCATCGTTCGTTTCCTCCTTGTGGCCCGCCCTCCTGGGTTACCCCGGTACGGCAGGCAGAACGATATTCGGGTTGTCGGGGAGCGGCCCTATTTCTTGAGGGTCGCCTTGGGCACCATGCGCTTGACGGCGGGCTCGTTGGCGCTGTCCACCAGGGCGCCCTGGCCGAGACGGCGTTTGCGCTTGGCGTTCTTCTTGGTCAGGATGTGGCGCAGGCCCTGACGGCGGCGGGCGATCTTGCCCGAGCCGGTCAGCTTGAACCGCTTGGCCGCGCTTCTGTTGGTCTTGAGCTTGGGCATCTGTTTCTCCTTGTCGATTGGCCGCATTGCGGCAAAACCCCGGGACATCCCGGGGATGGTTCGGGCGCGTGGCCCGTCCCGGAACACTCTGCCGGGTGGACGGCTACTTGGGCAACGGTGCCAGCAGCAGGCTCATGGTCCGGCCCTCGCTGCGCGGGAGCTGATCGACCTTGGCCAGGTCCTTGACGGCCTCGACCATGCGATCCAGGATCATCAGACCCCGGTCCTTGTGCACGATCTCGCGGCCCCGGAAGAAGACCGTGACCTTGACCCGGTCGCCGTCCTCCAGGAACCGCCGCACATGCTTCAACTTGGTGTTGAAGTCGTGGTCGTCGGTCTTGGGGCGGACCTTGATCTCCTTGATCTGGACGATGGTCGTCTTCTTGCGGGCTTCCTGGGCTTTCTTCTGCTGCTGATACTTGAAGCGCCCGAAATCCATGATCTTGCAGACCGGGGGTCGCGCGTTGGGCGACACCTCCACAAGGTCAAGGCCCGCATCCATGGCCATCTTGAGTGCGTCCGGGGTGAGCATGATACCCACCTGCTCGCCGTCGTCTCCGATCACGCGCACTTCGCGCGCACGGATCTGCCGGTTACGCCGGACTTGGTTGGCTACCGAAGCTATAGCGCATTCCTCCTCGTTTGAAGGGCTCCTGGCAGTCCTCCAGAATCATCCGCGAGGCCTCGACCAGGGTTTTGAGGCCGCAGTTTTCGCCGCGCAGGCGCACGTTGACGCCGCCGGACTCCACTTCCTTGTCCCCCACCACCAGGATGTAGGGGATCTTGGCCATCTGGGCCTCGCGGACCTTGTACCCCAATTTTTCATTACGCAAATCCGCCTCGGCGCGCACCCCGCTGTCTTGCAGGGCGGCCAAGGCGGTTTCGGCAAACGCCTTCTGGTCGTCGGTCACGGTGAGCACGCGTGCCTGCACCGGGGCCAGCCAGGTGGGGAACGCTCCGGCATACTGCTCGGTGAGGATGCCGATGAACCGTTCCACGGAACCCATGATGGCGCGGTGGACCATGACGGGCCTGTGCCTCTCCCCGTCCTGGCCGATGTACACCAGGTCGAAGCGTTCAGGCAAGGTGAAATCCACCTGGATGGTGGAGCACTGCCACATGCGGCCCAGGCAGTCGCGCAGCTTCACGTCGATCTTCGGGCCGTAGAAGGCGCCGTCGCCCTCGTTGATGGCGTAGGGCAGGCCCATTTCGGCCATGGCGTCCATGAGCGCGGCGGTGGCGCGCTCCCAGTCCTGGTCCGAGCCGATGGACTTCTCGGGCCGGGTGCTGATCTCCATGGCGCACTCGAAGCCGAACAGGCCCATCAGGTCCTGGATCCAGGCCATGACGCCCTTGATCTCGTCCAGGAGCTGGTCGGGCCGGCAGATGATGTGCGCGTCGTCCTGCGTGAACTGGCGCACGCGCAGCAGCCCGTGCAGCACGCCGGACTTCTCGTGGCGGTGCACCACGCCCAGCTCGAAGTAGCGCACCGGCAGGTCGCGGTAGCTCTTCATGCTGGAGTTGTAGATGAGCATGTGCGCCACGCAGTTCATGGGCTTGACGCCGTAGGCCGTCTCGTCGATCTGCGTGAAATACATGTTTTCGCGGTAGTTGGCGTAGTGGCCCGAGGTCTCCCACAGCTCGCGCTTGAGCAGCTGCGGGGTGCGCACGATGCCGTAGCCGCGGCGCAGCATCTCGCGGGTCACGAAATCCTCGAGGATGGTGCGCACCAGGGCGCCCTTGGGGTGCCAGTAGACCATGCCCGCGCCGCCTTCCTCGTGGAAGCTGAACAGGTCGAGCTGCGGGCCGAGCTTGCGGTGGTCGCGGCGCTTGGCCTCCTCGATCTGCGCCAGGTGCGCGGCCAGGGCCTTGTCGTCGGCAAAGGCCGTGCCGTAGATGCGCTGGAGCATGCGGTTGTTCTCGTCGCCGCGCCAGTAGGCCCCGGCCACGGAGAGCAGCTTGAAGGCCGACACGAAGCGCGTGGAGGGCACGTGCGGGCCGCGGCACAGGTCCACGAAATCGCCCTGGCTGTAGAGCGAGAAGTGGTCGCCGCCCAGGTCGTCCATGATCTCGGCCTTGTAGGTCTCGCCCATGGCGTTGAACAGGGCCACGGCTTCGGCCTTGGAGACCTCGCGGCGGGTGAAGGCCGCGTCGCGGGCCACGATGGTGTGCATCTCGGCCTCGATGGCCTCCAGGTCCTCGGGGGTGAAGGGCCGCTCGAAGTCGAAATCGTAGTAGAACCCGCTTTCGATGGCCGGGCCGATGGTCACCCGGGCCTGGGGAAAGAGGGTCTTCACGGCCTGGGCCATGACGTGGGCGGCGCTGTGGCGGATGACCTCCAGCCCCTGGGGCGAGGCGGCGTAGACGGGGGTCAGGGTGGTGCAGCCCTGGGGCACGGTGGCGGTCAGGTCCATGGTGGCGTCGGCGCAGCGTGCGGCCACCACCTGCTTGAACCGTTTCTTGGACAGGCCGCGCGCCAGGGCGTCGGCGCACGACTCCCCGGCTTTGGCTTCCACCGCTTCGATGGCTTCTTGGCCCTGTTCCTGTGCCACGTCATACCTCCCGTGCAATGCAACGGCGCGCGCCGGGCCCCGCCCCCCGGGGAGCGGTCCCGCCGCGCAAACAAGAAGGGGAGGCGAGCGCCTCCCTCGTTGCTGAAATCATGGTAGGCCCGAGCAGATTTGAACTGCTGACCCCTTGCGTGTCAAGCAAGTGCTCTCCCCCTGAGCTACGGGCCTACGCCACTTGGGAAGAGCACGTATAGACGCCTTCCCCAGCGCTGTCAACAATCCGGGGCCACAATTTCCGCACATTCCCGCAGGGCGCGGCGGGGAGCCTCGCGCGGCATGACGAGCCGCCCCGGCGCGGCTGGGGCGCTCGCGCCGGGGCGGTGGGGGGAGCGGCGCGTCGAGGGCAGGCGCCACCCAGGTGCGACGGGCGCCGCAGCCGGGGCCGCCCGCGCACTCCGGGCCCGGCCCCCGTGCGCCGCAGGGCGCGGGGCAGGGGAGGCGCGCGGCCCGTTGCGCCCCGCCCGCGCGCGGTGTACTCTGCCGCCCGGAGGACCGCCGTGGACCAGGCCCCGCTGTTCAGCGTCATCACCCCCAGCCGGGGCGACCGGCCCCGGGCCCTGGCCCTGGCCGTGGACAGCGTGGCTGTGGCCGCCGCCCAGGCCGGGCTGGCCCCCGGCGCCGTGGAAATGCTCGTGGGCTACGATGGCGTGCGCGGGCCGCGCACGGGCCCGGACGGCGCGCCCCCGCCGCCCTGGGTGCGCTTCTTCGACCTGCCCCGGGGCGGCAACTACGGCAACCCCGCGCGCCAGGCCCTGCTGCGCGCGGCGCGGGGCGCCTTCCTGCTGCTGGTGGACGACGACAACGCCCTGACCCCCGGGGCGTTCAATACCTACATGCAAGGGCTGGAGCACGAGATGCAGGTCGGGCGCATCGACGTGTCGCGGGCCTTCGGCAAGCCCTTCCTGCCCGAGGCGCTGCCCGGGCGCGAGACCATCCGCCCCGGCAACATCGACCCGCTGTGCCTGTGCCTGGCGCGCGAGCTGGTGGTGGTGCGCTGCGGGGGCTGGCGCCCCGAGGGCGGCTACGAGTCCGACTACCTGAACATCCTGCGCTACGCCCGCCGGGCGCGCTCCATCCGCCACACCGACGCCCTGGTGGGCGTGTACGACGCGGGCGCGGGCCTGGACCCGGGCGGGCAGAACCCCCGCCAGGCCGCCACCCGGGGCTGAGGCGGACCTGCGGCGCCCGGCGCACTGGACAAATGCTCCCCCCGGGCTTATCTCCCAGCCTGCGGCGCCGTGCGCGCCGCGCCCACCGTCAACCCGAAGGAGACCTCCATGGACGATATCGACCTCACGCGCACCTGCCCCCACTGCGGCCAGCCCCTCAAGCCCTGGCTCGGCCCGCCCGAGACCATGTGGGGCGTGCTGCTGGTGTGCCCCAGCAACCAGTGCCCCCTGTTCCAGTCCTCCAACGACTGCGTGACCGAGTTCAACCCCGAGTCCAAAATCGGCTTTCGCTACGCCGAGGATCCGGCCAACGACTACAAGTCCTTCAACCTCGCGGCCTACTGCGGCGAGACCTTCATGGATCTGACCCGGGCCAGCGAGTAGCCGTCCGGGCGCGCGGGGCGGTGGCGTCCCGCGCCGCCCGGAGGCGGGACGCCGCCGCCCGCCGCCCGCCTTTGCATCCCGGGCCTGCGGTTGTCGCCGCAGCCCGTCGTCCGCCTCCGCTTCCTGGGCTCCTGGCTGCGCTTGCACCGCCGTCCCGGCCGCGTTTCGCCTGCGGCCCGGGCGCGCCATTGGGCCGGGTTGCCCTCTGCGCCTGCGCCCCCGCCCGCTCCGGCTGCGGCGCTGCCCCCGCCCCGGGCCCCGGCCGCACGGAAGCCCCGGCCTGCGGCTGCGCCCCCGCGTGCGCCGCGCCTTCGTTCCACGTGTGTCCCATCTCCCGACTACGCGCGCTGCGCCCCCGCGTGCGCCGCGCCTTCCGGAATGTCTTGAAATAGTCTAAACTTCTGCCCACTCAGAAAATTTTGGAATTGTTATTTTCCCCCGGGCGGGGTAACGAAAGGGGATTGGATTCCTGCGCGTTGCGGCGCGGCGCACCCTGGTGGGGGGACGAACGTCCCGCTGGTGCGCCGGGCGCCGCCGCAGGGCCCGGCGCGGTTGTGGCGCCAGGATTTTTCCGCTACACCCTGCGGGTGCGGCGCCCGGCCCCCCCCCCCCCCCCCCCCTGGTTTCCGCGACGGGGCGGCCCGGCACGACTGCGCGGCGGTGTGCCCTTTCTCAACCCAATTCGGAGGTATTCGATGAAACGCCTGCTTCTCGCCTGCCTGTGCGCGGCCATGCTCTGCGGCTTTGCCGGGGCGGCCCACGCCAAGACCCTCAAGATGGCCCTGGACGCCGACCCCACGTCCCTGGACCCGCATGTCCAGCTCTCGGGCGGCATGCTCCAGTATTCGCACATCTGCTTCGACCCGCTGGTCCGCTGGGCCAAGGACGGCTCCTTCGAGCCCCGGCTGGCCGTGTCCTGGGAGCAGATCGACCCGCTGACCACGCGCTTCCGCCTGCGTGAGGGCGTCAAGTTCCACAGCGGCAACACCTTCACCGCCAAGGACGTGGTCTGGACCCTGGAGCGCCTGAAGCAGAGCCAGGACTACAAATTCCTCTTCGAGCTGTTCGGCCCGGCCCAGGCCGTGGACGACCTGACCGTGGACATCGTGACCACCAAGCCTTACGGCCTGGTGCTGGCCATGGCCACCTACATCTTCCCCATGGACAGCGCCTTCTACAGCGGCGTGGACGACAGCGGCCAGCCCAAGGACCTCATCGCCAAGACCGGGCCCTCCTTCGCCCTGACCAACGAGTCCGGCACCGGCCCGTTCTACGTGACCTACCGCGAGCACGGCGTGAAGACCGTCTTCACCCGCTTCAAGGACTACTGGGACACCAAGAGCCCCGGCAACGTCAGCGAGATCGTGCTCACGCCCATCAAGGAAGAGGCCACCCGCGTGGCGGCGCTGCTGTCCGGCGACGTGGACTTCATCGCCCCCGTGCCCCCGCAGGACCTGGAGCGCGTCGGCACCCACAAGGACGTGCAGCTGGTGACCATGTCCGGCACCCGCGTCATCACCTTCCAGCTCAACCAGAAGCGCCGTCCCGAGTTCGCCGACAAGCGTGTGCGCATGGCCTTCGAGTACGCCGTGAACAACGCGGGCATCGTGGACAAGATCATGAAGGGCTTCGCCACCGTGGCCGCCCAGCAGAGCCCGGCGGGCTACGCGGGCCACAACCCCGAGCTGGCCCCGCGCTTCGACCTGGACAAGGCCAAGGCGCTGATGAAGGAGGCCGGCTACGAGAACGGCTTCACCGTGACCATGATCGCCCCCAACAACCGCTACGTGAACGACGAGAAGATCGCCCAGGCCGTGGCGGGCATGCTGGCCAAGATCAACGTCAAGGTCGAGCTGAAGACCATGCCCAAGGCCCAGTACTGGGATGAGTTCGACGCCCAGGTGGCCGACGTGCAGATGATCGGCTGGCACGCCGACACCGAGGACAGCGCCAACTTCTTCGAGTACCTGCTCATGTGCCCCAACAAGGAGACCGGCTCCGGCCAGTACAACAGCGGCAACTACTGCAACGCCGAGCTGGACGCCCTGGTCGTGGCGGCCAACGCCGAGTTCGACCCCGCCAAGCGCGCCGCCATGCTGCAGCAGGCCGAGAAGATGGCCTACGACGACGCGGCCTTCGTGAACCTGCACTGGCAGAACAACTCCTGGGCGGGCCGCAAGAACCACAAGAACCTGGAGCACATCCTCAACGTCATGGACTTCCCCTACTTCGGTGACCTGACCATCGAGTAGGGCCCAGACGCGCGGGCCGGGGGGTTGCCATGACGCCCAAAGCGTTGTAGTGCCCCCTGCGCCCGGGCGAAGTCCCGCACGGCCCGAAAGCCCCCGGCTTTCGGGCCGCAACAGGGCTTCGCAGGCACGCAGCCGCCGCGGGACAGGCCCGCGCGGCCAGAAGTCCATCCACCCCAGCAGCGGCAAGACACCCTATGTTCGCCTTCATTGTCCGACGCATCGCCCAGGCGGTCATGGTGATGCTCGTTATCAGCGTCATCGGCTTCGCCATCAAGACCGCCGTGGGCGACCCCGTGCGCGATCTGGTGGGCGTGGCCGTCTCCGCCGAGGAGCGCGCCCGGCTGTCCCAGGAGCTGGGGCTGAACGACCCGCTGGCCGTGCAGTGGGTGCGCTTTCTGGGCGGCGCCCTGCAGGGCGACCTGGGCCAGTCCTATTTCTTCAAGCGCCCGGCCCTGGAGGTCATCGTGCGCAAGGCCCCGGCGACCCTGGAGCTGGTCCTGGCGGCCTCGGTGATCATTTTGCTGGTGTCGGTGCCGGTGGGCATCTACGCGGCGGTGCGCCCGCGCGCGCTGGCCTCGCGGCTGCTCATGGGCGGCAGCGTCATCGGCGTGTCCATCCCGGTGTTCCTCACGGCCATCATGCTCATCTACGTGTTCGCCATCCACCTGGGCTGGCTGCCGTCCTACGGCCGCGGCGAGACCGTGCGCCTGACCTCCTGGTGGGACACGGGGCTGCTGACCAGGGACGGGCTGGAGCACCTGGTGCTGCCGGCCATCTCCCTGTCCTCGGTCATGCTGCCGCTGTTCATCCGCCTGATCCGCGCCGAGATGAAGGAGGTGCTCGAGGCCGAATACATGAAGTACGCCCGGGCCAAGGGCCTGCGCCCCTGGCGCGTGCTCTTCGTCCACGGCTTCAAGAACACGCTCTTGCCCGTGATCACCGTGGGCGGCGTGCAGCTGGGCACGATGATCGCCTTCACCGTGCTCACCGAGACGGTCTTCCAGTGGCAGGGCATGGGCTTCATCTTCCTGGAGGCCGTGGAGCGTGCCGACACCTCCCTGCTGGTGGCCTACCTGATTTTCGTGGGCTTCGTCTTCGTGCTGGTGAACACGGCGGTGGACATCATCTACGGCCTGGTCAACCCCATGGTCCGCATCGCGGGGAGGAAGTAGCATGGCCCTGGTCCAGCGCCTGCGCGAATCGTATTTCTTGCACAGCTTCCTGCGCGACCCCGTGGCCATCGGCAGCTTCGTGGTGGTGGCCCTGCTGGTGACGGCGGGGTTCCTGGCGCCGGTGCTGGCGCCCATGAACCCCTACGACCCGGCCCAGATCGACGTGATGGACTCCGAGCTGGCGCCGATGTGGATCGACCAGGACAGCGCCTTCCCCCTGGGCACCGACGCCCAGGGCCGCGATATCCTGTCCACCATCCTCTACGGCACGCGCGTCTCGGTGCTCATCGGCCTGGGCGCCGTGGCCCTGCAGGCGGTGCTGGGCATCGGCATCGGGCTCGTCTCGGGCTACGCGGGCGGGCGCATCGACGCCGTGCTCATGCGCGTGGCCGACGTGCAGCTGTCGTTCTCCACCTACATGGTGGCCATCTTCCTGGGCGCCATCTTCCAGACCGCCTTCGGCGTGGGCCGCTACGAGCAGGTGGCCGTGCCCTTCCTCATCGTGGTCATCGGCCTGGCCGAGTGGCCGCAGTACGCGCGCACCGTGCGCGCCTCGGTGCTGGCCGAGAAGAAGAAGGAGTACGTCGAGGCCGCGCGGGTCATCGGCCTGCCCTCGTGGCGCATCATGTGGCGGCACATCCTGCCCAACACCATGACCCCGGTGCTGGTCATCTCCACCGTGCAGGTGGCCAACGCCATCATGAGCGAGGCGGCCCTGTCGTTCATCGGCCTGGGCATGCCCGCCACCAAGCCCTCCCTGGGCTCGCTCATCAAGTCCGGCTTCGAGTACATCTTCTCCGGCTCGTGGTGGATCACCCTGTTCCCGGGGGTGGTGCTGGTGCTGCTCATCCTGGCCATCAACCTGCTGGGCGACTGGATGCGCGATTTCCTGAACCCCAAACTCTACAAGAGCTGACGCGTGAAGATACAGCCCCAGGACGCCACCGCCACCCCGCGGCTGCTGGAGGTCGCGGACCTCACGGTGAAGTTCGCCCTGCGCAAGGGCACGCTGCCCGCCGTGTCGGGCGTGAGCTTCAACCTCGGGCCCGGCGAGCGGCTGGGGCTGGTGGGCGAATCGGGCGCGGGCAAGTCCGTCACCGGCTTCGCCGTCCTGAACCTCATTGCCAAGCCGGGGTTCATCGAGTCGGGCCGGGTGCTCTTCGAGGGCAAGGACCTGACGGCCCTGCCCGAGGAGCGGCTGCGCGAGGTGCGCGGCAACCGCATCAGCATGATCTTCCAGGACCCGATGATGACCCTGAACCCGGTGCTCACCGTGGGCACCCAGATGGTGGAAACCCTGAAGGCCCACCGGGACATCAGCGACAAGGAAGCCACGGCCATCGCCCTGGAGAAGCTGCGCAAGGTCTACATCCCCTCGCCGGAAAAACGCCTGCGCCAGTATCCCCACGAGTTTTCCGGCGGCATGCGCCAGCGCATCGTCATCGCCATCGCCCTGCTCACCAGCCCGGCGCTGATCATTGCCGACGAGCCGACCACGGCCCTGGACGTGACCATCCAGGCCGAGATCATGGACCTGCTGCTTGCGCTGTGCCGCACCGAGAACATGGGGCTCATCCTCATCACCCACGATCTGGCCGTGGTCTCGCAGGTGACGCAGAAGATCGCCGTGATGTACGCGGGGCGGATCATCGAGATGGGCCTGACCCAGGAGATCATCGCCAACCCGCTGCACCCCTACACCCAGGGGCTGATCCGCGCCCTGCCGCAGTCCGGCTCGGGGCGCGGGGCGCGCCTGGAGCAGATCCCGGGCATCATGCCCAGCCTGTACAACATGCCCCCGGGCTGCGCCTTCCACCCGCGCTGCCCCAAGAAGTGCGCCCTCTGCTCCGAAGAGGCGCCCGCGCTGCTCTCGCGTGAAAGCGGCAGCCTTGTCGCCTGCCACTGCGTGTAGGACGGAGGACCCCAGGACGTGAAAGTGGAACCCGCAAACACCGCACACCTGCTCGAGGTCCGCAACCTCGTCAAGCATTTCGACATCTCCGGCGGGCTGCTCGAACAGCTGACCCTGGACGGCGGCCGCGTGACCCGCAGGCGGACCGTGGTGCGCGCCGTCAACGATGTGTCCCTGGCCATCCTGCCCGGCGAGACGCTCTCGGTGGTCGGCGAGTCGGGCTGCGGCAAGTCCACCCTGGCCCGGGCCGTCATGGGCCTGTATCCGCCGACCTCCGGCGAGGTGCGCTACGAGGGCGCGCGCATCGACCAGCTGGATTCCCGGGCCATGATGCCCTACCGGCGCAAGATGCAGATGGTCTTTCAGGACCCCTACGCCTCCCTCAACCCGCGCATGACCGTGCGCCAGATCCTGGAGGAGCCGCTGCGCTTCCACCACCCCGGCCAGACCGACGCCGCCGTGCGCGACAAGGTGGCCGAGGTCATGCGCCAGGTGGGCGTGCGTCCCGGCTGGGCCGACAACTACCCCCACGAATTCTCCGGCGGCCAGCGCCAGCGCATCTCCATCGCCCGCGCCCTGATGGTCGATCCGGCCTTCATCGTGGCCGACGAGCCCATCGCCGCCCTGGACGTGTCCATCCAGGCCCAGATCCTGAACCTGCTCATGGACGCCCAGGACCAGCGCGGCCTGACCTACCTGTTCATCAGCCACGACCTGTCGGTGGTGCGCCACATCTCCACCCGCGTGGCGGTGATGTACCTGGGCTGCCTGTGCGAGCTGGCGCCCACGGACCCGCTCTTCGACGCGCCCCTGCACCCGTACACCCAGGCCCTGCTTTCGGCCATCCCCCGGCTCGGGGGCACGGCCAGCGGGCATATCCGGCTCACCGGCGACGTGCCCACGCCCATCAACCTGCCCCCCGGGTGCGTGTTCCATGGCCGTTGCCGCCATGCGGACCCGCGCTGCCGCGAGGAGGTGCCCGCCCTGCGCGAGCCCGCCCCGGGCCGCTTCGTGGCCTGCCACGCCGTGGAGGAGGGGCGCATCTGACGCCAAAGGCCATCATGGACGATACGAAACTGCCCTGGCATGTCTACCTGCTGACCTGCGCCGACGGAACGCTGTACTGCGGCGTGACCAACGATCTCACGCGCCGCCTGGCCGAGCACAACGCGGGCACCGGCGCCAAGTACACCCGCTCGCGCCTGCCCGTGGCCCTTACGGCCAGCGCACCCTTTGCCGACCGCTCGGCGGCCCAGGCCGCCGAGGCCGTGGTCAAGGCCCGCCCGCGCGCCAGCAAGGTGGACTACCTGCTGGCCCTGGCCGCCGCGCCGCGCTTCGGCCAGCCCGACCCGGCCCAGGCCGCGCCCGAAAAGAAGCCCCGCTCCGCCAGGGCCCCCAGGGGCAAGGCCCCCGACGCGCCACAGGCCGGGGGCCGGACGGCCAAACCCGAGGCCGCAGCCGAGGCGCAGGCGCCCGGCGCGCCGCAGCCCGGGGCCGCAGCCGCGCCAAAGCCCAAGGCCGGGGGCCGGAAGGCCGCCCCCAAGACGCCCGCAGCCCAGCCCACGGCCACCCCGGCGCCCGAGGCCGCAGCGGCCAAGGCCCCCAAGGGTGGCGCCCGGCCCCGCGAGGCCATGCCCGAGGCCCAGCCCGCGCCCCGGGGCAAGGGCCGCGCCGCCGCGCCCAAGGCTGCGCCCCAGGCCCAGGCGCCCGCCAGCGCCCCGGCGCCCGAGGGCGCCGCCGGGCCCAAAACCAGGGGCAAGGGCCAACAGGCCGCCGCCCCGGCCCCCGAGGCCCGGCCCGCCGCCCGGGCCAAAACGTCCGCTCCGGCCCCGGCCTCCGAGGCTGCCGCGCCCGCAGCCAAGGGCAAAGGCGGAGCCAAGGCCGCCAGCGCCCCGGCTTCCGGCGCGCCTGCCTCGGCGCCCCGGGCCAGAGGCCGGGCCGCCGCCAGCACCTCGGCGCCCGAAGGCGAGGCCCCGGCGCCCCGGGCCAAGGGCAGGGGAGCGACCAGGGGCGAAGCCCCGGCTCCGGCGCCCAAAGCCAGGGCCCAGGGCGAAGCCCCGGCCCCCCGGGCCAAGGGCGGCGCGGCCCAGGGCGAGGCCCCGGCCCGGGAGCCCCGGCCCAAGGCGAAGCAGGCCCCCAAGGCCCGGCCCGCCGAGGCAGCGCCCCAGGCCGCGCCCGTGGTCTGCCTGCCCCCGCGCGACCTGCTGGACCGCCGCCTGGCCCCGCGCCGCGCGGTGGCCGACGTGGAGCCCCTGCGCGGCAAGATCACCAAGGAAGACATCGGCCTGCTGCCCCTGGGCGCCTGGTGCGGCGAGATCGTCATCGTGGACACGCCGCGCGCCGCCGAGGCCGCCGCCCGCGACATGCGCGCCGAGACCGTGCTCGGCTTCGACACCGAAAGCCGCCCGGCCTTCATGAAGGGCCGCTACTACCTGCCCTCGCTGATCCAGATGGCCACCACCGAGACGGTGTACATCTACATGCTCGGGCGCCTGGCCTTCCCGGACAGCCTGATGGCCATTTTCGAGGACCCGAGCATCATCAAGACCGGCGTGGCCGTGCGCGACGACGTGAAGGACCTGCAACGCATCACGCCCTTCGCCGCCCGGGGCTTCATCGACCTGGGCGTGGTCGCCCTGTACCACAAGCTGGACACCCACGGCCTGCGCAACCTGGCGGCCAAGTTCCTGGGCATCCGCATCTCCAAGGCCGCGCGCTGCACCAACTGGGCCAACCCCCGGCTGACCCCGGCCCAGATCAACTACGCCGCCACCGACGCCTGGATCAGCCGCGAGCTGTTCCTGGCCATGGACCGCGAGGGGCTCATCGACCCCGCGCGCGACTACGACAACGGCAACGGCGTGCCCGAGCAGGCCAAGGACAGCAAGACCCGGGCCCGCGTCCGGCGCGGGGGGCGCTCCCGCCGCCGCTGAGCCGGGCCGGTCCCTCCCTGCCAACTCAAGTTTGCA
This sequence comes from Desulfocurvus vexinensis DSM 17965, assembly GCF_000519125.1. NCBI lineage: Bacteria > Pseudomonadati > Thermodesulfobacteriota > Desulfovibrionia > Desulfovibrionales > Desulfovibrionaceae > Desulfocurvus > Desulfocurvus vexinensis. The sequence continues at coordinate 28,105 of NZ_JAEX01000001.1, forward strand.
CCTGCCGCCAAGTGGTTGCAGGGCAAGGGTTTCCCCTTGCCCGCCGCCGCCGCTGTGCTACAGTGGCAGCGCCCGGCGCCGCCCCGCCGGGCAGGAGCCTGCATGCGCGTATCCCGACCCAAGACCATCCAGACCAAGTTCCTCATGGGCCTGGCGGCCATCGCCCTGGGCGGCGGCCTGCTGTTCTCCCTGGGGCTGTACGTCCACCTGCGCGGGCTGCTGGAGTCCGAGGTGGCCGACAAGGCCGAGATGGTCCTGGACCAGGTGGAGGCCGTGCGCCGCTATGTGCGCGACACCCTGCGCCCGGCCATGTACGAGGTGCTGCCCGCCCACGAATTCGTCATCGAGGCCATGAGCACCTCCTACGTGTCGCGCAAGGTCATGGAGCAGACCGACCTGTCCACGGCCCAGGTCAACTACCGCCGCGTGGCCGTGGGCGCACGCAATCCGCGCTTCGAGGCCGACGACCGCGAGCTGGCGCTCATCGAACACTTCCGCGCCAACCCCGACCAGGAGCGCCTGTCGCGTTTCGAGAAGATCGACGGCGTGGAATACTACATCACCGCCAAGCCCGTGCGCTACGTGGCCGAGTGCATGAACTGCCACGGCGACCCCGACGCCGCGCCCACGGTGCTGCTGGAGCGCTACGGCTCCGGGCGCGGCTTCGGCCACGAGCTGGACTCCCTGGCCGGGGTCACCTCCGTGGCCCTGCCCGTGCACAGCGCGCTGACGCGCATCCGCGGCGCCACCCTGGGCTTCGTGCTGCTGTCGGTTTTCGGCACGCTGCTGTGCTTCGGCGTGGTCAACATGCTGTTCAACCGCGTGGTGGTCTTCAACCTGCGCCGCGTGCTCGACGTGTTTCCCCTCTACTTCAAGGAGCAGGCCCAGAGCCCGATCCTCTCGCGGGTGAACAACCTGGGCGACATGGACGAGGGCGACGAGATCGACGAGATCATGCACGCCGTGGAGGAGATGGCCAGGACCCTGGCCAGCGCCCGCCAGGAGCTGGAACACTACGCCCACAACCTGCGGCGCATGGTGGACGAGCGCACCAAGGACCTCTCCCTGGAGGCCATGGAGCGCAGAAGCGACGTGCTGCTCTTCGTCTCGCTGCTCGACGCCCTGAAGACCTCCCAGACCCGGCGCGAGCTCATCGAAACGGCCCTGCCCAGCATCGGCACGCGCTACGGCGCCTCGCGCGCGGCGTTCATCTGCACAGTGTCCTCGCAGAACTTCTTCTCCTGGCCGGAAAAGGACCGCCGCCCCGACCTGCCTGCGGACTGGGGCCGCGTGGTGGCCGAGGCCCGGCCCGTGATGACCCACGACACCGCGCTCATCCCCGTGCAGCCTTCGGACTCGGCCCTGGAAGGCTACCTGTGCCTGTACTGGGACGCCGAGGCCGAGACCGAGCCCGGCCAGATGCGCGACGTGCTCATCGCCCTGGGCCGCCAGATGGGCATCGCCATGGAGAACCTGAACGCCCTGGACACCCTGCTGCGCCAGAACACCATGCTCGAATCCATCTTCGAGGGCATCGCCGACCCGCTGCTGCTCATGGACGGCTCGTGCAGCGTGATCATGGCCAACGAGGCCGCCCGCCAGCTCGCCGCCGACGAGAACACCTCCGTGTCCGCCGGAGACGGGCTGCTGGCCCGGATGCTGGGCATCGACCCCGCCTCGGGCGAGGGCTGCCCCCTGCGCCGGGTGCTGCTCCAGGGACGCCCCGCGTCCTACGAGGCCACCCTGCCCGGGCCGCGTTCCTTCGCCCTGAGCATCTACCCGCTGCCCGGCTCCCAGGGCCGGGGCGGGCGGGTGGTCGTCTACGCCCGCGAGAACACCGCCGAGAAGCGGATGCTCGAAAGCATCCAGCAGAGCGAGAAGCTCGTCACCGTGGGCAAGCTCGCCGCCGGGCTGGCCCACGAGATCAACAACCCCCTGGGCATCATCCTGTGCTACGCCGAGCTGTTGCGCGCGGCGGCGGACTCGGACCAGCAGCGCGCCGACGTGGACGTGATCATCCGCCACACCAAGCGCGCCCAGCGCGTGATGCAGGACCTGCTCAACTTCGCCCGTCCGCGCGGTGGCGGCCACGGCCCCTGCGACCCGGTGAGCGTCGTCGCCGTGCTGGCCGACGTGTTCTCGCTCCAGGCCCAGAAGGCGGGCGCGACCCTGGAGACCGCCCTGCCGCCGGACCTGCCCCAGCTGGCCATCTCCGCCGAGGCCCTGGAGCAGACCGTGGGCAACCTCTTGCTCAACGCCCTGGACGCCGTGTCGCAGGACCCCGCCGCCCCCGGGCGCATCACCATCGGCGCCAGCCACGACCCCCAGACCGGCACCGTGACCATCACCACCGCCGACAACGGCCCGGGCATCGCCCCCGAGCACCTGCGGCGCATCTTCGACCCCTTCTTCACCACCAAGGAGGTGGGCAAGGGCACCGGCCTGGGCCTGGCCGTGGCCTACGGCCTGGTGCAGCAGGCCGGGGGCAGCATCGAGGCCGCCAGCGACGGTGGCGCCGTGTTCACCCTGACCCTGCCCGTGGCCGCCCCCGCCGCCCCCGCCGCCCCAGGAGACGCTCCATGACCACGCCCCAGGAGACCATCCTCATCGTCGATGACCAGGCCGTGTTCGCCCAGGGCCTGGCCCGGCTGCTGGACACGGAGTTCCCCGGCGTGCACAGCGTGGTGGCCACCAGCGGCCAGCAGGCCCTGGACATCCTGGCCGCCCGGCCTGTGGCGCTGATGCTTTCCGACCTGCGCATGCCCGGCCTGTCGGGCATGGAGCTGCTGGCCCGCGCCCTGGAGGCCGAGCCCGCCCTGTCCGTGGTCATGATCACCGGCTACGGGTCCATCGAGACCGCCGTGGAGGCCCTGAAGGCCGGGGCCTACGATTTCCTGACCAAGCCCGTGGACCGCGAGAGCCTGGTGCGCGTGGCGGCCAAGGGCCTGGAGCGCGCCCGGCTGCTGGGCGAGAACCGCCGCCTGCGCGCCCTGGTGGCCCAGGCCGGGTCCTTGCAGACCCTGCTGGGCCGCTCCCAGGCCATGAACCGCCTGCGCGAGTCCATCGCCGCCGTGGCCGCCAGCGACTACACCGTGCTCATCGGCGGCGAGTCGGGCACCGGCAAGGAGATGGTCGCGCGCACCATCCACAACTCCTCGCCGCGCGCGGCCCAGGCCCTGGTCAGCGTCAACTGCCCGGCCATCCCCGACCACCTGCTGGAATCCGAGCTGTTCGGCCACGTCAAGGGCGCCTTCACCGGCGCGGACCGCAACCGCAAGGGCCTGTTCCTGGCCGCCCACGGCGGCACCCTGCTGCTGGACGAGATCGGCGACATCCCCATGAACGTGCAGACCAAGCTGCTGCGCGTGCTCCAGGAGCGCGAGGTCCGGCCCGTGGGCGCCAACGAGAGCACCCCCGTGGACGTGCGCATCCTGGCCTCCACCAACCAGAACCTCGAGGCCAAGATGCAGGCCGGGGCCTTCCGCGAAGACCTCTTCTACCGCCTGAACGTCCTGCATATCCACGTGCCGCCCCTGCGCCAGCGCGCCGACGACGTGCCGCTGCTGGCCCACCACTTCCTCACCGAGGCCTGCCGCGACATGGGTCTGCCGCCCAAGGACATCGCCCCCGAGGTCCTGGCCTTCCTGGCCGCGCGGCCCTGGCCCGGCAACGTCCGCGAGCTGCAGAACTTCATGCGCCGCCTGGCCGTCTTCGCGCGCACCGAAACCGTGGACCTGCCCCTGGCCCGGCTGGCCGACAGCAACGGCCCGGGCGACCCCGGCGACGACCACCTGCCGCCCTACAAGGACGCCAAGACCAAGATCCTCGACGACTTCACCCGCACCTATGTGCGCCAGCTCCTGGCCATCACCGAGGGCAACATCTCCCAGGCCGCGCGCATCTCGGGCCTGGAGCGCGTGTCGTTGCAGAAGATCCTGCGCCGCCTGGACATCGACGCCGAACGCTACCGCTAGCTGACGCCGGGCGCCAGCCGCAGGCCGCCAGCCCGCCGGGCGGCGGGGGCGGCTGCGTGCGCGGTATCGGCAGTGTGCCCGCGCCTTCTGGCGCGGCGGGGCTAGGCCGAGCGGGCCAGCAGGGCGTCGGCGGAGTCGGGGTCCAGCGGGTGGGAGAGGTAGAAGCCCTGCACGTTGTCGCAGTCCAGCCCGCGCAGCAGGGTCATCTGCTCGCGTTCCTCCACGCCCTCGGCCACCACGTCCAGGCCCATGCTCTTGGCCAGCACCACCACCGCGCGGACGATGGCCGTGTTCTCGGCGTTGCGGGCCATGTCGCAGATGAAGGAGCGGTCCACCTTGAGGGTGTCCACGGGGAACTTCTGGAGGTAGGACAGCGAAGAGTAGCCCGTGCCGAAGTCGTCGATGGACAGCTTGATGCCCAGGGTCTTGAGGCGGCGCAGCATGGACAGGGCGCCCTCGGCGTTGTCCATGATGGTCGATTCGGTGATCTCGAGCTTGAGGTGGTGCGGCGCCAGGTGCGATTCCTCAAGGATGCAGGTGATCTGCTCCACCAGGCTCTGCTGCGAGAACTGCCGGGGCGAGAGGTTCACGGACATGTGCAGGTGGTCCTGCCCGGGGTAGCGGGCCAGCCAGCGGGCCATGGTCTCGCAGGCCTTGCGCAGGATGATCAGGCCCAGGTCGATGATATGCCCCGAGTCCTCGGCCACGGGGATGAACAGCCCCGGGGAGAGCACCCCGCGCTGGGGGTGGTTCCAGCGCACCAGGGCCTCGAAGCCGATGAGCCGGTCGTCGCGCAGGTTGACGATGGGCTGGTATTGCAGGAAAAACTCGTCGCGCTCGATGCCCCGGCGCAGGTCGCGCTCCATGGTCATGGCCTCCACCGCGAGCTGGAACATGCGCGGGTTGAAGACCTTCATCCGGTTGCCCCCGGCGCGGATGGCGTGGTGCATGGCGATGTTGGCGTTTTGCAGCACCGCCTCGGGGGACAGGTCCGGCATGGGGGAGAGCACGATGCCCATGCTCACGGTGATGCGGATCTCCTGGTCGCCCAGGTGGAAGGGCTCGGCCAGCACCTGGCGGATGCGCTTGGCCACGCCGATGGCCTCGCGCGGGGAGACCAGCTCGTCGAAGACGATGACGTACTCGTCGCCCGCGTAGCGCGACACGGTGTCCAGGCTGCGCACGCAGCGCAAGAGCCGGTAGCTGACCTCGCGCAGCAGGGCGTCGCCCATCTGGTGGCCCAGGCTGTCGTTGACCACGCGGAAGCGGTCGATGTCCAGGAAGGCCAGGGCGTAGAAGTGGTCGTCGCGGCGCTTGGAGCGCTCCATGGTCTGGCGGATGCGGTCCAGGCACAGGGAGCGGTTGGCCAGCCCGGTGAGCGAGTCGTGCAGGCTCTCGTAGCGCAGCTGCTTTTCCATGGTCTTCTGGTCGGTGATGTCGCGCATGCTGCAGCGCAGGCCAAGGCAGGAGCCGTCGTCGTCGGTCACGGCCTGGCTGACCACCGAGAGCCAATGCATGCGCCCGTCCTCGCGGAAGATGCGGAAATCCATGCTCTCCCCGGCGCTGCTGCACGGGTCGGCCACGAATTCGCGCCACAGGGGCAGGTCGTCGCGGTGGATGATGTGCTCCATGAGGTAGGGGTCGCTCATGAAGGCCTCGGGCGGGTAGCCGGTGATGCGCTGGCACGAGGGCGAGACGTAGATGAGCGTGCCGTCGGGCGCGCGCCAGGTCTCCATGTTGAAGGCCGAGTCGGACACCGTGCGGTAGCGCTTCTCCGACACGCGCAGGGCCTGCTCCATGCGCTTGCGCTCGATGGCCATGGCCACCTGCTCGGAGATGGCCGTCATCAGATGGACCTCGCGCTGGCCGTAGTGGTCGGGGTCGCTGTAGTCCTGCACGGCCATGGCGCCGATGGTCTTGCCCTCGACCACCAGGGGCACGCCGAGCCAGATTTCCGCCGCCGTGCCCACCACACCCGAGGCGCCCGGGCGGCCCTTGGCGAACAGGGTCGCCAGCTCGTCCTTGCGCACCAGCAGCGGCTTGCCCGAGCGGATGACCCACAGGGTCAGGCTCTGGGTGGCGGGGTCGGAGATGCCCTCGATGGCGTAGGCCGCGCGGTCCACCGTGTCCTCGAAGTAGGGGAAGATCAGGCGGTCGCGCTCCTCGTCCACCAGGGCGATGAAGAAGTTCGTGGCGTCGATCACGTCGCGCAGGATGGCGTGGATGGCGGCGTAGAGGTCGGGCAGGTCGCGGGTGACGTGCACCGTGTTGGAGATGCGGTAGAGCACGGTGAGCAGGGTTTCGCTGCGGCGGTGGGCCTGCTCGGCCAGGCGGGTGGGCGTCACGTCCTCGAACAGGCCCAGGGCCAGGGCCGGGGCGCCGTCGCCCCCGGGCAGCGGCGAAAACGAGGCCCGCAGCCAGCGGTCCGCCCCGGCGCAGCGCAGCGGCACCTCGCCGGCCCAGGGCCGCTCCCCGCCTACGACCTCGCGCAGCAGGGCCCCGGCGTCGCCCAGGGGCGTGCGGGTGAAATCGAAGTCGCCCAGGCCCCCGGGGGCCTGGGTGCGCAGGGCCGGGCTGGCGTAGCGCGTGGTGCCCGTGGCGTCCACCAGCAGGGCCATGGCCGGGCCCTGCTCGAAGGCGGCGGCCAGCAGGTCCGCGCAGGGGCAAAGGCCCGGCGTGGTGGCGGGTTCGAGGGGGGATGCTGTGCGCCGCTTGCGGGTCATCGGTCCATCCAGAGAGTGGCGGTTCCGTCCAGGAGCGGGTGCACAGGCCGGGCTGTGGGAAGCCTGGAGGCTTCCAGCATGCCAGAGCCCTGGTTCCTGTTGCCGGGCTGGCCTGTCCATCCGTGGGCTTGTGTCAGAACATCATCAAGCCTGCATTGCCCAATGCACGCGTCACTGCCTTTCGCCGTACCGCATTCGCAAGGAATAATCCATAGTTGTTTTTGTCCAGGTCAAAGCATACCTGGGCGGGAGGGCAAGGGAGGCAGGCGGCCAGCCTGCCCCGCCGCCGCCTGCCCAGGAAGGGTTTGACCGCCTGTGCCGATTTCCGTATGCCCTTTTCCTGCCCCCGTGCGCCTCTGGCGCGGCGCGGGGTTTCGTGGCATAGTGCCCGGCGGCGCCAGCGTGCGCCCCATGCCCGACCACACACGAGGTACTCCCCCCATGGCCGCAGACAAGACCATCGCCCCCGCCACGGACCCCGGCGCCGAGGCCGCCGCCCCCCGCCACTTCATCCGCCAGATCATCGACCAGCACCTGGCCGACGGCACCTGGGACCATGTGGCCACCCGCTTCCCCCCCGAGCCCAACGGCTACCTGCACATCGGCCACGCCAAGTCCATCTGCCTCAACTTCGGGCTGGCCCGGGAATACGGCGGCATCTGCAACCTGCGCTTCGACGACACCAACCCGACCAAGGAAGAGGTCGAGTACGTGGAGTCCATCCGCGAGGATGTGCAGTGGATGGGCTTCCAGTGGACCAACAACTTCTTCGCCTCGGACTACTTCGAGCAGCTCTACGGCTTCGCCGCGCGGCTCATCGAAATGGGCAAGGCCTACGTGGACGAGCAGACCGCCGAGCAGATCCGCGAAAATCGCGGCACCCTGACCCGCCCCGGCACCCCCAGCCCCTGGCGCGACCGCCCTGCGGCCGAAAGCCTGGACCTCTTCGCCCGCATGCGCGCCGGGGAGTTCCCCGACGGCCACTGCGTGCTGCGCGCCAGGATCGACATGGCCCACCCCAACGTCGTGCTGCGCGACCCGACCCTGTACCGCATCCGCCACGCGCACCACCACCGCACCGGCAGCGCCTGGTGCATCTACCCCATGTACGACTTCGCGCACTGCCTCTCCGACGCCATCGAGGGCATCACGCACTCCATCTGCACCCTGGAGTTCGAGAACAACCGCGCGCTGTACGACTGGGTGCTCGATACCCTGGGCTTCGACCCCCGCCCGCGCCAGTACGAGTTCGCGCGCCTGAACATCACCGGCACCGTGCTCTCCAAACGCCGCCTGATCCAGCTCGTCCAGGAAGGCCACGTGCGCGGCTGGGACGACCCGCGCATGCCGACCATCAGCGGCTTCCGCCGCCGGGGCTACACCCCCGAGGCCATCCGCGACTTCTGCGAGCGCATCGGCGTGGCCAAGGCCGACAGCACCGTGGACTTCGCCCTGCTCGAACACTGCCTGCGCGAGGACCTGAACACCCGCGCCCCGCGCGTCATGGGCGTGCTCAACCCCCTGAAGGTCGTCATCGAGAACTACCCCGAAGGCCAGGTCGAGACATTCGACATGGCCTACCACCCCGAAGACCCGGCCATGGGCTCGCGCACGGTGCCCTTCTCGCGCGAACTGTGGATCGAACGCGAAGACTTCATGGAAGACCCGCCCAAGAAATTCTTCCGCCTGGCGCCCGGCGCCGAGGTCCGCCTGCGCTACGCCTACTACGTGACCTGCACCGGCGTGGTGAAAAACGAGGCGGGCGAAATCACCGAACTGCGCTGCACCTACGACCCGCAGACCAAGGGCGGCTGGTCCCAGGACGGCCGCAAGGTCAAGGGCACCCTGCACTGGGTCAGCGCCGCCCACGCCGTGCCCGCCGAGGTCCGGCTCTACGACCGCCTGTTTTCCACCGACAACCCCATGGACGTGCCCGAAGGCGGCGACTTCAAGGACAACCTCAACCCCGAGTCGCTGACCGTGGTCCGCGCCCTGCTGGAACCGGGGCTGGCCGACGCCGCGCCCGGCCTGCGCTGCCAGTTCGAGCGCATGGGCTACTTCTGCGCCGACCCCGACTCCGCCCCGGGCGCCCCGGTCTTCAACCGCACCGCCACCCTGCGCGACACCTGGGCCAAGATCGCCCAGAAGGGCTAGCCCCCAGGGGCTGCCGGGTTGCCGGGGCGCTGCCCCGGACCCCGCCAGGGGGCGCTGCCCCCTGGACCCCCGCCAGGGGCCAAGGGCCCCTGGACCCCATACGCCGGCGCGGGCCGGGCGACAGGAAGCCGCCCGGCCCGCGCCGGAGGTTTTTGCGGAGAACATGGGGGACGGCGTGAGCGGCCACAGGCTGAACCCCTGAGCAGGCCCACCCCAAACAGGAACCGTCCCCGCCCCGCGCGGCCCCGCGCGCCCCGCGCGGCCCCGCGCGCCCTGGGCGGCTACCGCCCCCGGCGGCCCTTGGGGCGGGGGGTGGTTTCCTGGTCCAGGAGTTCGAGGTCCACTTCCAGGCGGGCGAGGCTGACGCTGCCCAGGCGTACGCGCAGCTTCTGGCCCAGGGCGAAGCGTTTGCCGGTGCGTTCGCCCACGATCTCCTGGCGGTCGGTGAGGTAGTGGTAGTAGTCGTCGGACAGGGTGGACAGGCGGACCATGCCCTCGGCCATGACCTCGTTCAGCTCGACCCAGAAGCCGTAGTCGGACAGGCCGTTGACGATGCCGGTGAAGGGTTCGCCGACCTTGTCTTCCAGGAAGAGGATGGTCAGGCGCTTGAGGATTTCGCGTTCGGCGTCCACGGCCACGCGTTCGCGGGCGCTGATGTGGTCGGCGATCTTCTTCATGGTCGCGGGCCGGGGCAGGGGTTCGCGGTCCTGGCCGATGGCGGCCTTGAGGGCGCGGTGGACGACCAGGTCGGCGTAGCGCCGGATGGGCGAGGTGAAGTGGCAGTAGCACTCCGAGGCCAGGCCGAAGTGCCCGGTGTGTTGCGGGGAGTAGACGGCCTGCATCATGGAGCGCAGCACCAGCCGCCCGGCGAGGAATTCCAGGTCCGTGCCCTGGGCGGCGCCCAGCAGGGCCTGGAGGTCCGCCGGGGCGACGGTGGCGCTCGGGGCGGGCAGTTTGGGTGCCAGCTCGGTGCGCGAGAGCAGTTTGAACACGGCGCGCAGCTTGTCGGCGTCGGGCGCGGGGTGGATGCGGTACATGCAGGGCAGCTCGCGCGCGGTGAGCAGCCGGGCCACGGCCTCGTTGGCCGCGATCATGAACTCCTCGATGAGCTGGTGGGCGAAGGTGCGCGGGCGCGGGCGGATGTCGGTGGTCTCGCCCAGCAGGTTGAACAGGATTTCGGGCTCGGGCAGGTCGAAGTCCAGGCTGCCGCGCGCGGAGCGCACGCGGTTGAGCACGCGCGCCAGGCGCTCGGCCTCTTCGAGCATGGGCAGCACCGGGGCCAGGGCCTTGCGCTCGGCGGGGTCCTTCTCGTCCAGGGCGCGGTGGACCTGCATGTAGGTCAGCCGGGCGTGGCTCTTGATGACGGCGGCGTGGAAGCGCTCGTCGCGGGGCTGCCCGTCGGGGGTGAAGCCGATCTCGGCGACCATGGCCAGCCGGGGCACGTCGGGGTTCAGGCTGCACAGGCCGTTGGAGAGCGCCTCGGGGAACATGGGTTCCACGGACTGCGGGAAATAGTAGGAGTTGCCGCGCTCGAAGGCCTCGCGGTCCAGGTGCGAGCCGGGGGCCACGTAGTGGCTCACGTCGGCGATGGCCACGGTGAGGCGCCAGCCGTCGCCCTCGCGGCGCACGTGCACGGCGTCGTCGAAGTCGCGGGCCTTGGCGCCGTCGATGGTCACCAGCCCCAGGCCGCGCAGGTCCTTGCGGCCTTCGAAGTCTTCGGGGCCGGGGTCGCCGGGCAGCACGCTGGTTTCCTCCAGCACGCGGCGGGGGAACTTGCGCGGCACGCCGTGGGCGGCCTTGACCAGGGCCTCCTGGACCTTGGGGTCGTTTTCCGAGCCCAGGTTTTCGGCGGCGGTGGCGGCCCACAGCCCGGCGTCGAGCTTGTCGCCGGGCAGCACGTGCACGATGTCGCCGCGCTCGGGGTCGTCGGTGAGCGGCTTGGTGTCGGCCATGACGTTGAAGTGCAGGCGCGGGTCGGTGGGGAAGGCCAGGTACAGGTCCGGCCCCAGGCGGCGCTCCACGCGCACGGGCAGGGTCTTGAGCCCGCGCGAGAGCACGCGCACGATGCGTCCCTCGGGGCTTTTGCCCCGGCCCTCGCCGTCGCGCCCGCCGCGCGGGGGCGCCACGGCGACCATGACCTCGTCGCCGTGCCAGGCGTCGCCGAAGCTGCTGCGCGGCACGAAGATATCCTTGCGGCGCTGGTCCTCGGGGATGACGAAGCCCACGCCCGAGCGCTGGACCTGGAGCCGCCCCTTGAGCAGCGACATGCTCTCGGTCAGCCCGTAGGCCCCGCCTCGGGTGTGGATGATCTTGCCCGCTTCCAGCAGGGCATCCAGCACGGCCTTGAGCTCCCGCTTCTGGTTCTTGTGGACGCCCAGGCGCCGCAGGACCTCCGTGGTCCTGAGCGGCTGGCGCGCCTCGCGGAAGGCGCGCAGCACGGCGGCCTGGTCCATGGCGGGGGCGTCGGGGGTCTGCTTTTTGGCTTTGCGTTTGCGGGCCATGGGGGGCTCCTGGGGCTCGGGTGTGCGGGGGGGCGGCCCGGGGCCGCTTGGGCGATTGTACAGCAGGGGGCGGGAATGGCAACCCGCCAGGGCGGGGCCGGGGCGCGCGGGCGGTCAGGCGCGCTGTGCGACCTTGTTCCACCAGCCGGGGAAGTCCTGGTCGGTGAACAGGGCCTCGCCGAAGGCCAGGGTGGTGTCGAAGGTCCACAGCCGCGCGGCGCCCAGGGCGGCGAGCTTCACGGCGTCCTTGGTGGTGCACAGCACCTGGGCGGCGTTCACCCGCCGGGCCTCGGCGTCGATGAAATCGCGGTCGGCGCGGGTGTAGGCGTGGTGGTCGTCGTAGCGCAGGTGGTGGACCGGGGCGGTGCCCAGCAGGGCCTGGGCCGTGGCCGCCACCTGGGCGGGCTCGCCCACGCCGGTGACCAGCAGGTACGGCTCGCCGCCGAAGTCGCGCACGGTGCCGCCTTGGTCCAGGCGCACCAGCCCGCGCACGGCCAGGGAGAAATTGAACACCGGCCTGCCCAGGGCTTCCAGGTGCTCGCGGATGAGCGGGTCCAGGGCCCGGAACTCGTCGGGCGGGCATTTGATGAGCAGGGCGTGGGCGGCGCCCAGGGCGGTTTCGCCCTCGCGCCAGGGCCCGGCGGGCAGCACGCGGTTCCAGTCGCCCACCAGGTCCGCCGGGCGCAGCAGCACGAGGTCGATGTCGCGGGCCATGGCCAGGTGCTGGAAGCCGTCGTCGAGCACCAGCAGGTCGGGCGGGTCGTTGCTTGCGGCCAGCAGCTGCGCGGCCCGGGCGCGCCGGGGGTCCACCACCACGCGCGCCCCGGGGTGGGTGCGCGCCAGCAGCAGGGGCTCATCGCCCGCCTGGCGGGGCGAGGACTCCGGGCTGACGAGGTAGGGCAGGTGCGGCGGGCTGGCCTTGTAGCCCCGGGTGAGCACGGCGGGGCGCCGCCCGGCCTTGAGGGCCCAGTCCACGATCCAGTCGGTGAGCGGGGTCTTGCCCGTGCCGCCCCAGCAGATGTTGCCCACGCTCACGGTCAGGCACGGGGCGCGATGGGCGCGCAGGGCGCCGCTGGCGTAGGAGCGCCGGCGCATGCGCATCAGCGCGGCGTAGAGGCGGCCCGGCACGCGCAGCAGGGGGGAGAGGGCGTTTTGCAGGGGGATGAGCTGGTGCATGGGAGTATCCGGGGGCGGCGGGCGCCGCCCCCGGGGAATGCGCGTCTAGTTGCGCGAGGAGCCCATGAAGCGCAGCAGGAACAGGAAGAGGTTGATGAAGTCGAGGTACAGGGTCAGGGCGCCGAGGATGGTGCCGCGGCGCAGGGCGGCCTCGTCGCCCGCCGGGGCGGTCTCGCCCATGACCTTGAGCTTCTGGGTGTCCCACGCGGTGAGCCCGGTGAACAGCAGGACGCCGACGCCGGAGATAATCCAGTCCATCGCGCTGGACTGCATGAACATGTTCACGACCATGGCGATGATCAGGCCGAAGACGCCCATCATCAGGAAGCTGCCCATGGCGGTCAGGTCGCGCTTGGTGGTCATGCCGTAGACGCTCATGGAGCCGAACATGCCCGCGCAGACCAGGAAGGTCTTGAACACCGAGGCGCCCGTGTAGGCGATGAGCACGCTGGACAGCGACAGGCCCATGGCGGCGCTGTAGGCCAGGAACATGCCCGTGGCCATGCCCGGGGACATCTTGCGGATGCCCGCCGACAGGGCGATGACGAAGCCCAGGGGGGCCAGGATGACGATGAACATGGAAATCTGGTTGCCGAAGATCAGCTGGAGCATGGCCGGGCTAGACGCCGTCATGAAGGCCACGGCTGCGGTGAGCGCCAAGCCGGCAGTCATCCAGCCGTACACGCCGCGCATGAAGGCGTTGACGACTTCGGCTCCGGTGCGGGTGACGCCCGCAGTCTGGTACCTTTGCATTGTTTCCTCCACAGTCAGAAGTTTTGCGGTTTCACTGACTGTCTAATAAACAGCATCCGGGCCCCTGGCAAGGGAAAGCGGACGCGTGGCGCCGGTCAGGGATGGTTCTTGGGGTCCATGCGGTCGCGCACGGGGGCGGCGTCGGCCCAGGTGGGTTCGCTCCAGGTCAGGGGTGTGGTCCGCGCCGGGGTCACGCTCACGGTGCGCTGGGTTCCGGCCTGGCGCACGGCCACGGTCACCGCCTCGCCGCTGGCCACGGCGCGCGGGCTGAAGGAGGCCACGAAGGCCGCCGCGTCGGCCACGACCTCCGGCGCCCAGGGCCCGGCCAGCTCGCGGCCCACGGCCAGGGGCCCGGGGTGGCCCTGGAGCACGAAGACCAGATCCTCGGGCCGGGCCAGCTCCGAGAGCAGGTCGTTGCTCTTCTTGTCGCGCCCGATGGCCAGCCAGTGCGTGCCCGACCAGTACTGCCGGCCCACGTTGGCCAGGTAGAAATGGGCCGCCGGAGGCTCGGCCAGGGTGGCGAAGATGGGCGCGTAGCGTTTGGCCGACGACTCCTCGGTGAGCAGGCAGCCGCCCGCCGGGGTGGGGATGTCGGTAATGCCGAAGGCCCTGGCCAGCTCCAGCTGCGCGGTGCGGCCCCGGCCCCAGAAGCCGTGCAGGCGCTCCCGGTCCACCAGGCCCGAGGTCTCCATGGGCGTGGGCTCCTGGCGCAGGGCGCACAGCGGGCGCAGCAGCACGTCGCGCGTGCCGGATTCGTTGCGCACGCTGTTCATGGCGTCCTGGCGCTGGGACATGGGCCGCTGGCCGACCACCTCGCCGGTGATGATGAACCGCGCGCCGTAGTGCTCCATCAGCTCGCGGGCGCGGGTGAGCATGAGGATCTTGCAGTCCACGCAGGGGTTGAAGAAGCGCCCGAAGCCGAAGCGCGGCCCGGCCAGCATCATGCGCACGAAGGCTTCGCCCGCGTCCACGGCGGTCACGTCCAGGCCGTGGGTGCGGCGCCAGTAGCCCACGCGGCGCGGGTGCCCGAAGAAGGGGCTGGTGAAATGCAGGCATTTGACCGCCAGGCCCTGGGCCTCGACGACCTTCACGGCCAGCAGCGAATCGAGCCCGGCGCTGAACAGCGCCACGGCGTCGTAGGTCTTTTTGCTCATGGGGGGGTACTCTCGCGGGCAATGTCCCGTTGGGGGGCTATAATCCCTGGGCCTGGGGCTGGCAAGGGCGGGCGGCGGGGTGCCGGGCCGCGCCGCACCACGCCCGGCGCGGGCCGTTGCGGCCCCTGGGGGCCGTGTACAGTGCTGTTGCCCGCCGCCGCGCGTTTTGCTATGTCCTTTCCTCTTTGCACACACGACCCCGCCCAGCCAGGAGAACCAGCATGGCCCGACGCCCCCAAGCCAGCCCCGAGGACATGCGCCGCGAGGCGCTCGACACCGCGCTGTCCACCATCGAGCGCAAGTACGGACAAGGCTCCGTGATGAAGCTGTCCGACGACGCGCACGTGCGCATCCCGGTCATCCCCACGGGCTCCATCGGGCTGGACCTGGCCCTGGGCGTCGGCGGCGTGCCGCGCGGGCGCGTCACGGAAATCTACGGCCCCGAGTCGTCGGGCAAGACGACCCTGGCCCTGCACATCATCGCCCAGAGCCAGAAGCAGGGCGGCACCGCCGCGTTCATCGACGCCGAGCACGCCCTGGACGTGAGCTACGCCCGGCGCCTGGGCGTGAACACCGAGGAGCTGCTCATCTCCCAGCCCGACTACGGCGAGCAGGCCCTGGACATCGCCAGCCTGCTGGTGCGCTCCGGCGCGGTGGACGTCATCGTCATCGACTCCGTGGCCGCGCTCATCCCCCAGGCCGAGCTGGAGGGCGAGATGGGCGAGTCGCAGGTGGGCGGCCACGCGCGGCTCATGTCCCACGCCCTGCGCAAGCTCACCGGCACCATCCACAAGTCGCGCACCTCGGTGGTCTTCATCAACCAGATCCGCATGAAGATCGGCACCACCGGCTACGGCAACCCCGAGACAACCACCGGCGGCAACGCGCTGAAATTCTACTCCTCCGTGCGCATGGACATCCGGCGCATCCAGACCCTGAAGGACAAGGAGGAGGCCTACGGCATCAAGGCCCGGGTCAAGGTCGTCAAGAACAAGGTCGCCCCGCCCTTCCGCGAGGCCATCTTCGACGTGCTCTACGGCACGGGCATCTCCCGCGAGGGCGAAATCATCGACATGGCCGCCGACGCGGGGGTCATCGACAAGTCCGGCGCGTGGTACTCCTTCGGCGACGAGCGCCTGGGCCAGGGCAAGGAGAACGTGCGGGCCATGCTCCAGGAGAACACCGAGCTGCGCGCGGCCGTGGAGGCCAAGCTGCTGGAGCACCTGGGCATGCACGAATACGCCGCCCCCGCCGTGGAGGGCGACCTCGAAGACCTCGGCGCCGGAGACGACCAGGACTAGCGCCGCAAGGCAGCGACATGCACCCCGAAGCCGGGGGCGGGCCGCGCGCCGCGCTCCCGGAACGGTTTTTTCCTTCCGCGCCCCGGGCCCGCCCGGGGCGCGGAAATCCACCTCAAGGAGACGCCACACCGTGCTCACCGCCAACGAAATCCGCCAACGCTTCCTGGACTACTTCGAGCAGAACGGCCACACCCAGGTGCCGTCCTCGGCGCTCATCCCGCGCGACGACCCCTCCCTGCTGTTCACCAACGCGGGCATGGTCCAGTTCAAGAAGATCTTCCTCGGCCAGGAGCGCCGCGACTACGTGCGCGCCACCACGGCCCAGAAGTGCCTGCGCGTGGGCGGCAAGCACAACGACCTGGAGAACGTGGGCCGCACCGCGCGCCACCACACCTTCTTCGAGATGCTCGGCAACTTCTCCTTCGGTGACTACTTCAAGGAAGACGCCATCCGCCTGGCCTGGGGCTTCTTGACCGAGGAGCTCGGCCTGCCCAAGGACCGGCTCTACATCACCGTCTACAAGGACGACACCGAGGCCGCCGAGCTGTGGCAGAAGGTGGCGGGCGTGGCCCCCGAGCGCATCTACTGGCTGGGCGAGAAGGACAACTTCTGGTCCATGGGTGACACCGGCCCCTGCGGCCCCTGCTCCGAGATCCACTTCGACCAGGGCGAGGAGGTCGGCTGCGGCCCCGGCTGCGGCATCGGCAAATGCGACTGCGACCGCTTCCTGGAAGTCTGGAACCTCGTGTTCATGCAGTTCGACCAGGCCGAGGACGGCACGCGCACGCCCCTGCCGCGCCCGAGCATCGACACCGGCATGGGCCTGGAGCGCATCGCCGCCGTGTGCCAGGGCGTGCACTCCAACTACGACTCCGACCTGTTCCAGGAGTTCATCCAGTTCACCGCCACGCGCGCCGGGGTGGCCTACCGCCAGGGCGAGGACAGCGACACCGCCCTGCGCGTCATCGCCGACCACAGCCGGGCCATCGCCTTCATGGTCGCCGACGGCATCCTGCCCTCCAACGAGGGCCGGGGCTACGTGCTGCGCCGCCTGATCCGCCGCGCCCTGCGCTTTGGCCGCCTCATCGGTCTCACCGAGCCCTTCCTCTACGCCACGGCCATGCGCGTGGTGGAGGTCATGGGCGGGCACTACGCCGAGCTGACCGGCAACGCGGATTTCATGGTCCGCGTGGTGCGCGAGGAGGAGGAGCGCTTCGCCCAGACCCTGGACAAGGGCCTGGCCCTGCTGGAAGAGGAGCTGGCTGCCCTGGGCAAGGCCGGGGCCAAAACCGTGCCCGGGCAGGTCTGCTTCAAGCTCTACGATACCTTCGGCTTCCCCCTGGACATCGTGCGCGATGTGGCCGAACGCCAGGGCTTCACCGTGGACGAGGCGGGCTTCGACGCCCACATGCGCGAGCAGAAGGAGCGCGCCAAGGCCGCCTGGAAGGGCTCCGGCGAAAAAGACCTGGCCACCCGCTTCCAGCCCCTGCTGGCCGAGGGCCTGCACACGGAATTCTGCGGCTACGAGGCCCTGACTTCCCACTCGCGCCTGGCCGTGCTCCTGGACGAAGCCGCCCTGCCCGTGGACAGGCTGACCAAGGGCCAGAAGGGCTACGCGGTGGCGACAAGGACGCCTTTTTATGGCGAATCCGGCGGCCAGGTGGGAGATATTGGCGAAATCGCCACGCCCAGCGGCAAGGCTGTGGTGACGGACTCCCTGCATCCCTCGGCGCAGCTCACCGTCCAGGCCATCACCGTGGCCGAGGGCGAACTGCTGTGCGACCAGGAGGCCGACCTGGCCGTGGACGAGGCCACCCGCACCGCCACCGCCCGCAACCACACCACCACCCACCTGCTGCACGCCGCCCTGCGCACCGTGCTGGGCGAGCACGTCAAGCAGGCGGGCTCCCTGGTCGGCCCCGACCGGCTGCGCTTCGACTTCCAGCACATCAGCGCCATGACCCCCGAGGAAATCGCCCGCGTGGAGGCCCTGGTCAACGCCGCCGTGCTGGCCGACACCGCCGTGGACGTGCGCGAGATGGACCACGCCGCCGCCGTGGCCGAGGGCGCCACGGCCCTGTTCGGCGAAAAATACGCCGACCGTGTGCGCGTGGTGCGCGTGCCGGGCGTGTCCATGGAGCTGTGCGGCGGCACGCACCTGCGCGCCACCGGGCAGGCCGGGCCCTTCGTCATCCTCTCCGAATCCGGCGTGGCCGCCGGGGTGCGCCGCATCGAAGGCGCCACCGGGCACAACGCCCTGGACTTCCTGCGCGCCCAGCGCGAAGCCATGGCCCAGGTGGCCGAGCTGCTGCGCGCCAAGCCCCAGGAGGCCCCCGAACGCGTCCGCGCCCTGCAAAAGGAAATCAAGACCCTGCGCAAGGACCTGGAAAAGGCCGCCACCCAGGCCGCCAGCGCCGGGCCCGCCGGGGACATCCTCGACGCCGTACAGACCGTGGGCGGCGTGCGCCTGCTGGCCGTGAAGACCGGCGCCCCCAACATGGGCGCCCTGCGCGCCATGATGGACGACGTGCGCTCGCGCCTGGACTCCAACAGCATCATCGCCCTGGCCTGCGAGGCCGACGGCAAGGCCAACCTCATCGTCGCCGTCTCCAAAGACCTGCACGCCCGCTTCACCGCCCCGGCGCTTATCAAGCCCGTGGCTGCCGAAATCGGCGGCTCCGGCGGCGGCAGGCCCGATATGGCCCAGTCCGGCGGCACCAACCCCGCAGGCATCCCCGCCGCCTTCGCCGCCCTGCGCGCCCTGGTCCAGGGCTAGGCGCCGGGGGCGCGAAACGGGGGCGGGAAGGAACCCCCTTCTTGAGGAGAAGGGGGTTCCTTCCCGCCCCCGCACCCCCACCCATCCTCCCCCAAGACCTTTTTCTTTGGGGGGTAGAGGCTGGCAGGGGGCAGGGACGGTTCCTGTTTGGGGTGGGCCTGATCAGGGGTTCGGCCTGTGGCCGGGAGAAACCCATTGGGGCCGCCCGCCCTGGCTGCCGAGCCGCCGACCTCCGCTCCCGCCATCTCCCGCAACGGTCCCCCGTGTTCTCCGCAAAAACCTCCGGCGCGGGCCGGGCGGCTTCCTGTCGCCCGGCCCGCGCCGGCGTATGGGGTCCAGGGGCCGTTGGCCCCGGGCGGGGTCCGGGGCAGCGCCCCGGCATCGCGCCGCGCCGCGTCGTCCGGCGTCAGCTCCGGTTGGTCAGCCAGACGCCGCCGAGGACCATGGCGGCGCCCAGGGCCAGGGCGGGGTCCACGGGTTCGCCCAGCAGCGCGAAGCCGCTCAGGGCTGCGGACACGGGCACGAGGTTGATGAACACGGCTGCCCGCGAGGCGCCGATGGCCCGCACGCCCTCGTAGAACCAGGTGAAGCCCGCCACGGTGCCCAGCAGGCCCAGGTAGAGGATGCTGGCCCAGACGGGCGCGGGGATGCGGCCCAGGGTGGCCGGGAGCCCTTCGGCCAGGGCTCCGGGCAGCAGGAACAGCGCCCCTGCGCTGCACGACAGGGCCACGGAGGCCAGGGCCGACAGTCGGCCCATCACGAGTTTGCCCAGCAGGGAATAGGCCGACCAGCTCAGCACGCAGCCCAGGACGAACAGGTCGCCGGTGCCCACGCCGTGGGCGAACAGGGCCAGGGGGTCGCCGTGGGAGAGGATGAACACGGCCCCGGTCACGGACAGGGCGATGCCCAGGGCCTTGCGCAGCGTCAGCCGTTCGCCCAGGAACAGCGCCGCCCCCAGGGCGATGACCACCGGGTTGGCCGCCACGATGGACGCCGCGCGCCCGGCGGGCACGGTCTGCAATCCGCTGAAGAAGAAGATGTTGTAGGCGAAGACCCCGGTGAGCCCGAGCAGGCAGACCCCGGCCAGGGTGCGCGGCGTCATGGGCGGCACGCCGCCCTCGTACCGCGCCAGCAGCCACAGCAGGCACACCGAGGCCGTCAGGAAGCGCAGGAAGCTCGCCGAATAGGGCCCCAGGTGCGGGCCGATGATCCGTCCGCAGACGAAGGTGCCGCCCCACAGGGTCACGGCGGCGGTCAGCTTGAGGAAGACGTGCATGGCGCCGCACTGTGCGCCCGCTGGCGGCGGGCGTCAAGCGCGGGGGTGCGGGGGCGCCCCGGGCTGTTTGCGGGCCGGGGTCAGTGGGCCGCGCAGCCTGCGCCGTGCGCGGCGTGGCGGCGTGCGGCCCAGGCGGCGCGGGCCACCAGGGCCAGCAGGGCCACGGCGCACAGGGTGCTGAACCAGGTGGTCTGCTCGACCTCGGCGCGGGCGATCCAGGAGGCGATGTCCAGGCCGAGCAGGGCGTAGAGGCGGTTGACGCACCAGCCCAGGAGCAGGGCTGCGGCGGCGATGGCCGCCACGTAGACCCCGGCCACGGCCCGGCCCATTTCGCGGGCCACCACGGCGATGGTCGCGGCGTTGGTGGCGGGCCCGGCCAGCAGGAAGACCAGGGCCGCCCCGGGCGACAGGCCCTTGAGGGCCAGGGAGGCGGCGATGGGCGTGGAGGCCGTGGCGCAGACGTACAGCGGGATGCCCGCCACGAGCATGAGCAGCATGGCCCAGCCCTCGTGGCCGAAGGCGCCCGCCAGGGCGTCCTGGGGCACGAAGGCGGCGATGGCCCCGGCCACGGCGATGCCGCCCAGGAGCCACAGGCCGATGTCGGCGAGCATGTCGCCGAAGGCGTGGGCGAAGCCTGCGCGCAGGCGCGGGCCGAGCCCGGCGCGGGCCGGGGCCCGGGGCGCGCAGCAGGCGCCGCCCGTGCAGCCGGTTGCCGGGGCGGCGGCCAGGGGCAGGGCGCGGGGCGCGGGGGCGGGCTTGGGCGCGGGCAGCAGGTCCACGGCCAGCCCGGCCAGGGTGGCGGTGATAAAGGCGGCCACGGGGCGGGCCACGGTCATCACCGGGTCGAGCAGGGCCCAGGTCACGGCCACGGAGTCCACCCCGGTTTCGGGGGTGGAGACGAGGAAGGCCGTGGTGGCGCCGCGTCCGGCGCCCTGGCGGCGCAGCCCCAGGGCAGCGGGCACCACCCCGCAGGAGCACAGCGGCAGGGGCACGCCGATGAGCGAGGCGCGCAGCACCGGGCCGATGCCCTGGCCGCCCAGGTGGCGGGCGATGAAGGCGTCGGGCACAAAGGCCTTGAGCAGCGCCGCCACGGCGAAGCCCAGCAGCACCCACGGTGCGGCCTCGTTGAGCAGTACCCAGGTCTGGTCGAGGAAGAGCGTTATGGCGTCGGACATGGGTTCTCCGGGGTCACTCGCAGGCGTGGCACAGGCCTTCGTGCAGCAGGTGGCGGACGTGGTCGTCGTCCAGGGCGTAGAAGGCCATCTTGCCCTCGCGGCGGTAGCGCACCAGCCGCCCGGCGCGCAGCAGGCGCAGCTGGTGCGATACTGCCGAGGCGCTCATGCCGGTCAGCGCCGCCAGGTCGCACACGCACAGCTCTTCCAGCGACAGGGCGTAGAGGATGCGCGCCCGGGTCGGGTCGGCCAGGGCCTTGAACATGTCGGCCAGCCGGGCGAAGATCTCCCCGGCGGGCATCTTGGCGCCCACGCGCTCCAGCGCCTCCGGATGCAGCCCCTGCACCTCGCACAGGTCGTGTGCCATTGCTTCCCCCTCGCGGTGACGAATTGGGTAACGCATGAACAAATGTTCATGTGTTAGGTATGTCGTTTCGGAGGCGGTGTCAATGGGGGGCGGGTGGCGTGCTGGCGCGGCGGGCAGGCTTGGGCGCGGAAGGTGGGCTCGGGCGGCGGGCAGGCGGGCGCGGCATAAAAAACACGCCCGGAGCGGGGTGGGGGCGCGCGCGGAAGCGGGCAGGCGGGCCCTGGTTTGGGCGCGCGGGCTGCCGGGCGCCAGAAAGCGAAAGCCCCCGGCCAATCCAGGGGCTTTCAGGATGAGGAAGTGAAGCGATGAGGCAGTGAACAAGTGGGAGGACGAGTCCCGGCTCCGTATTCCGGCGGAGCCGGGCGGCTGGGCACTGCCGGAACGGTGGGCAACCCGGACCGGCGGGGGCTGGCGATGGCAGCCCTGCCCTCTGTCAGGAATGATTGCCATTATCTGATGGGAAGTCAAGGGCCCGGTTGAAATAAATTCTCAATGGCCTGCGAACGCTGCCGGGGCGGGGTTCGCCGGGGTTGGACGCCCCGGGGCCGGACTCCGGATGAACCCTGCGGTGGACGCCCGGAGCCGGAGGCGGGCCCGGGCCGAGGGGGTTGCGCTCCGGCTGTGCGCGTGTTGGGCACCCCGGGAACCGGGGCGGGACCGGGCTCCGGGCGCATCGCCTGTTCTGCCCCGGGGCCGGAAGTTCCCTGGAGCCGGAAATCCCAAGGGCCGGACTGTGCCAGGAGCCGGATTCCGGCGGATTGCCCGCGCTGGCGCCCGGAGTCGGGCATTGCCGAAGCCGGAGCCCCCCGGCTGGGGCGCCCCGGAGCAGGATTCCGGAAGGTGCGGAGGCCCGGAGCCGGAGCCCCCGGAGCCTGCGGAGTCGAATTCCCCGGGAACCGCCTGCGGGGGTGGCCTGCGGGGTCGGGGCAGGCTGTCTATGGGTGCCAATTCATCAATAGGAAGCATCGATTTGTCCGATAGCGCGGCCCGGGGTATGGTCCGCCCAGTTCGATAACGCCAACCCCGATGAGGAGGGCTGCGGCATGAGCGACCACAAGCGGATGTGGGAAAAGCTGAACCTGGACATCGAGGCCCACGACGGGCTGCTGGAAGTGCTGGGCAAGTTCTACGGCGACATCTACATGTCCCAGGATAATCGGCTCAAGGGCATGGAATACATGGACTTCGTGCTTTCCGAGGTTCACGGGCTGCGCATCAAGGAATTGCAGGACGCCAAGGCCGCCGGGCGCAAGGTGGTCGGCACGTTCTGCGTGTTCGTGCCCGAGGAGCTGACCCTGGCGGCGGGGGCGGTGCAGGTGGGGCTGTGCGCCGGGGCCGAGGTGGGCAGCGCCCGGGCCGAGGATCTGGTGCCGCGCGGCACCTGCGCGCTCATCAAGTCCTTCATCGGCTTCAAGCTCTCACGGCTGTGCCCGTACATCGAGTCCTGCGACATGATCGTCGGCGAGACGACCTGCGACGGCAAGAAGAAGGCCTACGAGGCCTTCGCGGCCCACGCGCCGCTGTACGTCATGGAGGTGCCGCAGACCAAGAGCGCGGCGGCCCGGGCCCTGTGGCGCGCGGAGATCGTGCGCTTCAAGGAGCGCCTGGAAGAGCTGACGGGCAAGGCCATCACCGTGGACGCCCTGAAGGCGGCGATGAAGACAGTCAACGCCCGGCGCCGGGTGCTCCAGCGCCTGAACGCCCTGCGCGCGGCGGACCCCGCGCCCATCTCCGGGCGCGATGCGCTGCTCATCAACCAGATCAGCTTCTACGACGACCCCGAGCGCTTCACGGCCAAGATCGGCGAGCTGTGCGACGAGCTGGAGGCCCGCGTGGCCCGGGGCCAGGGCGTGGCCCCGGCGGGCACGCCGCGCCTTCTGCTCTCGGGCTGCCCCATGGCCGTGCCCAACTGGAAGCTGCCCTACGTGGTGGAAAGCTCCGGGGCGGTCATCGTCGGCGAGGAGTCGTGCATCGGCACGCGCAACACCCGCGACCTGGTGGACGAGACGCCCGAGACCATGGACGGGCTGCTGGACGCCCTGGCCGAGCGCTACATGAAGATCGACTGCGCCTGCTTCACGCCCAACGACGAGCGCATGGACAACGTGGCCGCCCTGGCCGCCAGCCAGAAGGCCGACGGCGTGATCCACTACGCGCTGATGTTCTGCCAGCCCTACGCCCACGAGGCCATGAAGCTGGGCCATACCCTGGCCGACAAGGGCGTGCCCATGCTGGCCCTGGAAACGGACTACTCCATGGAGGACGTGGAGCAGCTCAAGACGCGCGTGGAGGCCTTCGTGGAGATGGTGTCCTGACCATGATCGCCGGGCTGGACGTCGGGTCGCGCTCGGTGGAACTGGTGGTGGTGGACGCGGCGGGGCGGGTGGTCCTGGCCCGCCGCGTGCCCACCACGTTTCATCCCCTGCGCCAGGTGGCGGCGGTGCTGGACGGCGCGGCGCCCGAGGCCATCGTGGCCACGGGCTATGGCCGCGACCTGGTGGCCGGGGCCGGGTTGGACGTGCCGGTGACGACGCTCACGGAGATCAAGGCCCACGCCGCCGGGGCGCGCAGGCTCTTCCCCGGGGCGCGCACGGTGGTGGACGTCGGCGGGCAGGACACCAAGGCCATTCGCCTGGGCGAGGGCGGGCGGGTGCTGCGCTTCGAGATGAACGACCGTTGCGCGGCGGGCACGGGCAAGTTCCTGGAGCACCTGGCCGGGGTGTTCCAGATTCCCGTGGAGGACTTCGGGGCCTACGCCCTGCGCGGGGCGCGCGCCGTGCCCATCGGCAGCATGTGCACCGTGTTTGCCGAAACCGAGGCCGTTTCGCTCATGGCCGGGGGCGCCCCGCCCGAGGACATCGCCCTGGGCCTGCACGCGGCCATCGCCGCGCGCACGGCGGGGATGGTGCGCCGGGTGGGGCTGGAGCCGCCGGTGGTCTTCACCGGGGGCGTGGCCCGCAACCCTTGCATGGTGCGCCTTTTGGCCCGCGAGCTGGGCCTCGACCCCCTGGTGCCCGAGGACCCCGACCACTGCGGCGCCCTGGGCGCGGCCCTGGAGGGCCTGGCCCGGGCGAACGGGGCGCCGGACGCCAGGGGGGCTACGGCGCCAGGGGCAGGCGGATGACGAAGCGCGCGCCCTGGTCCGGGGCCGAGCGGACCTCGAAGCTGCCGCCGTGGTTGCGGGTGATGATGAAATAGGAGACCGACAGCCCCAGCCCCGTGCCCTGGCCCGGGGCCTTGGTGGTGAAGAAGGGCTCGAAGATGCGCTTTTCGGCCTGCTCCGAGAGGCCGGGCCCGTTGTCCTGCACCTCGATGACCATCTGCCCGCCCTCGGCCCGGGCCGCGATGCGGATGGTCGGGTCCGGACGGCGGGGCTCCATGGCCGACAGGGCGTGGGCCGCGTTGCGCACGAGGTTCAGCAGCACCTGCTCGATCTGCCCCCGCGAGCAGGGCAGGGGCGGCAGGTCCTCTGGCAGGTCGCGCAGCACGCGGATGTTGCGGAAGTCGTGCTTGTTCTTGAGGTCATAGTCGTTCTCGGCCAGGGCCAGGGTTTCGTCCACCAGTTCGGCCAGGTCGCAGGGGGTGCGGCTGGTGCCCTCCTGGCGGCTGAAGGAGAGCAAGGACGCGACGATGCGCGCGGCGCGCGTGCCCGAGGCGGCGATGCCGTCGAGCATCCGCCCGATGCCCCGGGCTTCGAGGTAGCACTGCATGGCCTGCATGGGCAGCCCGCAGCGCTGCGCGGCCTCGGCGTTGGCCTCCAGCTCCGGCGAGAGCCTGCGGGCGATGTTCTGGGCGCTCTGCAGGATGCCCGCCAGGGGGTTGTTGATCTCGTGGGCCATGCCCGCCGCCAGCCCGCCCAGGGAGAGCATCTTTTCCGACTGCATCATCATCATCACCGCCCGCTTGCGCTCGGTCACGTCGGAGAACAGCGTGGCGAACTGCCCCCGGGCCGGGCTGTAGACCACTACCTCGAAGTGGCGGTCCAGGGCGGCGGAAAACTCCTCGAAGGTCTCGGGTTCGCCGGTCAGGGCCACGCGCCCGTACCGCTCGATCCAGATCCGCTCGGTTTCGGGCAGCACCCCGAGCACCGTTTGGCCGATGATTTTCGCGGCGTCCAGGCCCGTCAGGCGCTCGAAGGCCGGGTTCACGGCCAGGAAGCGGTAGTCCGCCGGCTGGCCCTGGCCGTCGAGGATGATCTCGTGCAGGGCGAACCCGGTCTGCATGGACGCGAACAGGTCCTGGTAGTTCTTGCGGCTGGCGCGCAACTCGGCCTCGGCGCGCTGGCGCTCGGCCACCTCGCGCGCCAGGCGGCGGTTCCACAGCAACACCCCGGCCGCGCACAGCGCCGCCGCAGCGGCCAGGCCCAGGGCCCAGTGCAGGGCCCGGCGCAGGCGTGCCCCGTCGTCGTAGGCCAGGGATATCCAGCGCAGGCTGATGGCGTCGCGCTCTTTCTGGCTGATGCTGTCCATGGCCTTCTGCATGACGCCCGCCAGCAGGGGCCAGTCGCTGCGCACGCCCACGGCCAACTCCTGGCGCTCCCACGAGGTGGGCGCGGCCACGCGCAGGTTGGACAGGCCGTTCTTGCGGATCAGGTAGCTGGCCACGGCCAGGTTGGACGCGCAGGCGTCCACCTTGCCTGAGGCCACGGCCAGCAGGGCGTCCAGGGAGGAGGGCGCAGGCCAGATCTCCAGGGCCGTGGCGCCCAGGGCCGCCTTGAAGTTCTCGCTGCTGGCCAGGTTCTGCACCACGGCCACCCTGCGGCCTTGCAGGTCATGGACCCCGGTGATGATCGGCGCGTCATCGCGGGTGATGATGACCACCGGGTAGGAGAGGTAGGGTGTGGTGAACAGCAGGAACCGGGCGCGCTCGGGGCTGATGGCCGAGCAGATGAAGACGTCGATCTTGCGGGCCCGGCCCAGCTCCAGGGCCTGGGGCAGGTCCACGTCCAGCGCGGGCTCAAGGTGCACGCCCAGGCGCTGTTCCAGCAGGGCCGCGTAGTCCGAGGCCATGCCCTTGAAGACCGGCACCCCGCCTTCGGTTTCCACATACTGGAACGGCGGCAGCCCGCGGCCCACGCCCATGCGCAGCACGGGGTGCTCCGCGAGCCATTGGCGTTCCTCGTCGGTCAGCTCCAGGGCGGCGCCGGGCTCGACGGGATGGTCCGCCCCCAGGGGCGGGGCGGGCCACAGGGCCAGACTCAGGGCCAGGGCAAGCAGCAGGAACCGGGCCGGGAGGGGCATGGGCGTCCGGGGGCCAAGGGTTGCATCGGGGTGGCCGATGACCAGTCGTCGGCCCGAATGCATTATAGCCTAAGCGAGAGGTCCGCGTCGAGGGAAACGCGCGAATTGCCGGCCTGGCGCCTCCTATTCGCCGCTACAGCAGCCCGGCCAGCCCCAGGCGCATGTCGCCCTCGGCCAGATCGACCATGAACAGCCCGTTGTTGGAGCCGGACTGCCCCGAGTTCTGGAGATAGGCGTCCAGGCCCTTGCGCAGGGACATGTACTTGCTGTTGGTCTGCACCTTGCTGATCAGCCCGGCCTGCTCGGTGATCTTGGCGAAGGCCTCCTTGAGCTGCGTGTCGGTGTTGATGGCGGCCTCGATGGCGGCCTTGTCGGGGTGCGAGCCGTTCACGCGCACCTCGCCGCTTGCGTCGGCCTGCAGGGTGAATGCCTCGGTGACGTTGACCCCGGCCTTTTGGAGCTTCTGCTCCAGGGATTCCATGAACCCGGTCTGGAGCAGCTCCAGGTCGGCGTTCATGGTGTCCACGATGTTCAGGGTCGGGTAGTCGCGGGTCAGCCGGGAGAGCTTGACCCCCAGGTCCGTGAGGCTGATGTCGTCCAGGGTGTCGGGCTTGCCGTCGCCGTCGCGGTCGATGCGCTGGCCCTTTTTCGATTCCGGATCGATGCCGTCCTCTTCCTGGGAGCGGAAGCTCACGGTGCCCAGGACGCCGTTGTGCGAAACGCCGTAGATGCTCATGGGTCCTCCTGATGGCCGATGGGCAAAAACTTCCGGCGGGAGCCGGACGCGGGGAGAAGAGCAAGGATCATGCCCGGAGCGCGGGGCGGGGGATGCGGGGGCGGGCGGAGTCGGGCGCGGGGGGCGCGGGTGTTGGCGGGCGGGGGCGGCGTACAGGCCCGGGGCGGGCGGGGCGGGCCTGCTCAGGCGTGCAGCCAGCAGCGCACGCCGCGCCCGGCCTGCGGGCCGAGCATGGGCGGGCGCTCTTCGCGGCAGCGGGGCATGGCCTGCGGGCAGCGGGGGTGGAAGCGGCAGCCCCGGGGCAGGGCCCTCAGCCCGGGCACCACGCCGGGGATGGGCTCCAGCTCGCGCCGGCGCGCGCCGGGGCGCGGCAGGGAGCGCAGCAGCCCCCGGGTGTAGGGGTGCAGCGGGTCGCGGAACAGCTCGGGCACCGGGGACTGCTCCACCACCTGCCCGGCATACATCACCGCCACCCGCGAGCAGGTCTGGGCCACGATGCCCAGGTCGTGGGTGATGAGCAGCACGGCGGAGTCGTTGCGCTCCTTGAGGTCCATCATCAGGTCCAGGATCTGGGCCTGGATGGTCACGTCCAGGGCCGTGGTCGGCTCGTCGGCCAGCACCAGCTCGGGGTCGCAGGCCAGGGCCATGGCGATGACCACCCGCTGGCGCATGCCGCCGCTCAGTTCGTGGGGGTAGGCCCGGGCGCGCTCGTCCGGGCCGGGGATGCCCACCAGGCGCAGCATCTCCACGGCGGCCTCGTGGGCCTCGCGGGCCGTGGCGCCCCGGTGCAGGCGCACGGCCTCGGCGATCTGCTCGCCCACGCGGAACACGGGGTTCAGCGAGGTCATGGGCTCCTGGAAGATCATGGAGATGCGGTTGCCGCGGATGGAGCGCATGGCCGCCTCGGGCAGGGCCAGCAGGTCCGTGCCGTCGAAAAACACCTGCCCGCCGGTGATGCGCCCGGCGGGCGCGGGCACCAGCCGCAGCACCGACAGGGCCAGCATGGTCTTGCCGCAGCCCGACTCGCCGACCACGGCCACCGTCTGCCCCCGGTCCACGTCCAGGGACACGCCGTCCACGGCGCGCGCGGCGCCCTGGTCGGTGAAGAAGGTCGTTTCCAGGTCGCGGATGGAAAGCAGGTCCATGGTTGCCTCGCTGCGGGGAAGCGGTCATACTCGGGCCACGCCGCCCGCATAGTGAACGGGAGGCCGAGGCAATGTCAATGAACGAACGGAAAACAGCACCCGGCGCGCCGCAGCCCCTGGACGACCTGGCCCCCTGCGGGCTCGACTGCGGGCGCTGCCTGTCCCACCCCGGCAGCCCCATCGCGCGGCTGGCGCGCGAGCTGCGCGCCGAGCTGGGCGGCTTCGCAGCCATGGCCGGGCGCTTCGCGGGCATGGACCCCGCCTTTGCCGCCTACGCCGACTTCGAGCGCGTACTCGACCGCCTGGGCGGCGGGCAATGCACCGGCTGCCGCAGCGGGCGCTGCCTGCTGGGGTCGTGCGCGGTCAAGGACTGCGCGCCCGCCCACGGCGTGCGCTGGTGCTTCCAGTGCCCCGAGTTCCCCTGCCAAAGGACCAACCTGCCGCCCGCGCTGCACGAGCGCTGGCGCGCCAACAACGAGCGCATGGCCGCCCAGGGCCCCGAGGCCTTCTTCGCCGCCATGCGCGCCAA
Organism: Desulfocurvus vexinensis DSM 17965; assembly: GCF_000519125.1. Classification (NCBI taxonomy): domain Bacteria; kingdom Pseudomonadati; phylum Thermodesulfobacteriota; class Desulfovibrionia; order Desulfovibrionales; family Desulfovibrionaceae; genus Desulfocurvus; species Desulfocurvus vexinensis. The sequence continues at coordinate 57,082 of NZ_JAEX01000001.1, forward strand.
ACCGAGGTACTAGTGCCGCACCATACCGTCGCCGTGGTCGGCGGTGGGCTGGCCGGGTGCGAATGCGCCTGGCAGCTGGCCCGCCGCGACGTGGGCGTCACCGTCTTCGAGATGCGCCCCGGGCGCAGCACCCCCGCGCACACCGGCGCCGGGCTGGCCGAGCTGGTCTGCTCCAACTCCCTGCGCTCGGACCTGCCCGACACCGCCGTGGGCTGCCTCAAGGCCGAGATGCGCCGGGCGGGCAGCCTGGTCATGGCCGCCGCCGAGGCCACCCGCGTGCCCGCAGGCAAGGCCCTGGCCGTGGACCGCGCCCTGTTCTCCGAGCAGATGACCCGCGCCGTGGAAGACCACCCGGCCATCAGCGTGCGCCGTCAGGAGATGACCGCCCTGGACGACCTGGCCCTGGCGGGCTTCGACGCCGTGGTCCTGGCCGCCGGGCCCCTGGCCTCCGACGCCCTGGCGGCGGATCTCGCCCGCGTGGTGGGCGGGCAGAGCCTGTATTTCTACGACGCCATCGCGCCCATCATCGAGGCCGATTCCGTGGACATGGACAAGGCCTACTGGGGCTCGCGCTACCGCCCCGAGGACGACGACTACCTGAACTGCCCCATGGACGAGGCCCAGTACCGCGCCTTCCTGGACGCGCTGCTGGCCGCCGAGAAGGTCCAGCCCCGCGAGTTCGAGCGCGAGATGCACTTCGAGGGATGCCTGCCCATCGAGGTCATGGCCGAGCGCGGCGACAAGACCCTGCTCTTCGGGCCTCTCAAGCCCGTGGGTCTGGCCGACCCGCGTACCGGGGCCCAGGCCCACGCCGTGGTCCAGCTGCGCGCCGAGAACCGGGCCCGGACCCGCTTCAACATGGTCGGCTTCCAGACCAAGCTGACCTACCCCGAGCAGCGCCGCGTGTTCCGCATGATCCCCGGCCTGGAGCACGCCGAATTCGAGCGCCTGGGCAGCATCCACCGCAACACCTATGTCAACGCGCCCCAGGCCCTGAGCCAGGCCCTGGAGCTGCGCGCCCGCCCCGGGGTCTACCTCGCCGGGCAGATCACCGGCGTGGAGGGCTATGTGGAGTCCGCCGCCTGCGGGCTGTGGCTGGGCCTGAGCCTGGCCGCGCGCCTGGCCGGGCGCGAGGTGCCGCCCGCGCCGGTGGAAAGCGCCCTGGGCGCCCTGCTCGGGCACCTGCGCACCCCGGCCAAGAGCTTCCAGCCCTCCAATGTCCAGTTCGGCCTGATGCCCGAGCTGGGCGTGCGCGCGGGCAAGCGCAGGCGCATGGAACTCTACGCCGCCCGCGCCGAAAAGGCCTTTGGCGCATACCTGGACACCCACTTCCCCGGGGAGGTTGCCCCATGACCGCTTCCGCCGCCCCCGCCGCCCCCGGCCACTGGCTCGTGAAGACTGAGCCCGGGTGCTTCTCCATCGACGACCTGGCCGCCGCCCCGGGCCAGACCACCGCCTGGGACGGGGTGCGCAACTTCCAGGCCCGCAACTTCATGCGCGACGCCATGCGGCCCGGCGACCCCGTGCTGTTCTACCACAGCGTCACCGACCCCGGCATCGTCGGGCTGGCCGAGGTCGCCCGCGCGGCCTACCCCGACCACACCGCCCAGGACCCCGAAGGCAGACACTTCGACCCCCGCCATTCCCAGGAGCGGCCCCTGTGGTATATGGTGGACATCCGACTGGTGGAGCGCTTCGCCGCGCCGCTGCCCCTGGCGCTTTTGCGCGGCGTGCCCGCCCTGGCCGGAATGGAGCTGTTGCGCAAGGGCAGCCGCCTGTCCGTGCAGCCCGTGCGCCCCGAGGAGTTCCAGGCCATCCTGGCCCTGGCCCGTCAACGCTGACAGGCCCCCCGGTCTCCAACCCACCGGAGGACACCATGGAAGAGCGCATCATCCGCCTGGAAGAAACCGTCGCCCTCCAGGAAAAGACCATCGAAGACCTCTCCGACGTGATCGCCGCGCAGCAGAAGCAGATCGACGCCATGGAGCGCCTGCTCCAGGCCGTCGCCACCCGCCTGCAGGCCGCCTTCACCGCCGGAGCCAGTACCGCCACCCCGCCCGACGAGGCGCCGCCGCACTACTAGGGCGGGCAGGGCGCCGCAAGGCGCGCGAGCCGGGGCGCGCGGCAAGGAAAGGCCACGCCCCCGGGGAGCAGGGCGCCGGGTGCGCGGCGCGCGGGCCGGGGCAAAGCGGCGTGAAGGTGGCGCGCTGTAGTCTGCGGTCGCCGGGGAAGGGGAGGGCGGCCCCGCTTTCGGCGCTTGGGGAAAGGGGGGCCGCCCTCCCCTTCCCCGGACCCCATCCCCTCCCACCACCGACAGGCGCTCTCGGGGAGCGGTGCGCGCAGTTTCCTTCTGGGCTAAAAAACGACCGGGCCGGACTCCCATGGGGAATCCGGCCCGGTCGGGTTGGTGCTATTGGCCCTGTTGCTCGGCCATGAACTCGGCGTATCCAGAGAGCTGGTCGAGGATGCCCTCCTCCAAGAGCAGGGAGTGGAGTTTTTTTCTAAACGTAAAAAAACTGTTGTAGTTAAAGCGTTTTTCTGGAAATGGCTGGACGTATATTTCATCTCCAAATATCCATATGATCAAGAATGTTTTGCGTTGATCGTTGGCAATGATTTCTATTCCAAGCTGATTTGACATGCGGACACGCGATTTTCCATAGCTATCTCTCCCGCTTGAATTATTGATCGCACTGACAAGCGCCTCGATGGTCGTCTTGTCAGTTATGCGTCGTATCAGGCGCATCTTTTTTCTTGTCCTTTCGCAGGGGAGATCCATTTCAGGCGGGAGTTCGTAAAAGGTGATTTCCTGGATTGTCTCTGCTGGAACCATTGGGTCCCCGTCGAATATGGCACTGCTGAACGCGTCGTCATATTCCTCATATGGGTTGCAAAACAAGGCAATGATCTCTGGTCTGATCATGGCGTAAACGAAGATGAGGAGAAAAGGGATGGCGAAGTATCTTTTGCGCAGTTTTACCATGATCCTTGCTCCTTGATACGTTTGCTGCCGTTTATCTTGATGGAAAATTTTTTCCCGTCGAATAGACCTCCAAATCGTGTGGACGCTTCGGCGGGTCCACTGCGCTCCCCTTCTTTCATTTTGTTGAAATCATAATCGTCTGGCTCTGAGCCCAACTCACCGTCCAGGTGCCAGCCGTTTTCGTCCACGGTGAGTTTGCCTTCCAGCTTCAGGGTGATATGCCCCAGGGCGGCGTGTTGTGCGCCCTTGGTGCTGTAGGTCTTGCTCAGGGAGACGGTGGCCGTCCCGCCGCCCGCCGCGCGCAGGGCGTCCAGCTGCTTCTGGAAGCCGGGGAACTGCTCCGGGGTCACGCCGGAGGTGTCCACATTGTTGAAATCCATCTCCAAATTTTCCTCGCTGCCCCCAAGGTAGTGCAGGAAAAGCTTGGCCGCGTCCAGGGCGCCGCCGTCCAGGATGGGCAGGTCTTCGCGTTGCGTGGCCTCGGGGGCGGCCTCGGGAGCGGGGACGCGCTGCGGGGAGTGCGGGGCATCCTGGGGCGCGGTGGTTTCGGCGCCGGAGAGCGCGACGGCGGCGGGCTCGTGCTGGGGTGTTGCGCTGCCCTGGGGGTGCAGGGCGAGGCTGGTCTGCGGGGCGGCGCTGGCGGTGCGCAGGAAGGTGGGCAGCTCGAGAAGGAGCGGCGCGTTGGGCTCGCCGGAGGCGCCAAGGGGCGGCCCGGCGGGCAGGCCCGGGAGCGGGGAGGCGGCCTTGGGGGCCTGCTCCTCGACCGGCAGGGTGGTCAGCACCGGGGGCTGGCGGTGGAGATCGCCGAACTCTTCAAGCCAGTAGTCCGGGCTGTCCATGCGGGCCGTGTTTGCGCTACGCCGCGCCTCCCTGGCCGTATCGGCCCCGAACACCACGGTGCGGAAGAATTCTTCGAGGGGCATGGGAGGTCTGCGGGGGGTGCTGGGCAGCTGCTTTCGGGCGGGCTGGGGCATGGGTGTTCCTCCTGGCGGGGTCGCTTGTGGGGGTGGGTGTGTTTCGTGTTGCCCCTTTATAGGCCAAAATCGCCTATGTGTCAAAATGTCACCCTATAAAAGATATGCAATTGGCTTGGGCATGACCGCCGTGGCCGTAGCCGCAGCACAGGCAACCCGGCCATGACGGCAGCCGATCTGGCTGTGCTTGTTTCCCGCCGTGCCCAGGCCCAGGCCCTCCGTCCCGGCTCCGCGCGGCGAGACTTCGCCGCGCCGTGCGGGGCCGGGACGGCGTGCGGGGTCGAGGGGGCGTTGCCCCCTCGCGGGGTGCAGGGGCGGCGCCCCTGCAGCGCATTGCGCGGCGCCCAGCGCGGCGCCCGGGACGGCTGACCCTAGGCCATGGCGAAGCCGAAGGCGCGGGCGGCGGCCCGGGCCTCGGGGGAGTCGGGGGCCAGCGCCCAGAGGCGGTTCTGGGTGGGCCACCAGTCGGGTTGGGCGTCCAGGGCCTGGGCGCGGGTGGCGAGGCGGGCCAGGGCGGCCCAGTCGGGTCCAGGCGCGGCGAGCAGGGCCAGGGCGGCGTGGTTGAGGGTCTGGGCAAGCTCCTGGCGGGCGGCGTCGGGCCAGGGGTGGGCGGTGAGCAGGGCGCGCAGGGCTTCGTCCTCGGGGGAGTCGGTGCCGTTGGCGATCCAGTGGTGGGCCAGGGCGGGCAGCAGGTGCTGCCAGTGGTCGGCCTCGTTCTGGGTGGTCTGGGCTTCGGCCAGGGGCAGGGTCAGGGCGCGGGCGGTGGCGGCGCGGGCGGCCAGGGTGGCGCGCTGGGCGGTGGCCGAGGCGGCGGCGAAGGCCAGGGCGATGTCCTGGCGCTTGTTCCAGGGCAGGTCGCGGGCGGCGAGCCAGGGGCCGTTGTCCAGGCGCAGGCGGCTGGCCCAGGGGTCGGCGGCGGGCGGCTCCCAGAGCAGGGCGTGTTCGGCGGCGGCTTCGCCGTGGGTGTGGCTGATGCGCGCGGTGCCTGGGAGGGCGCCGGGCTGGGCTGCGGGCGCGGCGTCCCAGCGGACGGCGACGCGCGCGTCGGGCCAGGCGTGGTCCACGGGGGCGCCGCCGGGGGGCAGGCCGGGGTTTTGGGCCCAGGCCAGGAGCAGGGCGTGCAGGGCGAGGCTGGCGGGGGTGCCGTGGCGCGGGCGGGCCTCCTGGCGCAGGATGTCGTCGCCGCTGCGGCCCTGGGGGTGGCGCGGGCAGGGGTTGGAGCGCGCCTGGGCCAGGGCCTGCTCCAGGGCGGCCTCCAGGGCCTGGGCGCCGCCGGGGATGTTCGTGCGCCCGGCCAGCTCGCAGGCGCGCAGGGCGTTGGTCAGGGCGTTGACGGGCTCGATGCGGTCCAGGTCATCGAAGAACCAGGCGCAACTGGCGAAGGAGGCCAGGGCGTGGCGCTGCATGGCCAGCAGCTCCCAGGCCTGCTGCCGGGCGGCGGGCTCCAGGCCGGGGGCGAGGTGGGCGGCGGCGAAGGCCTCGCCCCCGGCGGGCGCGGCGATGACGCGGCCATAGTCGCGCAGGGCGGCGGCGGGGTCGCGCAGCAGGGCCGGGGCGGCCTGGGCGTAGTGGGCGTCCAGGCGGGCCTTGAGGGCGGCCAGGGCCTCGCGCAGGGGGCCGCGCCAGGCCTGGGCCCAGCCCGGGTGGTCGCCGGTCTTGCAGCCGCAGTCGGCGCGCCAGCGCTCCACGCCGTGGACGCAGCTCCAGGACGAGGGCTCGTGCAGGCGCACCAGGCGCACGGGCGGGTGCGCGGCGAGGTGGGCGGCGAAGTTGGTCAGGCGCACGTCGGGGTCGGCCTGGGCCTGTTCCAGGCACCAGGCCAGGGCCATTTCGCCGAAGGTGAAGTGGTGGCCGTAGGTTTCGCCATCGGTGGCCAGGCAGACCAGGCCCGGGGCGGCGGCGGCGCGCAGGCGGCTCCAGAAGGCGCCGCCGTCGGTGAGCAGGCGCTCGAAGGCCACGGCCTGGGACAGGGCGCCGTGGTAGAAGAAGATGGCGATGGAGCGGCCCGAGGGCAGCTCGGCGCGGTAGGGCTTCGTGATGTCCAGGGAGGCTTCGTCCACAGGCTGCCAGGGGCCGCCGGGGTCGGCCACGGCGGCGGCCTGGCGCGGGGCCAGGACGGTGTAGGCGATGCCCGCCTCGGCCAGGGCTTCGAGGCTGGCGGTGTCGGCGGCGGCCTCGGGCAGCCAGAGGCCATCGGGGCTGCGGCCGTAGCGGGCTTCGAAGTCCTGCACGGCCCAGGCGGTTTCCACGCGTTTGTCCTCGGCGCTGGCCAGGGGCATGATGGTGTGGTGGCGGATCTGGGCCATGGCGTTGCCGAAGCCCAGGCGCGCGCGCGAGGCGCGGTCGGCTTCAAGGATCAGCTCGTAGGTCTCGGGGGCCTGCCTGGCCATCCAGGCCAGCAGAGTGGGGCCGAAGTTGAAGCTGATGAACTCGTAGGCGTTGACCAGGGTGCGGATGCGGCCCTGGGCGTCGAGCAGCCGGGCGCGGGAGAGCGGGGCGTAGCTTTCGCGGGTGATGCGCGCGTTCCAGTCGCGCCCGGGGGCGGCGCTGCCTTCGGGGAGCACGGCGCCGAGCCAGGGGTCCTCGCGGGGGGGCTGGTAGAAGTGGCCGTGGATGCAGAGATGGCGGTCGGTCATGGCGGCTCCTGCGCGCTGCGCTGCGTGGGGCGTGGTCCTGGGGGCTTGTCCGTTGTGGCGTGCCTGGGCGGGCAAGTCAACCGGGCGGGCGGTTCTTGACGGGCCGGGGCGCGTGCCGTAGGGAAGCGAAAACCCGCCGCACCGGGCATCAGGAGAACGCCATGAACGACGAACGGATTGAGCTGGAAGATTTGTCCCGCGAGGAGCTTTTGGAGGTTTTCGAGGGCGCCTTGTTCGAGCTGGTGACCGAGGGCAAGGAATATCCGGAGATCCTGGAAATGACCCTGGCGCTGGGGCTCAAGCATTTCGTCGGCGCCAAGCTGGCGGGCCGCACCCGCGAAGAGCTGGTGGAGCTGTTCCTGGACAGCGAGGCCGCCGTGGTGGCGCTGGTGGATTTCGCCGCCGAGCAGGGGCTGCTGGAAGAGGCGTAGGCCCGCGCGCCCGGGTGGAAAGGCGGCGGCCTCCCGAGGGGGGCCGCCGTTTTTTTGGGGGCCGGGTTGGGGCTGGGCCGGGCCGGGACCGGGGGCGCCGCCTGCTGGCCCGGGCGGCTCCCGGGGCCGGGGCGGCCCGGCGGGCCAAGGAAAAGGGGCGGCCCCTGGCGGGGTCGCCCCTTGTGCTATTTGGCGGCGGGCTTGCGCGCGGCCCCGGGCCTGGGGGCCGCCTTGGCCTTGCCCGCGCCCTTGCCCCGGGCTTCGCCCCGGGCTTCGCCCCGGGCTTCGCCCTTCCGGGGCGCGGCCTCGGGGGGCTGCTGGGCCTTGGCGGGGGCGGCCTTGGCCCCGGGGGTCTTGCGGCAGGCCAGGGGCCAGACCTCGTCGATGATCTCCACCGGGCGCACGGTGATGCGCCGGCGCAGCTCGGCGGGGATGTCCACGAGGTTGTGCTCGTTGTCCTTGGGGATGATCACCGTGTTCATGCCGTGGGCCACGGCGGCGAGGATCTTCTCCTTGATGCCGCCCACGGGCAGCACGCGCCCGCGCAGGGTGACCTCGCCGGTCATGCACACGTCGCCGCACACGGGGGTGTCGGTCAGCGCCGAGACCAGGGCCGTGACCAGGGTCACGCCCGCCGAGGGCCCGTCCTTGGGCGTGGCGCCTGCGGGCACGTGGATGTGGATGTCCATCTTCTCGGTGAAGTCGGGGTCGATGCCGAACTGCTTGGCCCGGGCGCGGGCGTAGGACAGGGCGGCCTGGGCGGACTCCTTCATCACCTCGCCGAGCTGCCCGGTGAGGGTCAGCTTGCCCTTGCCGGGCATGGCCTGGACCTCGATGTGCAGGATCTCGCCGCCGAAGGGCGTCCAGGCCAGGCCCAGGGCCACGCCCGGGGTCAGGCTGGCCTCCAGGGCGTCTTCGCGGAAGCGCGGCGGGCCGAGGAACTTCTCCACGCCGGAGGCGGTGACGCGGAAGGGGCCCTTGTGGCCTTCGGCCTTGCGCCGGGCCAGCTTGCGGCAGATGGAGCCGACCTCGCGCTCGAGGTTGCGCAGGCCCGCCTCGCGCGTGTACTCGCGCACGAGCTTGGCCAGCACGGAGTCCGAGAGTTGCAGCTCGCGGGGTTTCAGGCCATTTTCCGTGGCCTGACGCGGCAGCAGGTAGCGCCGGGCGATCTTGACCTTCTCGTGCTCGGTGTAGCCGGGGATGCGGATGGTCTCCATGCGGTCGAGCAGCGGCGCGGGCACGGTGTCCAGGGTGTTGGCCGTGCAGATGAACATGACCTTGGACAGGTCGAAGGGCACGTTCATGTAGTGGTCGGTGAAGGTGTTGTTCTGCTCGGGGTCGAGGACTTCGAGCAGCGCCGAGGACGGGTCGCCCCGGAAGTCCGCGCCGAGCTTGTCGATTTCGTCGAGCATGAACACGGGGTTGCGGTTGCCCGCCTGCTTGAGGCCCTGGATGATGCGCCCGGGCATGGCGCCGATGTAGGTCCTGCGATGGCCGCGGATTTCGGCCTCGTCGCGCATGCCGCCCAGGCTCATGCGGTGGAACTTGCGGCCCAGGGCGCGGGCGATGGAGCGGCCCAGCGAGGTCTTGCCCACGCCGGGAGGGCCCACGAAGCACAGGATGGGGCCCTTCATCTTCGGGTTGAGCTTGCGCACCGAGAGGTATTCGAGGATGCGCTCCTTGACCTTGGACAGGTCGTAGTGGTCCTCGTCGAGGATCTGCTCGGCCTTCTTGATGTCCAGGCGGTCGCGGGTCTGGCGGTTCCAGGGCAGCTCGATGATCCAGTCCAGGTAGGTGCGGATGACCGTGGCCTCGGAGGAGTCCTGGTGCATGGAGCCCAGGCGCTTGAGCTGCTTTTCGGCCTCCTGCATGACCTCGGCGGGCGGATTGGCCTTGGCCAGGGCCTCGAGCAGTTCCTCGATTTCCTCGGCGTCGTCGCCGCCGTCGCCCAGCTCGCGGCGGATGGCCTTCATCTGCTCGCGCAGGAAGTAGTCCTTCTGGGCCTTGTCCATGCCCTCCTTGGCCATGGACTGGATCTTGGCCTGCATCCCGGCGACCTCGACCTCCTTGGCCAGCTGGGCGTTGACCAGCCGCAGGCGCTCGATGGGGTCCACGCAGGCCAGGATGGTCTGGGCGTCGGCGACCTTCATGCGCAGGTTGGAGGCCACCAGGTCGGCCAGGCGCCCGGGGTCGTCCACGCTGGAGAGCACGCCCATGATGTCCGGCGAGGACACGCCGCGCAGGTTCATGATCTGCTCGCTCTGCTCCTTGGCGGCGCGCACCTGGGCCTCGTGCTCGCTGGTCAGATCGGTGATCTCCTGCTCTTCGAGCAGCTCGATGCGCGCCGTCAGCCCGGGGCCCTGGCCGGTAAACTCCGCCACCCGGGCCCGCGACAGGCCCTGGACGAGGATTTTCAGCCGCCCGTCGGGCATCTTGAGCATGCGCATGATCAGGCCCACGGTGCCCACGTCGTAGAGGTCGTCCGGCCCGGGTTCGTCCACGCGCTCGTCCTTCTGGGTCAGGATGAGGATGTGGCGGTCGCCGGCCAGGGCGGTCTCCACGGCGGCCACGGAGTGCTCGCGGCCCACGAAGAGCGGCAGGATCATGTAGTTGAACACCACGATGTCGCGCACGGGCAGGACGGGGACCTCGGTGGGGATCTTGGGCTTCTGGTCCTGCCCTTCGCCCTCCTTGGGGTCCGCGTCCGCGAGCACGAGGATGTTTTCCAGGGTGTCGTTGCTCATCTATGGTTCCTTTTCGGCCCGGGAGGGCCGTTTTTGGGGCGTACCGGACCGCAGGCCGAGCGAAACCCGGCCCGCAGCCACGCTGGGGGGACGCGCCCGTGGCGCCGGGCGCGGGCGGCGAGATCCGGGCCGGGGGCCCGGGTCAGGTCCTGATTTCGAAGCGGTCGTGCCGCTTGTCGTAGTCGATCCACTTGGAGCGCACGTCCTGGACGCGCGCCAGGGGCGAACCGGTCAGCAGCCGGTCGCGCAGCTCCTGCACGGCGGCCTCGTCGCCCTGGGCCAGAATTTCCACGGCGCCGTCGGCCAGGTTGCGGGCCCAGCCGGTGACGCCCAGGCTCTGGGCCTGGCCCTGGACCCAGGCGCGGAAAGCCACACCCTGGACCGTGCCGGTGACGATGGATTGCAGGCTGCGGATCATGGGCTGTCCTCCTTGCGGGGCTTGGCGCCGCTTGTCCGGTGTGCGTCCGTTTCGTCCTTGCCCTGGCCGCCGGTCAGTCCAGCAGGCCCTGGCTCCTGAAGCTCAGATAGCCCCCCGAAGCGACCACCAGGTGGTCGAGCAGGCGCAGGCCCAGGGCCTTGGCCGCCTCGTCCAGGCGGCGGGTGAAGCGCCTGTCGCTCTCCGAGGGCGCGGGGTCGCCGCCCGGATGGTTGTGCACCAGGATGATGCCGTGGGCCTCGAAGCGGATGGCCGCGTGCAGCACCTCGCGCACGGGCACCGCCACCTCGCCCACCGTGCCCTGGCCCACGCGCTCCCAGCCCACCAGCCTGTTTTTCGCGTCCACCAGGGCCAGCCACAACTCCTCGGTGGTCCTGTCGGCCAGGCGGGCCAGGGCCATGGCGGCCACACTGTCCGGCCCGTCGAGCACCTGGCGTTCGCGCAGGGGGCTCTCGGAGAGCCGGGCCCAGGTTTCGCGCCACAGGGCCCAGAAGGCCTCCAGGGCCGGGCCGAAGCCGGGCACGCGCCGCAGGTCCTCGGGCCGGGCGGCGAACACCTCGCGCAGGGTGCCGAAGCGCTGCAGCAGCGCCTTGGCCAGGGGCTTGGTGTCGCGCCGCAGCAGCACATGGCCCAGGAGCAGCTCCAGCAGCTCGTAGTCGGCGAGCTGGCGCGGGTCGCGCAGCAGCCTGGCGCGCAGGCGCTCCCGGTGGCCCGTGTAATGCGGTTCCTGCTTCATATGAGCACTTCCTGCCCGGCTGGCAAGGGGGGCTGGCGTGGTTTGGCCCGGAAACCGGGCTCCAAGGCCACTTCTACCCGCATGGGGAGGGGGATTCAACCCGAAACAGGGGCGCTAGCGGCGCGCGGGGGCCGATTTGGCGCCGAATGCGGCGTGCAGGCCCATGATCATGGCCTCGAAGGCCTGCTCGGGGCTGCGCTGGCCGGTCTTGACGCCGAATTCGGCCTGCATGGCCAGGTCGAAGACCCGGGCCGCGGCCCGGGGGCCCACGCGCCGGGCCACCTCGGCCTTGGCGCGCTGGGCGCCGGGGGGCATCCAGGCCGAGGGCGGCTCGCCGCTGGCCAGCTCCCACAGCAGGCGCGCCTCGCGCTGGAGCAGGGAGAGGAAGGCGAAGAAGATGTCGTCGCTGGCGCTGGTCTGGCGGTTGTCCAGGACCTTCTTCCAGACCTGATCGCTGGAGCGGCCCTCGATGATGGCGGCGATGAAGGCGAAGACGTCCATGCCCACCTCGAAGGAGACCAGGCCGAGGTGCTCGCCGGTGATGGCGCCGCCGGGCCCGGCGGCCAGGGCGATCTTGTCCAGCTCGTTCTTCGCGCCCAGGGCGTCGCAGGGCAGGGCCTGGCACAGGGCGCGCAGGGCGTCGGGGGCGACGGTCAGCCCGGCGCGGGCGGCGTGGGCGCGCACGAAGTCCTCCATGCCCTGGGGGGTCAGGCCCGGGGAGGTCCAGACCCAGCCGCGCTTTTCGGCCACGGGCCAGAACCTGGTCTTGACCAGCACCGCCGGGGGCTTGGGGCCCTTGCGGTCGGCCTCGGCCTCCAGGCAGAACACGGGCCAGATGGCGGCGTTGAAGCTGCCCAGGGGCTGGGTCAGCTTGTCCCAGGTTTCCTTGAGCAGCTTGTGGGCCCGGCGCACGACCACCAGCCGGGGCGTGCCCATGAGGTCGGGCACGGTCAGGTCGGCCCAGAAGGAGCCGGGCAGCTCCTCGTCGCCCCAGTGGACGCGCCGCTCCCAGGGGCGGCCCTGGCCGTGCTCGGCCACCAGGGCGTCCAGGCGCTGGCGGATCAGCTCCGGGTCGGGGCACAGCAGGAAGCTGAAGCCGGGTCTGCCTGGGGGCTGGGCCATGGGCGCTCCGTCAGTAGTTCTGGGCCATGCGGTCCACGGCGCGGCGCACGGCCATGTCCAGCACGTTGGCCTCGGCCTGGGTCCGGTCGTTGCCGGTGAAGGACTCGCTGGCGCCGACCTTGTCGGCGGACCAGACCAGCGCGCCGTCCGAGCGGCGGAAGATCTCCACCGTCAGCGAGATGCTGGCGCTGGATTTCAGGGTCTCGTCGTCGGAGCCGGTGAGCGAGGTCTGGGAGGTGAAGCGGTGCACGGTCACGTCCACATAGGCCGTGGCGGCCTCGCGCGAGGCCCAGGCCACGCGGGCCCGGCGGGTCAGCTCGTCGCGCAGGGCCGAGCGCAGGGTGGCTTCCAGGCCGGGGGCCATGGTCGGGTTGGTCACGGTGCGCAAAAACAGGCTGCGGCAGTCCGCAGGCAGCTTGAGCGGCGCGTCCGGCTCGGCGGAGTTGCGGTAGCCGGAGCAGGAAGCCAGAACCAGGCCCAGGGCCAGTGCCGCCAGGACGTGAAGAACCCGTTGCATGACGCTACCCCACCACGATGTTCACGAGTTTGTCGGGCACGGTGATGACCTTGCGCACGGTGTGGCCTTCCAGGTGTTTGGCCACGTTGGGCTCGGCCAGGGCCAGGGCCTGCATCTGCGCGCCGTCCGCCCCGGCGGGCACGGCCACGCGCCCGCGCACCTTGCCGTTGACCTGCACGATGACCGTGACCTCGTCCACGGCCAGGGCGGCCTCGTCGTGGGCGGGCCAGGGTGCGCTGGCCAGCAGGGTGTCGTAGCCCATGCGCTGCCACAGCTCCTCGCAGAGGTGCGGGGCCACGGGCGAGAGCACCACCAGGGCCGAGCTGATGGCCGAGGAGAGCGCCCGAGCGCCGTCTGCTGCGCCCGCCAGCTCGTCCTTGGCCAGGTACAGGGCGTTGACCAGCTCCATCACCGCCGCGATGGCCGTGTTGAACTGGAAGTTGGCCATGATGTCGCGCTGGACCTTCTGCACCGTCTGGTGCTCCTTGCGGCGCAGGTCGCGGGCGGCCTCGCTGAGGGCGGCCCCGTCCATGGCCGCGCAGGGGCCCACGGGCGAGAGCACGGGCAGCAGCTCGTCCACCAGCCGCCACAGGCGCTTGAGGAAGCGCGAGGCGCCTTCCACGCCCTGCTCGCTCCACTCCAGGTCCTTTTCCGGCGGCGCGGCGAACAGGCAGAACAGGCGCGTGGTGTCCGCGCCGTAGGTGCGGATCATGTCGTCGGGGTCCACCACGTTGCCCTTGGACTTGGACATCTTGGACCCGTCCATGAGCACCATGCCCTGGGTCAGCAGGTTGGTGAAGGGCTCGTCCAGGTCCACCACGCCCAGGTCGCGCAGGGCCTTGACGTAGAAGCGCGAGTAGAGCAGGTGCAGGATGGCGTGCTCGATGCCGCCGATGTACAGGTCCACGTTGAGCCAGTATTTCAGGGCCTCGGGGTCCAGGCCCGTGGCCTCGTCGCGGGCGCAGGCGTAGCGCATGAAGTACCACGACGACTCCATGAAGGTGTCCATGGTGTCGGTTTCGCGCCGCGCGGGGCCGCCGCAGGTGGGGCAGGTGGCGGCCAGGAAGCTGTCGGTCTCCGGCAGGGGGCTCTTGCCGTCGGGGAGGGTCTTCACGTCCAGGGGCAGCAGCACGGGCAGGTCGGCCTCGGCCACGGGCACCACGCCGCAGCGCTCGCAGTAGACCACCGGGATGGGCGCGCCCCAGTAGCGCTGGCGCGAGACGTTCCAGTCGCGCAGGCGGTAGTTGACGGTGGTCCTGCCCAGGCCGCTGTGGGCCAGATGGTCGGTGATGGCTGCCTTGGCCTGTTCGTTGGGCAGGCCGTCGAAGGGCCCGGAGTTGACCAGCACGCCCGGGGCGGCGTAGGCGGCGTCCATGGTCGCGGGGTCCAGGGTCTGGCCCTCGGGCTGGATGACCACCTGCATGGGCAGGCCGTATTTGCGGGCGAACTCGAAGTCGCGCTGGTCGTGGGCGGGCACGGCCATCACCGCGCCGGTGCCGTAGCCCATGAGCACGAAGTTGGCGACCCAGATGGGCATCTGCGCGCCGGTGACGGGGTTCACGCAGTAGGCCCCGGTGAACACACCCTCCTTTTCCAGGTCGTCGGCGCCGCGCACGATGCGGTCCATGTTGCGGACCTTGTGCACGAAGGCCCGGGCCTGCTCGGCCAGCTCGGAGTCGGGGCAGGCAGCCAGCAGCTTTTCCACCAGGGGGTGCTCGGCGGCCAGGCTCATGAAGGTCGCGCCGTAGAGGGTGTCGGGCCGGGTGGTGAACACGGCCACGCGCTCGTCCATGCCCTGGACCTGGAATTCCAGCTCCGAGCCGAGGCTCTGGCCGATCCAGTTGCGCTGCATGGTCAGCACGCGCTCGGGCCAGCCGGGCAGCTTGTCCAGCCAGTCGAGCAGCTCGCCCGCGTAGTCGGTGATGCGCAGGAACCACTGCTCCAGCTCGCGCTGCTCCACGGCGGAATCGCAGCGCCAGCACAGGCCTTCCTCCACCTGCTCGTTGGCCAGCACGGTGTGGCAGCTCGGGCACCAGTTCACGGGCGATTTCTTGCGGTAGGCCAGGCCCTTTTCCAGCAGCTTGAGGAAGTAGAGCTGCTCCCAGCGGTAGTAGCCGGGGTGGCAGGTGGCCAGCTCGCGGTCCCAGTCATAGGAGTAGCCCAGGCGGCGCAGCTGGGTGCGCATGGTGGCGATGTTTTCGTAGGTCCACTTGGCCGGGTGGGTGTTGTGCTTGACTGCCGCGTTCTCGGCGGGCAGGCCGAAGGCGTCCCAGCCCATGGGGTGCAGCACGTTGAAGCCCTGCATGCGCTTGAAGCGCGCCACCACGTCGCCGATGGAGTAGTTGCGCACGTGCCCCATGTGGATGCGCCCCGAGGGGTAGGGGAACATTTCCAGCACGTAGAACTTGGGGCGGGAGGGATCGACCTGGACCTTGAAGATGCCGCGCTCTTCCCAGGTCTTCTGCCATTTGGCCTCGATGGCCTCGGGGGCGTACACGCTTTCGGGCATGGGAATTCCTTGCTTGCGCCTGCGGGGGCGTCTACTGGCGGTTGAACAGCGCGGGGAACAGCCGGAAAAGCGTCCTGCGCACGGGTTTGTCCTTGAGTTCCTCGGTTTTGTGCCGCACCTGGAGGTCGATGTCGAGCCGCTGGTCGAAGGCCACATGGGCGAAGGCCCGGGTCCAGGCGTCCACGCTGCGCTGGGCGGCCTTGCGTCCGTCGTCGCCGATGATGACGTACACGTCGCCGGCGGTGCGGTAGTGGGCCCAGAACTCCAGGCCCCAGCCCGTGAGGCGCTGGCCGGGGGGCAGCTCGGCGGCGTCGGCCACGCTCTGGGCGTCCAGGCTCCAGGCGGGCCAGCGCAGGTCGGCCAGGGCCAGGGCCATGTCCCGCGACCACTGGGCCAGCTCGCTGCCCCAGGCCACGTTCCAGCGCAGCTCGACGCTCTGGCTGCGGCGCTCGTGCCACGCGCGCAGGGTCGGGCCGCCGCCGGGCGCCTTGCCCACCACCACGCGGGGCGTGCCCCGGGGGCACTGCGCGGCGTCCTTAACGAACCCTAAGTTCACCATGTTCCACGGCCCTGGCCACGGCGTCGAGGATGCCGTTCACGAAGTTCTTGGAGTTGTCGTCGCCGTAGCGTTTGGCCAGCTCCACGGCCTCGTTGATGGCCACCTTGAGCGGGATGTCGTCCAGGTAGAGCATCTCGTACAGCGCCACGCGCAGGATGGTCAGCTCCACGCGGGCGATGCGCGCCAGCTTCCAGTGCTGCGAGAAGCCGGTGATGGTCTTGTCCAGCTCGTCGCGCCGGGCCCAGACCCCGGCCACCAGGGCCCGGGCGAACTCCTCGCGGCCCGAGTCGCGCCCGTCGGCGTCGGCGTCGCAGGGGTCGCAGGCCTCGGGGGGGGTGTCCTGGTCCTGCTCCTGGCGCGCCTCGGGGGCCAGGGCCACGGCGCGCGCCGTGTCATCGCCCTCGGGCGGGGCGAAGCACAGCCCGTAGAGCACCTCGAAGGCGCGGCGGCGGCCCGAGCGGCGGCCACCTTTCTTGGTTGCGTGCATGGGCTAGAGCTGCTCCATGACCCGGACCATTTCCAGCACCGCCGAGGCCGCTTCCACGCCCTTGTTGCCGGCCTTGGACCCGGCGCGCTCGATGGCCTGCTCCAGGGTGTCGGTGGTCAGCACGCCGAAGCCAATGGGCACGCCCGTTTCCAGCATGGCGTGGGCGATGCCCTTGGCGGCCTCGCCGGACACGAAGTCGAAATGCGGGGTGGCGCCACGGATGACCGCGCCCAGGCAGATCACGCCGTCGTAGTTGCCGCTGGCGGCCAGCTTCTTGGCGGCCAGGGGCATCTCGAAGGCCCCGGGCACGCGCACCAGGGTCATGTTCTCGCGCGTGGCGCCGTTGCGGGTCAGGTAGTCCACCGCGCCGCCCACCAGGCGGTCCACGATGAAGTCGTTGAAGCGGGCGGCCACGAGGGCGAAGCGCAGGCCCTGGGCCTGGAACTGGCCCTCGATGGTCTTGATATGGTGCATTGCGTTTTCTCCTTGGGGGATGGGGCCACGGGGCCTAGGCGCGCTTGTCTTCCGCGTCCAGGTGCAGGAGGTGGCCCATCTTTGTCTTCTTGGTTTCCAGGTAGGTGTGGTTCCACTGGCAGGCGGTGATCTCCACGGGCACGCGATCCACGACCTCCAGGCCGTAGCCTTCCAGCCCCACGATCTTCTTGGGGTTGTTGGTCATGAGCCGCATCTTGGTCACGCCCAGGGAGACCAGGATCTGCGCGCCGATGCCGTAGTCGCGCAGGTCGGCCTTGAAGCCGAGCTTGCGGTTGGCCTCCACGGTGTCGTAGCCCTCGTCCTGCAGGGCGTAGGCCCGGATCTTGTTGCACAGGCCGATGCCCCGGCCCTCCTGGCGCATGTAGAGCAGCACGCCCTTGCCCTCGGCGGCGATCATCTGCATGGCCGCCTGGAGCTGGCCGCCGCAGTCGCAGCGCATGGAGCCCAGCACGTCGCCGGTCAGGCATTCGCTGTGCACGCGCACCAGCACCGGCTCGCCGGGGGTGATCTTGCCCATGACCAGGGCCAGGTGCTCCTTGCCGTCCACCTGCGAGAGGTAGGCGTGGGCCGTGAACTCGCCGCCGTAGCACGAGGGCAGCCGCGCCTCGGCCACCTTGTCCACGGCCATGTTGCCGAACTTCATGCGGTATTCGATGAGGTCGCGGATGGTGGCGATCTTGAGATCGTGCTTCTTGGCGAACTCCACGAGGTCGGGCATGCGGGCCATGTTGCCGTCCTCGCGCATGATCTCGCAGATGACCCCGGCGGGGCGCAGCCCGGCCAGCTTGGCCAGGTCCACGCTGCCCTCGGTCTGCCCGGCGCGGGCCAGGACCCCGGCGGGGTTGGCGCGCAGGGGGAAGACGTGCCCGGGGGTCACGATGTCCTCGGGGCTCACGGTGTCGCTGATGGCCGTGAGGATGGTGGTGGAGCGGTCGTAGGCCGAGATGCCCGTGGTCACGCCCCGGCGGGCCTCGATGGACACCGTGAACGGCGTGCCGTAGCCCGACTCGTTCTTGGTGGTCATCATCGGCAGTTGCAGGCGCTCCACCAGCGGCGGGGCCATGGACAGGCAGATCAGCCCGCGCCCGTGGGTGGCCATGAAGTTGATGGCCTCGGGCGTGGCGAATTCGGCGGCGATGGTCAGGTCGCCCTCGTTTTCCCGGTCCTCGTCGTCCACAAGAATGATCATCCGCCCCTTGCGGATTTCCTCGATGGCCTCCTCGGCCTTGACGATGGGCATGTGTGGTGTCCTCGCGAGGGGCGGGCGGTGCGCCCGGCCCCGGTGTGTCGTATCAGAATCCGTGCCTGCGCAGGAAGTCCTCGGTGATGGCGCCGCCCGGGGCGTCGGCCCCGGGGGCCCCGCCCCGCGCGGCCCAGGGGCCGAGCATACGCTGCACGTACTTGCCGATCAAGTCCGTCTCCATGTTCACGCGCCGCCCCGGCGCCCAGGCGGCGATGGTCGTCACCCGCCGGGTTTCGGGGATGACGTTGACCTCCAGCCAGTCGTCGCCGCAGGCGTTGACGGTCAGGCTCACGCCGTCCAGGGCCACGGAGCCCTTGGGGATGACCTGGGCCCCGAAGGCGGCGGGAAACGCCAGCCGGTAGACCATGGATTCGCCCGCCGGGCTGGCGGCGGCCACCTCGGCCAGGCAGTCCACATGGCCGGAGACCAGATGCCCGCCCAGGCGGTCGCCCAGGGCCAGGGCGCGCTCCAGGTTGACCGTGGCGCCCGTGCGCAGCGCGCCCAGGCTGGTCACGCGCAGGGTCTCGGCGGAGGCGTAGGCCGAGAACCAGTCCGGCCCGAAGGCCTCCACCGTCAGGCAGGCGCCGTTGACGGCGATGCTCTCGCCGCGCGTGAAGCCGCCCATGGCCGCCGGGGCCACGCGCAGGCGCGTCTGGGCGCCGCGCGGCTCCAGGCCGGTCACCGTGCCGGTGCATTCCACCAGTCCCGTGAACATGCTAGCCGTCCTCCCGGGGGCGGTAGATGAGCAGAACGTCCTCGCCGCTGGGCCGGGCCTCGGTCCAGCGCAGGGCCAGGGCCTGGTCCATGGTCTGCGGGGCCAGGCCGTCGAACAGCGGCCGGGCCTGCCCGTCGGCCAGGACCTTGGGGGCCACGAAGAGCCGGAACTCGTCCATAAGCCCCGCGTGCAGGAAACTCAAGGCCAAAGACCCGCCGCCCTCGCACAGCACGTACCACGCCGCGCACTCGGCGCGCAGCCGGGCCAGGCCCGCGCCCAGGTTCAGCCCCGGGGCGGCGGGCGCCCCGGCGGACGGCACGGGCGGCAGGGCCCAGACGCGGCAGCCGCGCGCGCGCAGGGCGTCGGCCCGCCCGCCTGCGGCCCCGGCCTCGTCGGTCCAGAAGATCGTCTCGCCCGGGCGTTCGCGGGTCAGGGCGCAGTCGTCCGGCCCGGGCAGGGCGCGGGTGACCACCACGGCCAGGGGCTGGGGCCCGGGGGCGGGCACGTCGCCGGGCAGGCGCACGGTGAGCCGGGGGTCGTCGGCGCGCAGGGTGCCCCCGCCGACGATGACCGCCTGGCAGCGCGCGCGCAGGGCGTGGACCGCCGCGCGCGACTGGGCCCCGCTGACCCAGCGCGAGTGCCCCGTACGCGTGGCGATGCGCCCGTCCAGGGTGCCGGCCAGTTTGAGGTAGACGTAGGGCCGGTCCGTGCGCTGCCAGACCAGGAAATCCGCCACGAGGTCGCGGCACAGGGCCTCTTCCACCCCCAGGCGCACGGCCACGCCGTGGGCGCGCAAAAAGTCCGCCCCGCCCCCGGCCACGGGGTTGGGGTCGGCCATGCCCGCCACCACCTCGCGCACCCCCGCTTCCAGGATGGCCCGGGTGCAGGGCGGGGTCTTGCCCTGGTGGTTGCAGGGCTCCAGGGTCACGTAGAGGGTGCAGCCTGCCGGGTCCACGCCCTTGGCCCGGGCGTCGGCCAGGCACTGCGGCTCGGCGTGGGGCCCGCCGTAGCGCTGGTGCCAGCCCTGCGCCAGCACCTCGCCCCCGCGCACGAGCAGCGCGCCCACGCAGGGGTTGGGGGCCGTGGCGCCCCGGCCCAGGCGGGCCAGGGCCGCCGCCTGGCGCATGAAGTCCTCGTGGCTAGGGGCGTGCATAGGCGATGCGCGTGAAGGTCACGCCGGAGTCGGCCATCATCCGTTCGGCCAGGGGGTCGGGGTAGGCCTCGGCGAAAAAGACGTTCACCACCTGGGCGTTGATGAGCATCTTGGTGCAGATGAGGCAGGGCTGGGTGGTACAGTAGATGTCCGCGCCGCGGATGCTCACGCCGTGCAGGGCGGCCTGGATGATCACGTTCTGCTCGGCGTGCAGGCCGCGGCAGATTTCGTGGCGCTGGCCCGAGGGCACGCCGAGTTCCTCGCGCAGGCAGCCGATGTCCAGGCAGTGGGGCGTGTCGCTGGGCGCGCCGTTGTAGCCCGTGGCCAGGATGCGCTTGTCGCGCACGGCCACGGCGCCGACCTTGCGCCGGGTGCAGGTGGAGCGCTCGGCCACCAGGTAGGTGATGCCCATGAAATAGTCGGGCCAGGACATTCGCGTGTGCATGTGCCTCCACCTCCGGGCCCGGGGGCCGGGGGGCTTGATGTCAATGCGCGGCCCGGGTGCCGGGTCCGCGCGCCGGGGCGGGGGGCCGCCCCGGCGCGGGCCGGGCGCGCTACCAGGTGAAGAGCGGGAAACGGCTCGTGTAGCCGCGCACCGCAGCCTTGATCTCGCCCAGGCGCGCCTCGTTGGTCACATCGGCCAGGGCGTCCACGATCCACTGGCCGACCTGCTCCATGTCGGCCTGCTTGAAGCCGCGCGTGGTCATGGCCGCCGAGCCCAGGCGGATGCCCGAGGTCACGAAGGGCGAGCGGGTGTCGAAGGGCACGGTGTTCTTGTTGGCCGTGATGCCCGCCTTGTCCAGGGCGATCTGGGCGTCCTTGCCGGTGATGTTCTTGTTGGTCAGGTCCACCAGGATCAGGTGGTTGTCCGTTCCGCCGGAAACCAGGTCGAACCCGGCGGCCAGCAGGGGCTGGGCCAGGGCCTGGCAGTTGGCCACCACCTGGCGCTGGTAGGTCGCAAACTCGGGGCGCAGGGCCTCGCCGAAGGCCACGGCCTTGGCGGCGATGACGTGCATCAGCGGGCCGCCCTGCATGCCGGGGAAGATCTGCGAGTTCAGGCGCTTGCCCAGGTCGGGGTCGTCGGCGAGGATCATGCCGCCGCGCGGGCCGCGCAGGGTCTTGTGCGTGGTGGTGGTCACGATGTGGGCGTGGCCCATGGGCGTGGGGTGCACCCCGGCGGCGATGAGCCCGGCGATGTGGGCCATGTCCACCATCAGCGTGGCGCCCACCTCGTCGGCAATGGCCCGGAAGCGCGCGAAATCGATGATGCGCGGGTACACGGTGGCCCCGGCGATGATCATCTTCGGGCGGCA
Organism: Desulfocurvus vexinensis DSM 17965; assembly: GCF_000519125.1. Lineage (NCBI taxonomy): Bacteria > Pseudomonadati > Thermodesulfobacteriota > Desulfovibrionia > Desulfovibrionales > Desulfovibrionaceae > Desulfocurvus > Desulfocurvus vexinensis. The sequence continues at coordinate 78,135 of NZ_JAEX01000001.1, forward strand.
GTCCTTGGCGGTTTTCTCCAGGGCGTCGTAGTCGATGCGCCCGGTCTCGCGGTCCACGCCGTAGGCCTTGATGTCGTAGAGCTTGCCGGAGAAGTTCACCGGGCTGCCGTGGGTCAGGTGGCCGCCGTGGCACAGGTCCATGGCCAGCACGGTGTCCCCGGGCTCGCAGGCCGCGAAGTAGGCGGCCATGTTGGCCTGGGAGCCGGAGTGCGGCTGCACGTTGGCGTAGGCGCAGCCGAACAGGGCCTTGGCGCGGTCGCAGGCCAGGTCCTCGACGATGTCCACGTATTCGCAGCCGCCGTAGTAGCGCTTGCCCGAGTAGCCTTCGGCGTACTTGTGGGTCAGCACGCTGCCCATGGTCTGGCGCACCGCCGGGGAGGTGAAGTTCTCCGAGGCGATGAGCTCCACGTTGTGGATCTGGCGGTCGATTTCCTGGGTGACGGCCTTGGCCACCTCGCGGTCTTGCAGGAACAGTTCTTCCATCGCGGTTTCCTTCCTTGATGCTCTGTTGCGCGGGCCCTGCGGGCCCGTGGCGGGCCCGCTAGCCCTCGAAACGCTTGAACAGCACCGAGCCGTTGGTGCCGCCGAACCCGAAGGAGTTGGACAGCACGTAGTTGACGCGGCGGCGCACGGTGCCCTGGGCGGTGTAGTCCAGGTCGCATTCCTCGCCGGGGGCGTCGAGGTTCACGGTGCCCGGGATGGCGCCGTGGTGCAGGGTCAGCACCGAGAACACGCCCTCCACGCCGCCCGCGGCGCCCAGCAGGTGGCCGATCATGGACTTGTTGGCGGTGATGGCCACGTTTTTGGCGTGGGCGCCGAACACGGTCTTGATGGCCCGGGTTTCGCACAGGTCGTTCAGGAAGGTGCTGGTGCCGTGGGCGTTGATGCAGTCCACCTCGGCGGGCGAGACCTGGGCCTCGCGCAGGGCGGCGGTCATGGCCAGGGCCATGCCCGAGCCGTCCTCGGGCGGGGCGGTCATGTGGTAGGCGTCGGCCGAGGCGCCGAAGCCCACGACCTCGGCGTAGATGGTCGCGCCGCGCTCGCGGGCGTGGTCCAGCTCCTCGAGCAGCAGCATGCCGCAGCCCTCGCCCATGACGAAGCCGTCGCGGTCCTTGTCGAAGGGGCGCGAGGCGCGGGCGGGCTCGTCGTTGCGGGTGCTCATGGCCTTCATGGAGCAGAAGCCGCCCACGGCCAGCGGGCTGATGGTGGACTCCACCCCGCCGGTGATCATGGCGTCGGCGCGGCCCAGGGCGATCTCGCTGAAGGCGTAGCCGATGCCGTGGGTGCCCGAGGCGCAGGCCGAGGTGATGGCCAGGTTGGGGCCCTTGGCGCCGGTGAAGATGGCCGCCTGGCCCGGGGCCATGTTGCCGATGACGATGGGGATGAAGAAGGGCGAGATGCGCCGGGAGCCGCCTTCCATGTACTTGGCGTGCTGGTTTTCGATGGTCTCCAGGCCGCCCAGGCCGCAGCCGAGGATGGTGCCCGTGCGGGGGGCGTTGGCCTCGGTGATGGCCAGGCCCGCATGGGCCAGCAGGGCCTGCGAGCAGGCCACGGCGTACTGGGTGAAGATCTCCATACGCTTGGCCTGCTTGAAGGGGATGTGCGCGGTGGCGTCCCAGCCCTTGACCTCGGCGGCGATGGTGGTGGCGAAGTCGGAGGCGTCAAAGCGCGTGATGGGGCCCACGCCGCTGACGCCGGCCAGCAGGTTCTCCCAGCTCGTTTCCAGGTCGTTACCGATGGGGGTGATGGCGGAAAGTCCGGTAACGACTACCCTTTTCCTGTTCATACGTCCTCGCTTGAGCCCTGTGGGGCGGCTCATCGGGGTGGGGTTGACGGAGAAAACGGAAGCGTCTCATGACCCTGCCCGGGCCACAAGACGCTCCGCGAAGGGCAGCGGCAGGGCGTGGCCCTACTTGTTGTTGGCGATGTAGTCGATGGCGTCCTGCACCTTGACGAGCTTCTGGGCCTCGTCGTCGTCGATCTCGATGCCGAACTCCTCTTCCATGGCCATGATCAGCTCGGTCAGGTCCAGGGAGTCGGCGCCCAGGTCCTCGACGAAGGAGGCGTCGTTGTTCACTTCGTCGGCGGAAACGCCCAGCTGGTCCACGATGATTTCTTTGACTTTGGCTTCGACGGACATGGTTCCTCCAGTCTTCAATTTTTTTGTGTGGCGGATTGTGCCCGCCGTTTGCTTCGGGTCTACATGTACATGCCGCCGGTGACCGACAGGCACTGGCCCGTCATGTACGCGGCGGCGTCGGAAACGAGGAAGGAGACGACCCCGGCGATGTCTTCGGGGCTGCCCAGGCGCTTCAGGGGGATGCGCTCGAGCATCATCTCGGTGATTTTTTCGGGCAGCTCGGCGGTCATGTCCGTGGCGATGAAGCCCGGGGCCACGGCGTTGACGGTGACCCCGCGCGGGGCCAGCTCCAGGGCGGCGGTCTTGGTCAGGCCGATGAGCCCGGCCTTGGAGGCCACGTAGTTGGCCTGGCCCGCGTTGCCCATCTGGCCGACCACCGAGGCCATGTTGACGATGCGCCCGGCGCGCTGGCGGCCCATGATCTTGGCGGCCTCGCGCAGGCAGGCGAAGGCGCCGGAGAGGTTCACGCCGAGCACGGCGTCCCAGTCCTCGTCCTTCATGCGGATGAGCAGGCCGTCGCGGGTCATGCCCGCGTTGTTGACCAGCGCGGCGAGGTGGACCTTGTCCTTGATGTGCTCGGCGAAGAAGGCGGCGATGGCCGCGCGGTCGCCCTGGTCCAGCCGGAAGGCCCGGGCGGAGCCCCCGGCGGCCTCGATCTCGGCCACGGTGCGCTCGGCCTCTTCGGGGCGGCTCACATAGGTCAGGTAGACCTGGAAGCCGTCGGCCCCCAGGTGCAGGGCGCAGGCCTTGCCGATGCCCCGCGAGCCGCCGGTAACGAGTGCTGTCTTGGGAAGATCGCTCATGGTGTGGTCTGTCCGGGCTCGGGCCCGCGTCTGGCCGCGCCCGGGGCGCGAGGGGTTGTCCGGTTCGCCTCGAAGCCGTGTTTGTAGCGTAAATCAACGGCGGGGGCAACAGGAGTCTTGGGCATGAATGTCCTGTTATTCCAGGCTTTGGCAAACATCATTGCGGGCGCAGTTTAAAATTGGAGCAGCACCGCGCCCCAGGTGAACCCGGAGCCGAAGGTCGTCAGCAGCACGCGCTGGCCGGGGCCGAAGGTGCCGTCGGCGCAGCCCTCGGCCAGGGCGATGCCCACGCTGGCGGCGGACGTGTTGCCGTAGCGCTGCACGTTGGCGAAGACCTTCTCGGCGGGCAGGTCGAGCTTCTTGCCCACGGCCTCGATGATGCGCAAATTGGCCTGATGGGCCACGAACATGTCCAGGTCGTCCACGCCCAGGCCGTGGCGGGCGAGCATGCGCTGGCACACGTCGGTCATGCTGCGCACGGCGACCTTGAAGACCTCGCGCCCGTTCATCTGGATGAAGAAGTCCTCACCCACGGGCTCGCCCAGGGTATAGGGCCGGGCCGAGCCGCCGCCCAGGATGGTCAGCAGCTCCCCGTACTGGCCGTCGGATTCCAGCAGGGCGTCGATGATCTCCACGCCGCGCCCGGATTTCTCGCCGCACACGATGGCCGCCCCGGCCCCGTCGCCGAAGAGCACGCAGGTGGTGCGGTCGGCCCAGTTGACGCGCGAGGAGAGCACCTCGGAGGCCACCACCAGCACCACGGCCCTGGGGTCCAGGGTGACCAGGGCCCGGGCGGTCTGCAGGCTGTAGAGGTAGCCGGAGCAGGCGGCGTTGAGGTCCACGGCCATGCGCCCGCGCAGGTCGAGCTTGCGGGCGATCTGGGTGGCGGTGTTGGGGCAGTAGGAGTCGGGGGTGCAGGTGGCGCACAGGATGTGCGTCACGGCGTCCGCGGTCAGCCCGGCGTCGGCCAGGGCCGCGCGGGCGGCCTGGGCGCCCAGGTCCGAGGTCAGCTCGCCCTGGCTGATGTGGCGCTGGCGGATGCCCGTGCGGGTGACGATCCACTCGTCGCTGGTGTCCACGCGCTGTTCCAGGTCGTGGTTGGTGACGGTGTGCGCGGGAACGTGGAATCCGACTCCGCAAATATATGCTGGCATTGTGGATTGTCCTGATGTTGGCGGCGTGGCGGGCCCGCCCCGGGGCGGGCGGCAGGCGCATGCCCGGCTGGCCCGTGCGGCCTGGGGCCCGCCCGTCCGGCTAGGTCCGGGTGAGGTCCCGGTTCGCCTCGAGGGCCTGGCGGATGTGCTCGTTGGCGCCGCTGGCCACGAAGCGCCCGGCCATCTTGACCGCGCTGGAAATGGCCTTGGGGCTGGAGGCGCCGTGGCAGACGATGACGATGCCCTGGAGCCCCAGAAGCGGGGCCCCGCCGTATTCGGCATAGTCCGCGAAACGGGCGAAGCGCTTGAGGCGGCCCATGGCCAGCAGGGTGCCGATGCGCCCCAGCAGGCTGCCGGTCAGCTCGCGCTTCAAGACCTTGCCCATGTTGGAGGCCAGGCCTTCGGCCAGCTTGAGGGCCACGTTGCCCACGAACCCGTCGCAGACCACCACGTCCACGTCGCCGGTGAAGATGTCGCGGCCCTCGACGTTGCCCAGGAAGCGCAGCGGGGAGGCCTTGAGCATCTCGAAGGCTTCCTTGACCTGGGTGTTGCCCTTGCCCTCCTCCTCGCCGATGGACAGGATGCCCACCCGGGGGGAGTCGTAGCGCAGCACGTCGCGCGCCAGCACGTCGCCCAGAAAGGCGAACTGGAAGAGGTGCTCGGGGCGCGAGTCCACGTTGGCGCCCACGTCCAGCAGGATCGTGGGGTTCTTCACCGTGGGCAGGATGCCCGCGAACGCGGGGCGCAACACGCCCTTGACCCTGCCGATGACGAACATCCCGCAGGCCACGGACGCGCCCGAGTTCCCGGCGCTGACCACGCCATCGGCGCGGCCCTCCTTGACCAGGCGGCAGGCCACCTGGATGGAGGAATCCTTCTTGCGCCGCAAGACGTCCGACGGCTTGTCGGACATGGCGGCAACCTCCGAGGCGTGGACGATTTCCACGTCCAGCCCGGCGGTGTCGTGGCGGGCGAGTTCCGCTTCCAGCGCGGTCTGGTCGCCCACCAGCAGCAGGCGCAGGCCCTGCTCACGAGCGGCGGCCAGGGCCCCAGGGACGTTGACCCCGGGGCCGTGGTCGCCGCCCATGGCGTCCACGGCGATGCGCGGGGTGCTATTCGCCATTGTCCACGGCGATCATCTGCTTGCCCTTGTACACGCCGCAGCTCGCGCAGACGCGGTGGGGCACGGTGGGCTCACCGCACTCGCAGTAGATCACGGTGGGCTTGGCGACGTGGTCGTGGGCACGGCGCATGCCCTTCCTGGACTTGGAGGTCTTCTTTTTGGGAACAGCCATGGTGGTTTACCTCGTTTGCTCGTATTCGGGCCCGGGGGCCCGTGCGTCCGCCCGGGGGCGGCGCTAGTTCTTGCGTCCGGTGATGGTCAGGCCGCGCAGGGCGGCCAGGCGCTGGTCCCCGCCCTCGGTCTTGCAGGCGCAGGGCTCAAGGTTCAGGTCCGCGCCGCAGGTGGCGCACAGGCCCTTGCAGCCCGGGGCGCACAGGGGCTTGCCGGGCAGGGCGAGGACGAACTGTTCCCAGAGGACGGCCCCTGCGTCAAGTTCAATTTTTCCGTCCCGCTCGCGCAGCAGGGGCTGGCCCGCGCCGTCCTCGTCGTCCAGGTCCTCGGAAACCTCGAAGTCCTGGTCGAGGGGGCTGGGGGCGGGCTGGGCGCAGCGCGCGCAGGGCAGGGTCACCTGTCCCGTGAGCTTGCCGGACATGGTCGCGCCCCGGCCATGGGGCCAGACGCGCACGACCGCCGCCAGGGGCGAGCCGAAGGCCACGTCCACGCCGAAGGCGGCGGCGGGTTCGGTCCAGATCGCCTGGTCGTCAAACGAAAACTCCCGGCCTTCCGCCGGGATGTCGGAAATGTCCAGCCAAATGCTTTTTATCATGGTGCTGTGCCTCGCGCGAGGCCCTAGGTCTATCCGAAATTGTCACGTTGTCAAGGCAAAAGCGCTTGCGTTTTCTCCGGCGAAGATATAAAGAGGCAAATTCGCTGCGGCTGAAAGGCCGATCGGGCCGGGCGGCCCCGGCGGAGCATATCCGAAATCGCGCAGCGGCGGGCCCAGAGCCACGCCGCCGGGAATAAAGGAGGACCACCCCATGAGCCATACGTGTGACATCTGCGGCAAGCGCCCCCAGGTCGGCAACAACGTCAGCCACGCCAACAACAAGACCAAGCGCCGCTTCATGCCCAACCTGCAGCACGTGCGCGTGCAGCTGGACAACGGCTCCGTGCAGCGCATGAACGTCTGCACCCGCTGCATCCGCTCCGGCGCCGTGGCCAAGCCCGTGGCCAAGGCCCCGGCCCAGGCCGCCTCCTAGCCCGCGCCAGCGTCCATACCGACGAAAAGGCCCCGCCCGGCAACCCCGGCGGGGCTTTTCGCGTTGTGCGCCGCCCGCTGCGGCGGGAAGCCTGGGGACGGTGCGCGTATCCTCCGGGTTGATGAGCCTCCGGCGGCTCAAGGGGCACGCCCCTTGAGGATCCCGCATTGGGTGGGCGCGCCGCCACGCCCACCCCGAATGGGATTCTTAAGGGCCCACGGCCCTTAAGCCGCCGGAGGCCAATCAACCCCAAGGAGCACGCACCGTCCTCAGGCTTCTCTCTCCGCGCGCCTCCGCGCTAGTAGTAGCGTTCGCCGGGCTCGCGCCCGCGCACGGCCCGCGCCGGGATGCCCAGGGCCACCACCCGCGCGGGCACGTCGCGCACGGCCACGGCGCCCGCGCCCAGCACGGCGTGTTCGCCCACGGTCACGCCGTGGATCACCGAGGCTCCGAGGCCCACATGGGCGAAGGCGCCCACGCGCGCGTTGCCGCCAAGCACCGCCCCGGGGCCCAGGCTGGCGTAGTCGTCCAGCACCCCGTCGTGGTCCAGCATGGCGCCGGTATTGACGATGCAGTGGCGCCCCACGCGCGCGTCGGGCCCGAGCACGGCTCCGGGCATGACCACGCTGCCCGGGCCGACCTCGGCGCCCCGGGCCACGCTGGCTGCCGGGTGCACCGCCGTGGCGAAGGCCAGCTCCGGGGCCAGGGTCTGGGCGCGCTCCACCACCCGGGCGCGCACGGCGTTGTCGCCCACGGCCACCAGCAGCGCGCGCACCCCGTGGGCCCGGGCCAGCTCGGCCAGGGCGGCCTCGTCGCCCAGCACCGGGCAGCCGAAGTGCACGGCCCCGGCGGGCAACCGGGCGTCGATGAGCCCCGCCACGCGCCAGCGGCCCTGGCGTTCCACGATGTCGATGACCACCTTGGCGTGGCCCGACGCGCCGATGATGAAGATGGCGTCCACGCGGCCTCCGGGGTTGCGGGGGGTGCGGGGCTAGGCCCCGGCCAGGGCTGCGGCCCGGCGCAGGCGGCGCACGGTGGACTCGCGGCCCAGCACGAGCATCATCTCGAACAGCCCGGGCGAGAACGTGCGGCCCGACAGGGCCACGCGCACCGGCTGGGCCACGGCCTTGAACTTCAGACCCTGGCCGTCCAGCCAGGTCTTGAAGCTCTCTTCCAGGGGCTCGGGCTCGAACACCGGGGCCTCTTCCACCAGCCGCGCGGCGGCCTCCAGCAGCGGCGCGCTTTCGGGCGTGACGAACTTGGCCAGGGCCTCGGCGTCGTGCTCCAGGGCCTGGTCGGGCGCGAAGAAGAAGGCCATGCCCTCGGCCATTTCGCGCAGCGTCTTGGCCCGGGGCTGGTAGAGCGGCACCGCCGCCGCCAGCCGCGCGGGGTCGGGGTCGGCCACACCCAGCTCGGCCAGGAAGCGCGGCAGCAGCCCGGCCAGGCGCGCGGGGTCGGCTTCCTTGATGTAATGGGCGCTCACGGCTTCGAGCTTGGCCATGTCGAACATGGCCGGGGAGGTGCCCAGGCCTTTTTCGGAGAACAGCTCGATCATCTCCTGGCGGGTGAACAGCTCCTGGTCGCCGTGGCCCCAGCCCAGGCGCAGCAGGTAGTTGACCACGGCCTCGGGCAGGAAGCCCATGGCCTCGTATTCCATGACGCTCATGGCGCCGTGGCGCTTGGAGAGCTTCTTGCGGTCGGGCCCGAAGATCATGGGCAGGTGCCCGAAGGCGGGCACAGGCAGGCCCAGGGCCAGGTACAGGGCGATCTGCTTGGGCGTGTTGGAGAGGTGGTCCTCGCCGCGGATGATGTGCGTCACGCCCATTTCGGCGTCGTCCACCACCACGGCCAGGTTGTACATGGGCGAGCCGTTACCCCGGCGGATGACGAAGTCGTCCACCATCTCCTCGAAGTCCATTTCCATGGGGCCCTTGACCATGTCGGCCCAGGCGCACAGGCCCTCGGGCGCGCGGAAGCGGACCACCCGGCCCGGGCCGGGGCCCAGGTTCCTGTTGCGGCAGCTGCCGTCGTACTTGGGCTTTTTGCCTGCGGCCTTGGCGGTTTCGCGCATGGCGTCCACGGCCTCGGGGGTGCAGTCGCAGTAGTAGGCGTGGCCCGAGGCGATGAGCCGCTCGATGTACTGGTTGTACAGCTCGGTGCGGTCGCTTTGCAGGTAGGGCCCGTGGTCCCAGTTCAGGCCGAGCCAGGTCATGCCGTCCACGATGGCCTGGGTCATTTCGGGGGTGGAGCGGGCCTGGTCGGTGTCCTCGATGCGCAGGACGAACTCGCCGCCCCGGCCCCGGGCGAAGAGCCAGTTGAACAGCGCGGTGCGCGCGCCACCGATGTGCAGAAAGCCCGTGGGGCTGGGGGGGAACCTGGTGACCACCTTGCTCATAGACGTCTCCGGATGCAGGTGTGGCGCGGGTCGCCGGGCTTTTGACCGCCGGGGCGAAAAGGCGTAGCCGCCGCTTTCGCTCCGGGCGCGGCCCGGGGCGCGCTCATTATCATACAAAGAAAAGCGGGAACGGACGGCGGGGGCTAGGCGGCCTCCACGCGCACGGCCTCGGGAACTTCCTTGAGCACCACGCGCTCCACGCCCAGGCGCAGGGTCTGGCCCGCCATGGGGCAGCCCTTGCAGGCGCCGGTCAGCCGCACGCGGACCACGCCCTCGGGCGTGACCTCCACCAGCTCCACGTCGCCGCCATCGGCGCGCAGGGCGGGGCGGACCTTGGCCAGGGCCTGTTCGACTCTTTCGCGCATGGCGCGGACCTCCGTAGCGTGTTGACCGGGCTGTATCCGCTCCCGGGGGGCATGTCAAACACGGTGCGGGGCCCGGGCCCGGGGTGCGGGGCACGGCGAGCGGACGGCCCGCGCGGGCCGGGGCGCTGCCCCCGCAGGGCCCGGGCGCCGCAAATCGATTTCGATCGGTTTTTCTTGACAACATCGTTTCCGCAGGCGTAATTCCCGGATACCATGCTCACCGAGCTGTTCACCTCCAAGACGCGCGTCAAGCTGCTGCTCAAGCTGTTCCTGAACCCCAGCGTTTCGTGCTATCTGCGCGAGCTGGCCAAGGAGTTCGCCGTGGCGCCCTCGGCCATCAAGGAGGAACTGGACAGCCTGACCAGCGCCGGATACCTGGAGCGCGAGCAGCAGGGCCGCAGCGTCTACTACGCGGCCAACACCAGGCACCCGTTTTTTCCGGAAATCCATTCCATCGTGCGCAAGACCCTGGGCATCGACCGCATCGTGGACCAGATCCTGACCAAGGTCGGGCAGTTCGAGGCCGTGTACCTGCTGGACGACTACGCCGAGGGCCGCGACTCGGGCATCATCGACGTGCTGGTGGTGGGCGATGTGGACAGGGTCCGGCTGGAGCAGCTCTGCGCCGTGGCCGAAACGAAGATCAATCGGAAAATCAGAACAATGGTCGTCGGGCCCCGGGAGTTCGAGGCCAGCAAAGACGTGTACATGCGCAGGCCGCATTGGAAGGTCGTGTGAACGAAAAGACGGTTTCCAGTCAGCAGGGGCACGCGCAGGCGCCGCCCCGGCTGCGCATCTTCGGGTTGACCGGGCCGCGCGTGGCCCTGTTTTTCGGGCTCTCCGCCCTGGCGGCCCTGCTGGAGGGCTTTGGCATCGCCATGTTCCTGCCGGTGCTGGAGTTCGTGGAGAAGGGCCGCGACCTGGAGGCCCTGGCCGCGCAGTCGTGGATGTGGGCCTGGCTCGTCGAGGCCTTCCGCCGCATGGACATGGAGGTGACGCTCACCGCGCTGCTGGTGGCGGCTGTGGGCATGATGCTGCTGCGCACGGGGGCCATGTACGCGCGCCAGGTCTACACCGCCTGGCTGGGCCAGACCGTTCTGCACACCGCGCGCTCCCGGCTGTTCGCCGCCTGCATGGCCCTGGACTATGGCCGCTTCACGCTGCTGTCCAGCGGCACGATCATCAACCTGCTGACCACCGAGGCCCAGCGCGCGGCGGTCAGCTACTCCACGCTGTTCCAGATGATCTCCAACGGCGTGGTGGTGCTGGGCTTTTTCGGCGTGCTGCTGTGGCTGTCCGTGCCGCTGACCCTGCTGGCTGCGGCCTGCCTGGGCGTTTCGGCGGTGGTGGTGGCCTTTTTCGTGCGCCATACGCGCGACTACAGCTACCGGACCACCGACGCCAACGCCGCGTATTCGCGCATGGTGCTCGAACGCCTGGGCGGCTTCCGGCTCATCAAGCTCACCGCCACGGCGGACCGCGAGGCGGCCAGCGCGCGCCGGGCCTCGGGCCGGGTGCGCGGCCTGCTCTACCGCCTGGCGCAGATCAACGCCAGCGTGGAGCTGATCATGGAGGTCCTGGCGCTGCTGGTGGGCGGCATCATCCTGTCCGTGGCCGTGGGCGTGCTGGGCATGGGGCTGGCCGAGGTCGGGCTGTTCGTGCTCATCCTGCTGCGCCTGCTGCCCCTGACCAAGGAGGTCATGAAGTCGCGCCAGTCCTTCCAGGCTTCTGCCGGCAGCCGGGCGACGGTCGTCGAGGGATTCACGGCCTTCGCGGCGCAGCAGGAGCCGGGCGGGGGCGGGCGGCCCTTTGCGCACCTGCGCCAGGGCATCCGTTTCGAGGGCGTGACCTTCGCCTACGACAACGCCGCCCGGCCCGCCCTGCGCGACGTGACCCTGGACATCCCCGCAGGCAGGGTCACGGCCCTGGTGGGCCGCTCCGGCGCGGGCAAGACCTCCCTGGCCGACCTGGTCATCCGCCTGCGCGTGCCCGGGCAGGGCCGCGTGCTCTACGACGGGGTGGACGGCGCGGAATTCGACCTGACCTCGCTGCGCAAGAGCATGGCCTACGTGTCGCAGGACGCTGCCATCCTGGACGATTCCGTGGCCGAGAACCTGCGCTTCGCCAACCCCGAGGCCAGCCCGGAGCAGCTCTGGGAGGCCCTGGAGCGGGCCCAGGCGGCGGCCTTCGTGCGCGCCCTGCCCGAGGGCCTGGACACCCGGCTGGGCGAGCGCGGGGTCCTGCTCTCCGGCGGGCAGAAGCAGCGCCTGGCCCTGGCGCGCGTGTTCCTCCAGCAGACCAGCGTGCTCATCCTCGACGAGCCCACCAGCGCCCTGGACTCCGAGACCGAGCGCGACATCCAGAAGGTGCTGGCCGAGCTGCGCGCCGAGGGCAGCGTCACCGTGCTGATCATCGCCCACCGCCTGTCCACCATCCGCGACGCGGACCTGATCGTGGTCATGAAGGACGGGGGCGTTGTGGAACAGGGGCACCACGCGGGTCTGCTGGCCCAGGGCGGCTGGTACGCGCGCATGTGCGCCATGCAGAACGGGGACGGCGAGTCCCCGGAGTCGCTGGACTGACCGGGCGCGCGGCGCCCTGGCCGCCCGCCGGGCGGCACAAGGAGGCAACCATGGACCTTCGCGGCAAAAAGATTCTCGTCACCGGCGCCGACGGCTTCATCGGCTCGCACCTCACCGAGGAGCTGGTGCGCCAGGGCCACGACGTGCGGGCCTTCGTGCTCTACAATTCCTTCAATTCCTGGGGCTGGCTGGACCACAGCGAACCCGGGGTGCGCAAGAGCCTGGACGTGTTCGCCGGGGACGTGCGCGATCCGAACGGCGTGCGCACGGCCATGCGCGGCTGCGACGTGGTCTTCCACCTGGCGGCGCTCATCGCCATCCCCTATTCCTACCATTCGCCGGACACCTACGTGGACACCAACGTCAAGGGCACGCTGAACGTCGTGCAGGCCGCGCGCGATCTGGGCGTTGCGCGCGTGGTGCATACCTCCACCAGCGAGGTCTACGGCACGGCGCGCTATGTGCCCATCGACGAGGAGCACCCCCTGCAGGGCCAGAGCCCCTACTCGGCGTCCAAGATCGGCGCCGACCAGATCGCCCTGTCCTTCCACCGCTCCTTCGACACGCCGGTGACGGTGGCCCGGCCCTTCAACACCTACGGCCCGCGCCAGAGCGCGCGCGCGGTGATCCCCACGGTCATCACCCAGATCCGCGCGGGCGCGCGCACCCTCAAGCTGGGCTCGCTGCACCCCACGCGCGACTTCAACTACGTCGCGGACACCGTGGGCGGCTTCCTGGCCCTGGCCGGGGCCGACGCCGCCGTGGGCCAGGTGGTCAACGTGGGCAGCGCCTTCGAGGTCTCCATCGGCGACACCGTGCGGCTCATCGCCGAGGTCATGGGCGCGCAGGTGGAGGTCAGCACCGACGACCAGCGCGTGCGCCCGGAAAAGAGCGAGGTCGAGCGCCTGTTCGCCAGCAACGACAAGGTGCGCGCCCTCACGGGCTGGAGCCCGGAGTTCGCCGGGCTGGACGGCTTCCGGCGTGGCCTGGAGCGCACCGCCCGCTGGTTCGCCGACCCGGAGAACCTCCGGCTGTACAAGGCCGACATCTACAACATCTAGGCGCGCCCGGCGGGTTCCCCCGGGCACGACGGAGCCTATGCAGTACATTCCCAAGGCAATCGCGGCGGACGCCGGAGGCGTCAAGACCATCGGCCTGGAACGCTGGCGCGAGGATTTCCTCTGGCCGGTGACCAACGAGCAGGTCCTGACCTTCGCGCGCTTTTTCCTGGACCAGTGGGCTGGCGCCTACGAGGGACTGCGCGGCAAGGACCGCGACCTGCTCCTGGCCAGCATCGGCACCTGCGTGTGGTTCTTCGACCACGCCCTGGCCGGGGGCGTGCGCCACTATTGCCGCGAGCGGGGCATCGCCCTGGAATATTCCACCCTGGCCCGGGAGATCTACGAGCCGGATTTCGCCGTCCTGGCCGCGAAGCCGCGCGAATCCATGCGCACGCTCACGGCGGGCCGGACCAGGAACGTCCTGCGCGCCGCAGCCAAGAACGTGGCCTTCAACCGCGGCGCGGGCGCGGCCACCATCGTGCGCAGCGTGCTGGGCTGGACGGACACCTGGGGCCTGGGCAGCGCCACGGGCTTCAAGCGCGACTACATCCGCCAGCGCGGGCTGTGCTGCCACCACCTGTACCTCTCCGAGCTGTTCCCCACGCTGCCGCCCCGGGGCGCGGTGTCCGGCGATCTGCGCGAGGCGGCGTACGCGGTGCTGCGCGCCATGGCCGACCACGCCCACGCCGTGTGGGGCGGCAGCGTGGATGTGGACGCGGCCCTGGGCTGCTGGGTAGGGACCCTGGAACTGCTCTCGGGGGTCTACGACACGGTGCGGGCCATGCGCCGCCTGCCCCGGACCATCCTGCTCAGCGAGGTCGGCCAGCCCCTGCACCGGGCCATCGTGCTGGCCGCGCGCCGCCGGGGCACGCGGGTGGTGGGCTTCGCCCACGGCACCCCGGTGGGCAACCTGCTGGAGCTGTTCGACTCCTACGTGGAGTTCGCCCAGTGCGACGAGTTCGTCTGCCCCACCCGGGCCATGAGCGAGAACTTCGCCAAAGTGCACGCCATGTCGCCCCTGGGCAGGCTCTGCCCCGTGACCTTCGACGCCGTGGGCACCGACAGGTACCAGAAACTCAGCGCCGACTACCGCTCCAGGCCGCCCATCCGCCGCGTGCGCTCGGCCATGGTCATGGGCTACCCCCTCAAGGCCTTCCTGGGGCCGTTCATCGTCGAGGCCAACTTCTTCTCCTACCAGCTCGAGGTGCAGCTGCACCTGCTCGACCAGCTGCGGGAGTTCGACGGCGAGGTGATCTACAAGATGCACCCGGACACCGAGGGCGAGTCCGAGGGCATCTTCGAGGGCCGCTGCCAGCGGATCGTGCGCACGCCCTTCGAGCAGTCCGCCGACGAGGCCGAGGCCTACATCTTCACCCACATCGGCACCTCGACCTTCGGGCGCGCGGTCTGCTCCAACCGCCCGGTGATCCTGTTGCAGATCGAGGGCAACACCTGGAACCCCGACGTGCTGCCCCTTTTGTCCCGCCGCTGTACCCTGATCCCGGCCCGCTTCGACGAGCGCGGGCGCATCCGCTACGACGAGCGGATGCTCATGGACGCCCTGACCCGCGAGCAGCCCGACATCGACTACGGCTACGTGGAGCGGTATTTCCATGTCTAGGGCCGGACGCCGCACCATCTGCGTGGTCACGGGCTCGCGGGCCGATTACGGCTACCTGCGCCCGCTCATGCGCCTGGCAGCCGCCGACCCCGGCTGCCTGCTGCAGGTGGTGGTCACGGGGATGCACCTGTGGCCCGCGTTCGGTGACACCTGGCGCGAGATCGAGGCCGACGGGTTCGGCATCGACCAGCGGGTGGCGCTGCCCTTCACGGGCACCGGAGCCCTGGACGTGGCAGGCTGCGTGGGCGCCGCCGTGCCGCTCTTGGCCGCCGCGTTCCAGCGGCTGGAGCCGGATTTCGTGGTCCTGCTGGGCGACCGCTACGAGACCTTCGCCGCCGCCCTGGGCGCGCTGTTCGCGCGCGTGCCCGTGGCGCATCTGGCCGGGGGTGACGTGACCGAGGGCGCCTTCGACGAGGCCCTGCGCCACGGCATCACCAAGATGGCCCACCTGCATTTCACCACCAACGAGCGGTCCTCGCGCCGTGTGGTCCAGCTCGGCGAAGACCCGGCGCGGGTCTTCACCGTGGGCGCCACCAGCCTGGACGACCTGTTGCGGGAGCCGCCCATGCCCCGCGCGGAGCTGGAGCGCGAACTGGGCTTCACCTTCCTTGCCCGCAACGTGCTGGTGACCTATCATCCGGTAACCCTGGACCCGACGCCCCCGGCCACGCAGTGCGCCGAGCTGCTGGGCGCCCTGGACGACCTGGGGGCGGGCAAGGAGCTGGGGGTGGTGTGTACGGCGCCCAACGCCGACACCGGCGGGCTGGACATCCTGGCCCTGCTGGAGCGGTGGGCCGCCGGGCGCCCGGGCATCCTGGTGCGCAAGTCGCTGGGGATGCGCCGCTACTTCGGCGCGCTGGCGGCGGTGGACGCCGTGGTGGGCAATTCGTCCAGCGGCATCTACGAGGCGCCGTCGTTCAAGGTGCCCACGGTGGACATCGGCGCCCGTCAGCGCGGGCGGATGCGGGCGGCCTCGGTGCTGCACTGCGCCCCCGGGCGGGCGGCCATCGCGGACGCCGTGGGCCGGGCCCTGGCCCTGGACTGCTCGCAGGTGGTCAACCCCTACGGCGACGGCCAGGCCAGCGGGCGCATCCTGGCGGCCCTCAAGGCCGAGCCGGACCCGCAGGCCCTGCTCATGAAACGTTTCTTCGACCTGCCCGGGGAGGGCGGCCATGTCTGAACCGCGCGTCTTCATCATCGCCGAGGCCGGGGTGAACCACAACGGCTCGCCGGACATGGCCCTGGAGCTGGTGGACGCCGCCGCCCGGGCCGGAGCCGACGCCGTGAAGTTCCAGGCCTTCCGCGCCGAGAGCCTCGTGTCGCGCGACGCGCCCAAGGCCGCGTACCAGAGCCGGGCCACCGGCGGGGGCCAGGGGCAGTTCGAAATGCTCAAGGCCCTGGAGCTGGGCCGCGAGGCCTTCGCTGCCCTGGCCGCGCGCTGCGCCGAGCGCGGTATCGAGTTCATGTCCACGGCCTTCGACCGCGAGAGCCTGGCCCTGCTGCTGGAGGTGGGCATCGGCAGGATCAAGGTGCCCTCGGGGGACGTGACCGACGCGCCCATGCTGCTCGGCGCGGCCCGCACCGGGCTGCCGGTGATCCTGTCCACGGGCATGTGCACCCTGGGCGACGTGCGCGCCGCCCTGGGCGTGCTGGCCTTCGGGATGCTCGGGGCCGGGGAGCCCTGCGCGGCGGCCTTTGGCCGGGCCCTGGACGCCCCCGGCGCCCGGGAGCTCCTGCGCAGCCGCGTGACCCTGCTGCACTGCACCACGGAGTACCCCGCGCCCCTGGACGAGGTGAACCTGCTGGCCATGGACACCCTGGCCCGGGAATTCGGCCTGCCCGTGGGCTACTCCGACCACACCCGGGGCATCACCGTGCCCGTTGCTGCTGCCGCCCGGGGCGCGGTGGTGCTCGAGAAGCATTTCACCCTGGACCGGACCCTGCCCGGGCCGGACCACGCCGCCAGCCTGGAGCCGGACGAACTGGCGGCCATGGTGCGCGCCGTGCGCGAGGTGGAGCTGGCCCTGGGCTCGGCGGACAAGCGCCCGGCGCCCAGCGAGCTGCCCAACCTGGCCGTGGCGCGCAAGAGCCTGGTGGCGGCCCGGCCCGTGGCCCGGGGCGAGCTGTTCACCCCGGACAATCTGGCCGTGAAGCGGCCCGGGGGCGGCATTTCGCCGCTGTGCTATTTCGACCTGCTGGGCCAGCCCGCCGCGCGCGACTACGCGCCCGACGAGCCCCTGGACCAGCCGACCCCCTGCGGGGGCGCAACACCCAAAACGGACGGGCAGGATCATGGTTGATTGGCGCAAGGCTGCCGTGGCCCCGGGAACCCCCATCCGGGAACTGCTCGCGGCCATCGACGCGAGCAGCTGCCAGATCGGGCTGGTGGTGGACCAGGACGACCACCTGCTGGGCACCGTCACCGACGGCGACATCCGCCGGGGCCTGCTGCAGGGCGTGGAGCTCGCCGAGCCGGTGGAGCGCGTGCTCAACCGCACCCCGGTGACGGCCCAGGCCGGGCCCGGCCCCGCCGAGCTGCTGCAGATCATGCGCGAGAAGCGCGTGCGCCAGCTGCCCGTGCTGGACGGCCAGGGCCGGGTGGTCGCCCTGGAGCTGCTGCGTGAGGTGCTCGAGCCCGAGAGCCGCGACAACGTGGTGGTGCTCATGGCCGGGGGCCTGGGCACGCGCCTGCGGCCGCTCACGGAAACCTGCCCCAAGCCCATGCTCGACGTGGGCGGCAGGCCGATCCTGGAAACCATCCTGGTCAACTTCCGCACCGCGGGGTTCCGGCGCTTCTGCATCTCGGTCAACTACATGGCCGAGGCCATCGAGAAGCATTTCGGCGACGGCTCGGCCTTCGGGGTGCACATCGACTACCTGCGCGAGACCACGCGCCTGGGCACCGCAGGCGGGCTGTCCCTGCTGCCCGAGCGGCCCGCCGAGAGCTTTTTTGTCATGAACGCCGATCTGCTCACGCGGGTGGACTTCCAGCGCCTGCTGCAATTCCATGGCGAGCACGGCGCCGCCGCGACCATGTGCATCCGCGAGTATTCCCTCCAGATTCCCTACGGCGTGGTCCGGTGCGACGGGCACCGCATCCTGGGCATGGAGGAGAAGCCGCTGCACACGTTCTTCGTCAATGCGGGCATCTACGTGCTGGACCCCTCCGCCCTGGACCTGGTGGAGCCCGGGGTCTACCTGGACATGCCCACGCTGCTGGAGCGCCTGCGCGCGCAGGAGCGGCTGGTGGCGGCCTTTCCCATCTTTGAATACTGGCTGGACATCGGGCATATGAACGACTACCAGCGCGCGCGGCAGGACTGTTCGCTTTTCGGATAGCGCCCATGGCGCAGGCGGCGCCCGGCCCGGCCGGAGCGCGCGGAGACGACGATGAAGGTTGCATTGCGCGAGGTGGCGGGCAGGGCCAGGATCTGTCTGGCCCGGGGCGACGCCTGGCTGGACGCCCTGGCCTGTGGCCGGGCTCTGGGCCTGGCGGAGCGCGCCCCCCGGGAAGTGGCCCGCGAGGACGGGCCGTGGACGGACAACCTGCTGGCCGTGGACGGCCTGTGGGCCTACCTGGGCGAGATGGACGCGGCCCTGGCCTCCGCCGGGCCCCCGCCCGGGGCGCAGGTGCCTGCGGACGCGCCCTTCCTGCCGCCGCTGCCCGCGGCGCCGCTGATCTTTGGCCTGGCGGGCAACAACCCCATGGTCTGGCGCAAGACCGCGGCCCCGGTGCCCACCTATCCCGTGGGTTACACCCGGCCCTGGGCCAGCCTGTCCGGCCACGGGCAGACCGTGACCCTCGGGCCGGAGGTGACGAGCTTCCGCTGCGCGGTGGAGCTGGGCGTGGTCATCGGGCGGCGGGCCCGCAACGTGAGCCGCGAGCGGGCCATGGAGCACGTGGCTGCCTACACCGTGGTCAACGACATGATCGGCAACCAGTGGAAGGACTTCGCCCGGGAGCGCAACCCCGCCGGGGAGCCGAGCTTCATGGAGCTGCTGGTGACCAGCTACTACGGGCGCGGCAGCGATGGCTTCTGCCCCATGGGGCCCGCCCTGGTCAGCCGCGAGGAGGTCGCCGACCCCTACGGGCTGCTCATGTGGACCCGCGTCAACGGCCAGGTGCGGGACCGCAGCCACACCAACGCCATGGTCGTGGGTATCGACACGGCCATCGCCTACCTCTCGGCCCTGTTCACCCTGGAGCCGGGCAGCGTGATCCACATGGGCACCATGGGCATCGACGGAGTGACCCTGGCTGCGGACCAGCCCCTGGGGCCCGCCGACCACGTGGAGCTGGAGATCGAGGGCCTGGGCGCGCTGCGCACGCATTTCAACGACCTGAGGCGCCCATGAGAACCCTGTGGCTGAACATCAACGGCACCGAGGCCGAGCGGCAACGCCAGGGCATCGCGGCCCTGGACTACCCGCTGTGTTTCAACCTGCCCCGGCCCGCCTGGCGCGAGGGCGGCGGACCCATCGCCCTGAACGCGGGGGTCGCGCGCTTCGCCCTGTGCCTGGACGTGCTGGTGGAGCTGGACGCGCCGCTACGGGGCCGTCCGGCCACCCCGGCGGACGTGCGCGCCTGTCGGGTCTGCGCCGGGCTGGAGGACACCGGGCTGGCCGACGCCCTGGTGGCGCCCTCGGTGCGCGACCTGGGCGTGGCGCAGTACTACGCGCGCTTCGGGCAGCACGCCAACCTGGTGGGCCCGCCCCTGCCGCCCGCAGCCGCCCTGGCCCCGGAGGCCCTGGGGCTCACGGCGCAGTGCGACGGGCAGCCCCAGGCGGTGTCCACCGCCGTGCGCCTGGGTGCGCTGGACGTGCTGTCCTTCCTGGGCACTTTCACGACCCTGCACCCGGGAGACCTGGTGTCCCTGGGCACGCTCTGGCGCCGGGAGTTCCCCGCCCGGGGCGCGGTGGCGCTGGACGCAAGCTGGCCCGGGGGCAGCCTGGCCGTGCGGGTGGAGCCGTGACGGGCCTGCGTCTGGCGCTCATCCCGGCGCGCGCGGGATCCCGGCGGCTGCCGGGCAAGAACATGCTGCCCCTGGGCGGCAAGCCCCTGACGGCCTGGACCATCGAGGCCGTGCTGGCCTCGGGGGCCTTCGATACGGTGGTGGTTTCCTCCGACGACCCCGCCGTGCTGGAGCTGGCGCGCGGCTACGCGGGCGTCCGGGCCATGGAGCGCCCGGCGGAGTTGGCCTCGGACCAGGCCACCACCTCCCAGGTGCTGACCCAGGTGCTGGACGCCCTGGGGGCCCGGGCGGGGCTGTGCGGCCTGTTTTTGCCCACGGCGCCCCTGCGCGGCGCCGGGCATATCCGCGAGGCCGTGGCCCTGCTGGCCCCGGGGGTGGACGCCGTGGTGGCCGTGACGGCCTTCCCCGCGCCGGTGGCCTTCGGCGTGGAGCTGCGCGGCGGCCTGCTGGACATCCCTGAGGGCTCCCCCCTGCGCCAGGGCCGGACCCGCAGCCAGCAGCACCCGACCCTCTACCGCCCGAACGGGGCCCTGTACCTGTCGCGCATCGAGGCCTGGCGGCGCTGGGGCGGGTTCTACGGCGGGGCGGTGGCCGGGTACGTCATGGACAAATGCGCCTCGGTGGACGTGGACGAAGAGGACGATTATCTCATGGCCAGGGCGCTGTTCGCCCTGGGGGCCGCCGGGGCGCCGGGCCGGGCCGGGGGCTGAGGCCCGTCCGGCCGCCCGCGTGGCGGCAGACGACGATCCGCCCTTCCGGATGTTCCGGAGGGCTTCACCAACTTCGGGGGCCTGCGCGGCTTCCCGGCAAGGAGTGCAAGGCATGCGCGAAATCATTCTCGATGGCGTCCGCGTGGCCGACGATACGGATGCCTACGTCATCGCCGAGATCGGCCACAATCACCAGGGCGACCTGCGTATCGCCAAGGAGATGTTCACCACCGCCAAGGAGTGCGGCGCCAACGCCGTGAAGCTCCAGAAGCGGCACAACAAATCGCTGTTCACCCGGCAGCTTTACGACGCCCCCTACACGGGCGAGAACAGCTACGGCCCGACCTACGGCCAGCACCGCGAGGCCCTGGAGTTCAACACCGACCAGTACCGCGAATTGCAGGCCCACGCCCGGGATCTGGGGCTGGCCATGTTCAGCACGGCTTTCGATTTCGAGAGTGCGGACTTCCTGGCCAAGCTGGACATGCCCATGTACAAGATCGCCTCGGCGGACCTGAACAACACGCCGCTGCTGAGGCACATCGCCGCCATCGGCAAGCCCATGATCCTGAGCACCGGCGGCGGCACCCTGGCCGACGTGCGCCGCGC
The DNA here is from genome assembly GCF_000519125.1 of Desulfocurvus vexinensis DSM 17965. NCBI lineage: Bacteria > Pseudomonadati > Thermodesulfobacteriota > Desulfovibrionia > Desulfovibrionales > Desulfovibrionaceae > Desulfocurvus > Desulfocurvus vexinensis. Next base: position 98,870 of record NZ_JAEX01000001.1, read on the forward strand.
CGTGGACGCCATCATGCCCATCAACCCCCAGCTCGTGATCCTGCAGTGCACCGCCTGCTACCCGGTGGAGAACTACGAGGACATGAACATCGCGGTGGTGGACACCTTCCGCAGGGAGTTCCCGGACAACGTCATCGGCCTGTCGGACCACGAGAGCGGCATCGCCATGGCTCTGGTGGCCTTCACCCTGGGCGGGCGCGTGGTGGAGAAGCACTTCACCCTGAACCGCGCCTGGCGCGGCACGGACCACGCCTTCTCCCTGGCGCCCACCGGCCTGCGGCGGCTGGTGCGCAACCTGCGCCGAGCCCGCGTGGCCCTGGGCGATGGCGTCAAGCGCCGCCTACCCAGCGAGGAGCGGCCCCTGTACAAGATGTCCAAGAAGCTGGTGGCCGCCCGCGACCTGCCCGCCGGGCATGTGCTCACGCGCCAGGACGTGGCCATCAAGTCCCCTGGCGACGGTTTGGCGCCCTACGAGCTGGACGCCGTGCTGGGCCGCGCCCTGGCCCAGCCCCTGGCCGAGGACGCCAACATCACCTTCGAGGGCCTGAAGTAGCCATGCGCAAGGACGTGTTCGATATCGCGGGGCGCGTGGTGGCCATCACCGGCGGCCTGGGCCAGCTCGGCAGGCAGTACGCCGCCGAACTGCTGGCCCGGGGCGCGCGGGTGGCCCTGCTCGACCTGCCCGCCGCGCCCGGGGCCGTGCTGGAGGCCCTGGGCGGCGGGCCGGACCTGATGTACCACAGCCTGGACGTGACGCGCCGCGACGCGGTGCAGGCCGCCCTGGACGCCGTGGCCGCGCGCTGGGGCGTGCCCCACGCCGTGATCAACAACGCGGCCCTGGACTCGCCCCCCGGGGCCCCCGCGGGGGAGAACGGCCCCTTCGAGACCTACCCCGAGCAGTCGTGGACCAAGGTCATGGACGTCAACGCCAAGGGCGTGTTCCTGGTCTGCCAGGTCTTCGGCGGGGCCATGGCCGAGGCGGGCCGGGGCTCCATCGTCAACGTCTGCTCGACCTACGGGCTGGTGTCGCCGGACCAGAGCCTCTACGAGTACCGCCGCAGGCGGGGCGAAACCTTCTTCAAGCCCGTGGCCTACGCGGCGTCCAAGTCGGCGCTGCTCAACCTGACGCGCTACGTGGCGACGTACTACGCGCCGCGCGGCGTGCGGGCCAACCTCATCTCCCCCGGCGGGGTGTTCAACGGGCAGGACGAGGAATTCCTGGCCGGGTACCACGCCCGGGTGCCCCTGGGCCGCATGGCCCGCGAGGACGAGTACAACGGGGCCATCGTGTTTCTCGTCAGCGACGCATCGTCGTACATGACGGGCGCGAACCTCGTCATCGACGGCGGCTGGACCGCGTGGTAACCCGCAACCCGAGGGAAGTCTCTTGACCAGACCGATGCCCGAAACCGTGCCCAACATCGTGGCCGGGCAGGATTGCCCGGCGGCCAGCGGCCAGACCCTGGACAAGCTCGACCCGGCCAGCGGCGAGGTGCTCTGCCGGGCCGCCCGCTCGGGCGCGCCCGACGTGGACGCCGCCGTGGCCGCCGCCCGGCGGGCCCAGGCCGCCTGGGCCGCCACCCCCGCCGTGCAGCGCGGGATGCTGCTGCACGAGGTGGTGCTGGGGATGCGCAGGCGCAGCGCCGAGCTCGCCGCCGTGGTCGCCCGCGAAACGGGCAAGTCACCCCGCGACGCCCAGGGCGAGACCGGCGGCGCCATCGCCTGCGGGCTGTTCTACGCCGGAGAGGGCCAGCGCCTGTTCGGGCGCACCTGCCAGAGCGGCGTGCCCGGCAAATACGCCATGACCGTGCGCCAGCCCGTGGGCGTGGCTGGGCTGATCATCGCCGCCAATACCCCGGTGGCCAACGTGGCCTGGAAGGTCTTCCCGGCCCTGGTCTGCGGCAACACGGCGGTGCTCAAGGCCCCGGAGGACACCCCGGGCACGGCCTGGCTCGTGGGCGACATCGCCCGCGAGGCCGGGCTGCCCGACGGCGTTTTGAACATCGTCCAGGGCTACGGCCCCGAGGCGGGCCAGCCCCTGGTGGAGCACCCGGACGTGGGCGTGGTCAGCTTCACGGGCTCCACGGCGGTGGGGCGGATGATCGCCGGCAAGTGCGCCCAGCGCCTGGCGCGCGTCTCCCTGGAGCTGGGCGGCAAGAATCCGCTGCTGGTCTGCGACGACGCGGACCTGGACAACGCCGTGCGCTGGGTGCTGGCCTCGGCCTTCAGCAACGCGGGGCAGCGCTGCGCCTCGGCCAGCCGGATCATCATTTTCGACGCGGTGTACGACCGCTTCCGGGCCATGCTGCTGGAGGCCACGGCGCGCCTCACCGTGGGCCCCACGGACGACGACTACTACGGCCCGGTGATCAACGCCCGCCAGTTGGAGAACATGCTGGCGGCCATCGCCCGGGCCGAGGCCCAGGGCGCGCGGGTGCTCACCGGGGGCCAGCGGCTGACGGGCCCGGCCCACGCCCGGGGCTTCTACCTGGCGCCCACGCTCATCGAGGGCGCGGACCCGGGCGCGGAGATCTCGCAAAAGGAGCTTTTCGGGCCCATCGCCTGCCTGTATCGCGCGGCGGGCTTCGAGCAGGCCCTGGCCCTGGCCAACGCCTCGGACTACGGGCTGACCGCCTGCATCCACACCCGCAACTTCAGCCGCGCCACCGAGTTCACCCGGCGCGTGGAGGCCGGGGTGGCCGTGGTCAACGCGGGGACGTTCGGCAGCGAGCCGCATATGCCCTTCGGCGGGGTCAAGCAGTCGGGCAACGGCTCGCGCGAGCCGGGCACCGAAGCCCTGGACGTGTACTGCGAACTCAAGGACATCTACGTCAACACCGACCAGGCCGACCTGTAGGCCGGACGCATCACCGGATGGAAGCCATGACCATGCTGCATTATGTGCCCAAGGACGAATTCGGGCGCCTGCGGGCCCTGGAGTGCCCGGCCCCGGAGCGCGCGGCCCTGTTCGCCGACGCCTGCCGCCTGAACACCCTGTACATGATCGCCCGGGCCGGGTCCGGGCATATCGGGTCGAGCTTCAGCAGCCTGGACATCGTGTCCTGGCTCTACCTGGAGGAACTGCGCCCCGGCGACACCTACTTCTCCTCCAAGGGCCACGACGCCCCGGGCTTCTACGCCGTGCTCACGGCCCTGGGCATCGTGGAGTTCGACAAGATCCACGCCCTGCGCCGCCTGGACGGGCTGCCGGGCCACCCCGACGTCCACGTGCCGGGCATGGCCACCAACACCGGCTCGCTGGGCATGGGCGTGTCCAAGGCCAAGGGCATGGCCCGCGCTGCGCGCCTGGCGGGCCGCGACGAGCGCCTCTATGTGCTCACCGGCGACGGCGAGCTGCAGGAGGGCCAGTTCTGGGAATCCCTGCCCCAGGCCGTGAACCACGGGCTGGCCGAGATCACCGTCATCGTGGACCACAACCGCATCCAGTCGGACATCTGGGTCGCCCAGACCAGCGACCTGGGCGACCTGCAGGCCAAGTTCGCGGCCTTCGGCTGGCATGTGCAGCGCGTGGACGGCCACGACGGCGCGGCCCTGGGTGCGGCCCTGGCCGCCGCCCGGGCCGAGACCGCGCGCCCCAGCGTCATCGTGGCCGACACGGTCAAGGGCCGGGGCGTGTCGTTCATGAACCACGCCGTGCCCGCCGCCGACCGCAGCCTGTACCGTTTCCACAGCGGCGCCCCCAGCCGCGAGCACTACGAGGCCGCCGTGGCGGAGCTGCGCGCGCGCATCGACGCGGCCCTGGCGGCCCTGGGCGCGGCGCCCCTGGCCCTGGTGGCCGAGGCCGAGCCCCGGCGCAGCGTGCCCGCCGCCCCGCAGCGGCTGGTGCCCGCCTATGCCCAGGCCCTGGTGGCCCTGGCCGACCGCCGCGAGGACGTGGTGGCCCTGGACGCGGACCTCAAGCTCGACTGCGGGCTGATCCCTTTCGAGGAGCGCCACCCCGGGCGGTTCATCGAGTGCGGCATCGCCGAGCAGGACATGGTCTCCCAGGCGGGCGGGCTGGCCCTGCGCGGCAGGCTGCCCGTGGTCCATTCCTTCGCCTGCTTCCTCACGCCCCGGGCCAACGAGCAGATTTTCAACAACGCCACCGAGCAGACCCACGTCATCTACTGCGGGTTCCTGGCCGGGCTGCTGCCCGCCGGGCCGGGCCATTCCCACCAGAGCGTGCGTGACATCGCCGCCCTGGGGGCCATCCCGGGGCTGGTCATGGCCCAGCCCGCCGACGAGGCCGAGGTGGGCCTGCTGCTGGACTACCTCGCCGACGAGCTGGACGGCCCCTGCTACCTGCGCATGGTCAACATCCCCTGCGACGTGCCCTACGCGCTGCCCGAGGGCTACGCGCCCGCGCGCGGCCGGGGCTGCCTGCTGCGCCAGGGCCAGGACGCGCTCATCGTGGCCTACGGCCCGGTGATGCTTGCCCAGGCCTGCAAGGCGGCGGAGCTGTTGGAGGCGCAGCACGGCGTGCGCGTGGCCGTGGCCAACCTGCCCTGGCTGAACGAGGTGGACGCCGCCTGGCTGGCCGGGGCCCTGGAAGGCTGCCGGGTGCTGGTGACGGTGGACGACCACAGCGCCCAGGGCGGCCAGGGCGAGATGCTCGCCGCAGCCCTGGCGCGCACCGGGCTGGCCCGGCGCGTGGGCTGGGTCGGGCTGGGGGTGGAGGGCATCTCCGCCTGCGGCTGGAACGACGAGATCCTGGCCCACCACGGGCTGGACGCCGCGAGCATCGCCGCGCGGGTCCGGGCGGCCCTGGGCCATGGCGGCCAGGGCTGAGGCGTGGGCCGCGCATGAAGATACTGTACTTCCACAGCACCATCTGGAGCGGCTTTTTCGCCTCGCTCCTGGGGGCCTATGCGGGGCAGCGCGGGGCGCGCACGGCCATCGTCTGCCCCCGGCGCTTCCGCCAGCCCTACGCGGCGAACTTCGCCGCCGGGGCCGAGCACGTGGACGCCCCCGACACAGATGCGCCCCAGGACTGGGAGCGCGACCCCGGCGAGGTCGCGCGGGTGGCGGCCCTGGTGGCCGAGTGCGAGCGGGCCTCGGGCCGGGCCCTGGGGCGTTTCCTGCTGGCCTGCGAGCGCGACATCGGCGCGGGCTATTCCCTGGGCGCCTTCTACTGGCCCGCCCTGGAGCCGCGCGCCAGCTGCCTGGCCGACACCGCGCTGCCGGGGCGCATCGCCCTGCGGGTGTTCCGCTTCGTGGAGCAGCTCTTCGAGCGCTTCCAGCCCGACCTGGTGCTGGCCCGCGCCTTCAACGCGCCCCTGGAGTTCGTGGCCCGGATGCTGGCCGTGCGCGCCGGGGTGCCCATGCTGTGCTGCCAGTTCTCCAAGGCCATCGGCAAGCGCGCCTTCTGGACCGACGACTACCTGATGTACAACACCCCGGGGCGGGAGCTGTTCGCGCAGTACACCGCCCAGGGCCGCCCGGCGTCGGACTTCGCCGCCGGGTTCCTGGACGAGTTCCGCACCCGGCCCCGCACCGTGGACTACATCGCCGCCAACTGGGCCCGCACCAGCGACTGGGCCACGGAGCACCGCAAGTTCCTGGCCCTGGCCAAGGCCGGGGTCCTGCACCGGCTGGGCGGGGGCCAGGGCAAGGCGCCCATGGCCGTGCTGCCCAAAGTTTGCGAGTATTACCGGGTCCTGCTGGCCCAGCGCTGGCACGCCGGGCGCTTCGCCACCTTCGGCGAGGACGCCCTGGCGGCCATGCCCTACGTGTACTACCCGCTGCACAAGGAGCCGGAGCTGATGCTCAACTACAAGGCTCCGCTGTGGCACGACCAGTTGCACGCCATCCGCTTCCTGTCGTCCATGCTGCCCTCGGGGCTGCGCCTGCTGGTGCGCGAGCACCGCTTCAACTGGGGGCGGCGTACCGGAGCCTTCCTGGACGCCCTGGCGGCCATCCCCAACGTGACGCTGGTCCACCCCCTGGACCCGCAGTTCAAGTACATCCGCCACGCCGAACTGGTGGTCACCGACAACGGCTCCACGGGCTGGGAGGGGCTGCTGCTGGGGCGGCGCGTGCTGGCCCTTGAGCCCTGTTTCTACGACGTTTTGCCCGGGCTGCACCGCGCGCCCGACCCGCGGGAGCTGGACCGCGTGATCCTGGACGCCCTGGCCGCCCCGGCTGTGCGCGACGCCGACGGGCACGACCAGGCCCTGGGCCGCTTCCTGGACGCCGAGCGGGCGACCACCCTGGACATCGAGGCCATGCACGGGGACGTTACCCCGACCATGGCGCGCATCGACGAACTTCTTTCCCTGCGGAGGGCATCATGACGCAACCCGCTGCCGCACCCCGGGTGCTGGGGGTCATTCCGGCCCGGGGCGGCTCCAAGCGGCTGCCGCGCAAGAACGTCAAATCCCTGTGCGGCAAGCCCCTGCTGGCCTGGACCATCGAGGCCGCCGCCCGCGCGGGCAGCCTGACCGACTGGCTGGTGACCACCGAGGACAGCGAGATCCTCGCCGTGGCCCGGCAGTACGGCGCGCCCACGCCCTTCGTGCGGCCCCCGGAGCTGGCCGGAGACAAGGTGCGCAACATCGACACCGTGCGCCACGCCATGGAGTTCATGGAGCAGGCCACGGGCCGCCCCTACGACATCCTGGTCCTGCTCCAGCCCACCTGCCCGGTGCGCGACCCCGCGCACATCGAGGAGGCCGTCTCCCGGCTGTGGGCCTCGGGCCTGGACTCCGCCGCCAGCGTCAAGGGGCCGTACAAGAAGCGCGACCCGATCCTCAAGGCCATCCGGGGCGGGGCGCTGGAAGACTACTGCCCCGTGCCCGACCGCGCCGACCCCGAGGCCTTCTACCTTTACAACGCGGCGCTCTACGCCGTGCGGCGCCAGTGGTTCGTGGAGCATTCGAGCTTCATCTCGCCGCGCCAGGTGCCCGTGATCATGGACCAGTTCCATTCCATCGACATCGACACCATGGCCGACTTCCTGGTGGCGCAGGCCTACCTGCAGCACCTGGGCCGGGCCTGAAAGGAGTACGCAGCATGATCAAGACGCGCCCCATCCGCGGCGTTGTTCCGGTGGTCGCCACGCCCTTCACCGCCACGGGCGACATCGACGAACCCGCCCTGCGCAGGCTCATGGACTTCCTGTGCTCCCAGCGCATCGGGGGGCTGTGGGTCCTTGGCACCGGCAGCGAGGACATGAACCTCGGCTACGACAAGCGCCTGCGCGTGGCGCGCATCGCCACCGAATGCAACGCGGGGCGCATCCCGCTGGTGCTGGGGGCCGGGTTCTTCGCCATGGAAGACATCCTGCGCTTCATCGACGACACGGCGGACCTGGAGTTCGACGCGTACCACGTCATGCCCTACCACACGCTGCTCGGTTTCGACCGCCTGGAGTGGTTCTACCGGGCCATCGCCGACCACGCGCCCAGGCCGCTGTGGATGTACACCAGCGCCAACTGGAGCAAGCCCTTCACCCCGGAGTTCGTGGCCCGGCTCAAGGACCACCCGAATATCGCCGGGGTCAAGTACAGCACCAAGGACGCCGCCTTCCAGTTCAAGGTCGCGTCCATGGCCTGCGACGAGTTCCAGGTCATCACCGCCGTGGCGCTCCAGTTCTACGCCTGCCTGTGCATGGGCAGCCCGGCGCATACCTCCAGCCTGGGCAGCGCGCTGCCCGAGGCCATGATCGCCATCTACGAGCACTTCCAGGCCGGGCGCCTGGAGGAGGCCAAGGCCGCCCAGCGCGAGTTGAACGCCTTTCTGGGCGAGTGGCCCAAGCGCCTGAAGGCGGACAACTTCCTGCAGGCGGCCCAGGAGAAGTACATCCTGTCCCTGCGCGGCATCTGCGAGCCCTACACCAGCAGCTACTACGCCGACGCCGACGAGCAGGAGCGCGCCCTGCTGCGCGGGCTGCTCATGAAGTACGACGTGGGCTTCCGCCCGCAGGCTGACCCGGGGCGCTGACCACCGGCCCCGGCCCGCCTGCGGGCCCGGGGCGCCGTTCACGGGGCGCAGTGCGCCCGGGGAGGAGAGAGCGCATGGCACGCGACATCGCCGTCATCGGTTCGGGCTACTGGGGCAAGAACCTGGTGCGCAACTACCACGCCCTGGGGCGGCTGGGGCTGATCTGCGACCGCAGCGAGGCCACCCTGGCGGGCTTCCGTGAGCAGTGCCCCGGCGTGGACACCTGCCTGGCGCTGTCCGACGTGCTCACGCATCCGGCCATCCGGGGCGTGGTGGTGGCCACCCCGGCGGAGACGCATTTCGCCGTGGCCCGCGAGGCGCTGCTCTCGGGGCGCCATGTCTACGTGGAAAAGCCCCTGGTGCTCGACGAGGCCCACGCCCGCGAACTCATCGCCCTGGCCGGGGCGCGCGGGCTCACGCTGATGGTCGGGCACCTGCTCCAGTACCACCCGGCCTTCGAGCGCCTGCTGGCCATGGCCCGGGGCGGGGAGCTGGGGCGCATCAACTACATCTACTCCCATCGCCTGAACCTGGGCAAGATCCGCCGCGAGGAGAACGCCCTGTGGTCGTTCGCCCCGCACGACATCTCCATGATCCTGGCGCTGACCGGCGAGGAGCCGCGCTCGGTGCTGGCCACGGGCGGCAACTACCTGCACAGCGCCCTGGCCGACGTGACCACCACGCACCTGGCCTTCGCCTCGGGGGTCAAAGCCCACGTCTTCGTGTCCTGGCTGCACCCCTTCAAAGAGCAGAAGCTCGTGGTGGTGGGCGACCGCAAGATGGCCGTGTTCGACGACACCCTGCCCTGGGCTGACAAGCTGCTGCTCTACCCGCACTCCATCGACTGGAAGGACCAGGCCCCCGTGCCCGTGCGCGGCGAGGCCGAGCGCGTGGAGCTGGCCCAGGAGGAGCCGCTGCGCCGCGAGTGCCTGCATTTCCTGCGCTGCGTGGACGAGGGCGCCGCCCCGCGCACCGATGGCCGCGAGGGCCTGGCCGTGCTGCGCGTGCTGCACGCCGCCCAGAAGTCCATGGACGCGGGCTGCGCCGTCACCGGGCTGGGCGCCTGCCCGCTGCCCACGGGCTCGGGCGACTACTTCGCCCACGAGACGGCCCTGGTGGACCCCGGGGCGGTGGTCGGCGCGGGCACGAAGATCTGGCATTTCTCGCATGTTTTGCCCGGCAGCGTGGTCGGTGCGCGGTGCAGCATCGGCCAGAACGTGGTCATCGGCCCCGACGCCGTGGTCGGCGACGGCTGCAAGATCCAGAACAACGTCTCGGTCTACAAGGGCGTGACCCTGGAGGAGGACGTGTTCTGCGGCCCGGGCATGGTCTTCACCAACGTCTGGAACCCGCGCGCGCACATCCGGCGCATGGACCAGATCCGCCCGACCCTGGTGCGCCGTGGCGCGACCATCGGCGCCAACGCGACCATCGTGTGCGGCAACACCATCGGGCGCTACGCCTTCGTGGGCGCCGGGGCCGTGGTCACCCGCGACGTGCCCGACCACGCCCTGGTGGCGGGCAACCCGGCCACGGTGCGCGGCTTTGTCTGCGCCTGCGGCGAAAAGCTTGATGAGCACCTGGTCTGCCGGGCCTGCGGCGCGGGCTACGAGCAGGCCGGGCCCGGGCTGGCGCCCCTGCCCGGGGCGCAGGGGCGGGCGTGAGGCCGGGCCGTGGCCGTGCGTAAGGTCGTGGTGCTCGAATCGGGCGTCTCCGGGGGCGGGTCCTTCGAGATTCTCGTGCAGTTCCTGGCCGCCCTGGACCGCAAGGCCGTCGAGCCGGTGGTGGGGTTCCTGAACGAGACGGTGCACCTGGAGCGGGTGCGCGCCCTGGGCATCGAGGCGCAGTTGCTGCACGACCCGCTGCTTACGGCGGCGCGGCGCGGCGTGGCCTCGCGGCTGTGGGGGCGGGCTGCGGTGTGGTCCGGCGCGCTGGCCCCGGGCCTGGGGCTGGCCGTGCTGCGCCGGGCCCACGCCGGGCTGGTGCGCGATGTGGCCGCCCTGGCGCGCCGCACCGGGGCCGGGCTGCTCTATTGCAACACTCAGATCAGCCGCGACATGTACGGCGTGTTCGCCGCCCGGGCCACGGGGCTGCCCTGCGTCAGCCACCTGCGCTCCATGGACGGCAGGCTCTTCACCCCGGCCCGGGCCGCCCTGGCCAACGCGACGGTGGCGCGCTTCATCGCCAACTCGCGCGCCTGCCGGGACTACTGGGTGGGCGCGGGGCTGGACCCGGCGCTGGTGGAAACCGTCCCCGACGCCGTGCCGCCCCTGGAGGCGGCGCCCCTGGACCTTGGGGCGCACTGGCCTGCGGCGCGCGGGGCCTCGTGCGTGGTGGGCTGCGTGGGGCGGCTGGTGGAGCTCAAGGGGCAGCACGTGCTGCTGCGGGCCTTTGCGCGCTTTCTGGCCGCGCGGCCCGGCGCGGTGCTTCTGCTGGTCGGCGACGGGCCCGAGCGGACGGCCCTGGAACGGCTGGCCGGGGAGCTGGGCATCGCCGGGTCCGTGGTCTTCACCGGCTTCGAGACGCGGGCCAAGGAGATCACCGCCGCCCTGGACATGCTCGTGCTGCCCTCGCGCTACGATGCCGTGGGCCTGGTGCTGCTGGAGGCCATGGCCCTGGGCGTGCCGGTCATCGGCGCCGACCGGGGCGGCATCCCCGAGGTCATCGACCACGAGGCCAACGGCCTGCTGACGCCCTGGGGCGACGAGCAGGCCCTGTGCCAGGCCATGCAGCGCCTGGCCGCCGATCAGGCGTTGCGCCAGCGGCTGGTGGCGGGCGGGCGCGAGGCCGTTGCGGGCCGCTTCGGCATCGCGCGCTACGCCGGGGCCGTCACCGCCGTGCTGCTGGGGGCCATGGGCTCTTCCCAAGCGCCGCGTCCTCCCCTATAGTCCGCCCAACATGAGCACCATTCCCGACGACAACGCGGGGGGCCTCAAGGGGCCGACCTCGAACATCTACAAGTGGGTCCTGGCCGCGCTGATCCTGCTGGCCCTGTACCTGGGCTACCGGGTCTTCAGCCCGTTCCTGGCGCCGGTGATCTTCTCCTCGGTGCTGGCGGCCATCTTCTACCCGCTCCAGGCCCGGCTGGCGGCGCGCCTGGGCGGGCGCGACACCCTGGCGGCCCTGGCCGTGCTGGTGCTGGTGGTGGTCTGCGTGTTCCTGCCGACCTTCGTGTTCTTCTCCGGGCTGGTGTCCCAGGCGGCGACCTCCATCGCCGACCTCACGGCCTGGGTCCGCAGCGAGGATTTCGCGCGGCTGGCCCAGCGCGCCCGGGTGGACGAGGTCACGGCCTGGCTGCACGAGCGCCTGCCCTTCCTGGACCTGAGCGGGCTGGACATCCAGGCCGGGCTCCTCGATTTTTCGCGCAACCTCGGGCAGACCGTGATCAGCACCGGCACGTCCATCGTGGGCAACGCCGTTGACGTGCTGTTCTCCTTTTTGATCATGCTCTTTGTGCTGTTCTTCTTCCTGCGCGACGGGCGGCGCATCGTGGCCTACGTCAAGTACCTCTCGCCCCTGCACGAGAGCCAGGAGGACTCCATCATCGCCAGCCTGCGCAACGTGTCGCGGGCGGTGCTGGTGGGCGGGCTGCTGGTGGCCGTGCTCCAGGGCGTGGCGGGCGGCGTCGGGCTGGCCATCGCGGGCATCCCGGCCCTGTTCTGGGGCACGATGATGGGCTTCACCTCGCTCATTCCGGTGCTGGGCACGGGCCTGGTGTGGGTGCCCGCCAGCACCTACCTGCTGCTCACGGGGCAGTGGAAGATGGGCGTGTTCCTGCTGATCTGGTGCGGGGTGGGCGTCACGAGTATCGACACCTTCCTGCGGCCCTATTTCATGCGCGGGTCGTCGGGGATGCCGCTTCTGGCCATCTTCCTGTCGGTCATCGGGGGCTTGCAGATCTTCGGCCCGGCGGGGCTGCTCTACGGGCCGCTGATCCTGGCCTTCGCCATGGTCATGCTGCGCCTGTACGGCGAGGAGTTCCGCGAGATTCTTGAATTCGACCCCCGGCGCCCGCCGGGCGGCCCCTGCCCTCCGGGCGAAGGCTAGCCCTTACGCCCCCCGGGGCGAGAAGCGCACCAGCCGCAGCAGCGGCACCCCGCCCAGGATGCAGCCCCCAAGGACCATGAACCCCGTGGCGAAGGCGCCCCGGTCGCCGAACCAGCCCAGGAGGGTGGGCGTGGCGCCCGAGCCGACGAAAATGGCCAGCGGCACCACCAGCGACACGGCCACATTGCGCACGCCCTGGGTGTAGGTCTGCGACATGGCTGTGAGCCCCGCCGAGAAGAAGCACACCGCCAGGGTCGGCTGGAGCACCACCGCCGCCGCCAGCCAGGGCCCGGAGAGCAGCCCCAGCAGCAGGGTCAGGGCGCCCGACGACGCCAGGGACAGGGCCGCCGTGCGCCGTGCGCCGATGCGGTCCACCACGAAGCCCGTGGCCAGGGCCACCAGCGGCCCGGCCACGCGCGAGGCCGTGAGCAGGGCGTTGGCCGTTTCGGGGCGCATGCCGCGCTCGGTGGCCAGGTACAGCGGCAGCATGCTGTAGGGCCCGAAGCTCGCGGCCACGGCCAGGGAGAACAGCACCACCAGCACCGGGAAGGCCGGATGCAGCACCACCTCGCGCAGGGCCGCCGCGCGCGGGGCCGCGCCGCGCGCGTCGCCGCCGCGCCCGAAGGCCTTGAACAGCGCGCCCAGCCCCAGAGCCAGCACCCCGAAGAGCAGGAACACCCCGCGCCAGGGCAGCACCCCCGCCAGGGCCGCCGCCAGGGCCGGAACGGTGACGAAGGCCAGGTTGGGGGCCATCTCGTGCACGGCCAGGCCCCGGCCCCAGTGCCGGGGCTCCAGCAGGGTGGTGATGGTCGCCACCGCCGAGGGGAAGTACAGCCCGCCCGCCAGGCCCGTGGCCAGCAGCAGCGCCCGCAGCTCGAAGAAGGACCGCGACAGGCCCACGCCGATGAGGAAGGTGCCCAGCAGGGCCGTGGACAGCAGCACCGTGCGGCGGTGCCCCAGGCGTCCGGCCACGAAGCCCGAGCAGGTCATGGACAGGCTCATGCCCCCGGCCACGAAGAAGAACAGCCCGCCCGCGCTGGCGTGATTGATGCCGAACTCGTGCTCCACCAGCCCGAGCAGCGGCGCCAGGATGACCCGCGAGACGAAGTTGGCGTAGAACAGGCCCGCCAGCAGCAGCAGCGAGGGCAGGGCGGCGCGCAGGGGCAGGGGGGTGTCCCGGGGCGGGAGCTGGGGCATGGCGCGGGTCTCCGGGCGGGTTGGGGTGCGAGCACGGTCTTACCGCCCAACGCGAGCCGGGGCAACGGGAAAGACCAGCGCGCTCCCTCCGGCCCTGGCGCGCGCAAAACAGGTTTTGACGGGACCCGGCGTTTGCGGCAAGGGAAGCGAGTGAGCGGCCGTCTGTCCATAGTCTTCGTCCTGCCTGCGCTGACCTTCGGGGGGGCGGAGCGCGTGATGCTGACCCTGCTCGCCCATCTGGACCGGGAGCGCTTCGCGCCCGTGCTGGCCGTGGGCGCCGCCCAGGGCCAGTTCGCCCGGGACGTGCCCGCCGGGGTGCCGGTGGTGGAGCTGGGCGGAGCCCGGGCCCGGCGCGCGGTGCCGGGGCTGGTGCGCCTGGTGCGCCGCCTGCGGCCCCAGGTGGTCTTCTCGACCCTGGGCTACCTCAACGTGCTGGTCATGCTCGCGCGCGGGCTCATGCCGCGCTCCACGGCCTTCATCGGCCGCGAGACCAACATCCCCAGCCTGCACCTGCCGCGCAGCGGCTGGCCGCGCCTGCTGCCGCTGCTCTACCGGCGGCTCTACCCGCGCTTCGACCGCGTGGTCTGCCAGTCCGAGGACATGCGCCGCGACCTGGTGCAGGCCTTCGGGCTGCCTGCGGCGCGGGCCGTGGTCATCAACAACCCCGTGGACGTGGACGCCGTGGCCGCGCGCGCGGCTCGGGGCGGCGCCGGGCTGCCCCCGGGGCGGGTCAACGTGCTGGCGGCTGGCAAGCTCACGGCCCAGAAGGGCTTCGACCTGCTGCTGGAGGCCCTGGCCCGCAGCGGCGACCCGGCCCTGCACCTGACCATCCTGGGCGAGGGCCCCGAGCGCGCCGCCCTGGAGGCCCGGGTCCGCGAGCTGGGTCTGGCGGGCCGGGTGGCCCTGCCCGGCTTTGCCGCCGACCCCTGCCCGGCCATGGCCGGGGCGGACCTGTTCGTGCTCTCCTCGCGCTACGAGGGTTTCCCCAACGTGGTGCTGGAGGCCATGGCCTGCGGCACGCCGGTGCTGGCCTTCGACTGCCCGGGCGGGCTGGCCGAGATCGTGCGCCAGGGCGAGAACGGCTGGCTGGTGCCTGCGGGCGATGTTGCGGCCCTGGCCGCCGCCCTGCCGGAGCGCGCGCGCACGGCCCTGGACCCGGAAGCCGTGCGCGCCACGGTGCGCGACCGCTACGGCGCGGCGGCGGTGGCCGCGCGCTATGCGGCGCTGTTCGAGGCCGTGGCCCGCGGCGGGGAGGGCGCGCCGTGATCCGCGTCGTGCACCTGATCACCGGGCTGAACACCGGCGGCGCGGAGATGATGCTGGCCAAGCTCGTGGCCGGGCTGGACCGCGCCCAGTTCGCCTCCCATGTGGTGACCCTGCTGGACGAGGGGCCCCTGGCGGAGCGCGTGCGCGCGGCGGGCGTGCCCGTGGACAGCCTGGGCCTGGCGCGCGGCGCGGTGGACCCCAGGGCCCTGTGGCGCCTGGCGCGCCTGCTGCGCCGGGTGCGGCCCCAGGTGGTGCAGACCTGGCTCTACCACGCCGACCTGCTGGGGCTCGTGGCCGCGCGGCTGGCGGGCACGGGCCGGGTGGTTTGGAACCTGCGCTGCTCGAACATGGATTTTTCGCATTCCGGGCGCCTGACGCGCTGCACCGTGGCGGCCTGCGCCCGGCTCTCGCGCCTGCCCGAGGCCGTGGTGGCCAACTCGCGCGTGGCCGTGGACGTGCACCGCGCCCTGGGCTACCGCCCCCGGCGGGTGGAGGTCATCCCCAACGGCTTCGACCTGGAGCGCTTCGCCCCCGACCCGGCGGCGCGCGAGGCCGTGCGCGCCGGGCTGGGTGTGCCCGCGCAGGCGCCTCTGGTGGGCATGGCCGCACGCTTCGACCCCCAGAAGGACCACGCGACCTTCCTGCGCGCGGCCAGCGCCGTGGCCCAGGCGCGGCCCGACGCGCACTTCTCCCTGCTTGGCGACGGCACCGGCCCGGACGGCGCCGGGCTCACGGCCCTGGTGCGCGAGGCGGCCCCGGGGCTGCGCCTGCACCGCCTGGGGCGGCGCGACGACGTGGCCCGCGTGCTGGCGGGCCTGGACGTGGCCGTGCTGTCCTCGGCCTACGGCGAAGGGTTCCCCAACGTGGTGGGCGAGGCCATGGCCTGCGCCGTGCCCTGCGTGGTCACCGACACCGGCGACAGCGCCGAGGTGGTCGGCGGCACGGGCCGCGTGGTGCCCCCGCGCGACGCCCAGGCCCTGGCCGGGGCCGTGCTCGGGCTGCTGGCCCTGCCCGCCGGAGAGCGCCAGGCCCTGGGCCAGGCCGCGCGCCAGCGCGTGGGCGAGCGGTTCTCCCTGCCCGCCGTGGTCCGTCAATACGCCGCCCTGTACCGCCTCGTGGCGGGCTGAGGCCTGGCCTCCGGCCCTTCCCCCCGTTCCGCTCCCGCTTCCCCCCCTCTGGCGCGGCGTTGTGCCCCGGGCCGCCCCGTGCGTGGCGCCGGGGCCGCACGCGCTCCCTGTGCAATGGTCTGCACAGCATGTGCAAGCCGATGTGCGTGGCGATTCACAACGCCCTGGGTGGACCGCAGGGGGAGGAGGGGGCGTGCGCTATTATCATCATGCAATAATTGGAAATAATGTGTTGGCATGGTCTATGCTTAAGGGCAGGCAACGGGGCGGCCTGTCCGCCCTCCGGGAACACAAGGCGCGGCGCTGGCCCGCCACAACAGCATGGAGGATACCATGACCAGACGAATCACCGGAATTTTTGCCATGGGTGCCCTGGTGGCGCTGGCGGCCCTGATTTTCAATCCCGCGGCCATGGCCGCGAACCACGGGCAGGGCCATGGGCAGGGCGCTCATGCCGGGGCCCAGATGGGCGGCTGCTCCGGCTGGGGCGGCGCCGCGCTGACCCCCGAGCAGCAGGAAAAGGCCCAGGCCCTGTTCACCGAATTCCAGCAGAAGACCGCCACCCTGCACCGCGAGCTGTACGCCAAGCAGGCCATGCTCAACGCCGAGCTGGTGGCCCTGACCCCGGACTCCAAGCGCGTGGACGCCCTGGTGGCCGAGGTCAGCGACCTGCGCACCAAGCTGTTCACCGAGCGCGTGGCCCTGCGCAAGGCCATGACCGAGGCCGGGCTGCCCGCCATGGGCGGCATGGGCATGGGCATGGGCGGCAAGCACGGCGGCATGCGCGGCGGCGGCATGATGATGGGTTGCAACTGACCGCTTCGGCAGATGACATAGACAAGATCCTCCCTCCTCCTTCCCACCCTCACCCCAACCCCCTTGCCGCAGGCCCCTCCCCCCCCGGAGGGGCCTGCCTCCTTTTGCAGCCCGGTCCGGGATGTGCAAACGGGCTCCTGGTGAAACGCCTTGCACAAAGCGGGCGGATGTGCTGTGCTGGCCTTTGCACATGCAGGCCCGCAGGGCTGGATGCATCTTCGCATTTGTTTGGAATAATTGAATATCACCTTTGGCACGGCGCATGCTAAGTCAAGGGTGCCATCACGAATGCAACGCTGTATTCCAGCAAGGAGTAGACGCATGTCCAGGAAGTCTTTGATTCTTTCGTTGGCCGCAGTGGCGGTGCTGTCCCTGTCGGCTTTGGCCGTGGCGGGCCAGGGCTTCGGCCCCGGCGGGTGCGGCCTGGGCGCCATGCAGGCCCTGACCCCCGAGCAGCGGGAACAGGCCGCGACCCTGTTCGAGGAGCACCAGAAGGCCATGATCCCCCTGCGCGAGCAGATTCTCGCCAAGCACGCCCTGCTCGAGGCGGCCCTGCGCGCCGAGAAGCCCGACACCAAGGCCGTGGACGGCCTGACCAAGGAGCTGGGCGAGCTGAAGGTGCGCGCGCTCACCGAGCAGGTGGCCCTGCGCAAGAAGCTCGCCGCTGCGGGCCTGCCCGCCGCCTTCGGCCCCGGCATGGGGCATATGGGCATGGGCGGCCACGGCAAGGGCATGATGGGCCACGGCATGGGCATGGGGCCCGGCATGGGCGGCTGCCCCGGCATGGGCGCCGGGCCCGGCATGGCCCCCGGCGGGGGCTGCTGCCCCGGCATGGGTCAGGCTCCGGCGTCCGACCAGGGCATGATGGGCATGGACCAGGAGCCGGGTCCGGGCATGATGGGCATGGGCCCCGGCCTGGATGCTGACATGGACGAGACCGTCGGCTACGGCGGCTGAACCTCCTGACCGCCAGGACACCCTGGCGCCAGACTGCTCCGGATGCCCGGGAGGCGCCCCGCCAGCGGGGCGGGCCCCCGGGCATCCGCCGCACGGCGGCGCCGGGTTCCCGGCAGGACGCACATGGACATAGGCATCCGCAGCGACAGCCGATCCTACCTGGGAGCCGCCGCCTTGGCGGTGGTGCTCATCGGGTTGGCCCTGTCCTTCCTCACCTGGCAGAACCTGGAGCGCCAGCGCCAGACCATCGAGGAACACCTGTTCCTGTCCTCGCAGGTCATCCTGCGCGGGGTGGAGTCGGCCATGTCGCGCGAGATGCGCGGCTTCGAGCGCCTGCTGCCGGGGATGCACGCCCGGCGCGGCGCCGGGCAGCCCCCCCTGCCCGACCCGCTGGCGCCCCGGCTGCGCGAGATGCTCTCCGAGCTTATCGAAACCAGCGATGTGGAGTTCGTGGCCTTCATGGCTGCGGGCGGGCGGGTGCTTTTCAGTGTGCGCTCGGCCACGGGCCCGGAGATTCCGCCCCTGCCCGCCTCGGCCTGGGAGCAGCTGGCCGCAACCGGGGAGTGGGCCGCGCTGTACAAGGGCTCGGGCGGGGCGGAAACGTTCGTCTCCGGCCTGCGCACCAAGCCCGGCCTGGCCCGGCTGTGCCCCGAGGGCCAGGAGCTGGCCGCCGGGCGCGGCGGCCCGGGCGCGGGCCCCTACCTCGTGGTGGGTATCACGCCGCACAAGCATTTGGAAACATTTGGCAAGTTCCGGCGCACGGCGCTGCTGCAAACGGGCTACGTGCTCATGGTCGCCGTGTTCCTGTGGGGCCTGGGCGCGGCCTATGTGCGCCGCCGCGACCAGGGCCGCGAGCTGCACCGCCTGGAGTCCTTCCACTCCCGGCTGCTGGACGCCATGCCCGACGGGCTGCTCACCGTCAGCGCCGCCGGGGGCATCCGCGCCGCCAACCCCGCCGCGCGCGATCTGCTGGCAGGCGGCGGCGAGCTGGTGGGCCAGCGCTTCGACGCCCTGGACCTGGAAACGGACGGGGTGCCGGGCGCGTCGTGCCTGTGGGGCAAGGGCTGGGAGCAGGCCCGCGCGGGCGGGCGCAGCCTGGAGATCCTGTCCATGCCCCTGCCGCCTGCGGCCTCCGCCGAGGGCGAGGCCGGGGAGCGGTTGGTGCTGGTGCGCGACCGCACGGACCTCAAGGCCCTGGAAGACGATCTGGCCGAGGCGCGCCAGCAGGCGGCCATCGGGCGCCTGGCCGCCGGGCTGGCCCACGAGATCCGCAACCCCCTCTCGGCCCTGCGCGGCTTCGCCCAGTTCTTCAAGAAGAAGCTCGAAGGCCGCCAGCCCGAGGAGCAGTACGCCGCGACCATGGTCAGCGAGGCCGACCGCCTGGACAAGGTCATTTCGGACCTGATGTTCCTCTCGCGCCCGCGCGCGCCCGAGAAGGCCGACGTGGACGCCGCCGCCCTGGCCGGGGACTTGCGGGCGCTGCTGCGCTTCGACCTGGAGCACCAGGGCGCCGAGCTGGTGGTGGACATGGACCCGGGCGCCCCCGCCGTGGTCCACGCCGACCCGGACATGCTCAAGCAGGCACTGTTGAACCTGCTGCTCAACAGCCTGGCCGCCGTGGGCGCCAACCCGCCCGGGGAGCCCCGGCGCATCGTGCTGGGCGTCGCGCAGCGCGACGGGCGGGCCTGCGTGGCCGTGCGCGACACCGGCCCGGGCATGACCGAGCAGGAGCGCGCCCACGCCCTGGAGCCCTTCTTCACCTCCAAGAAGGAGGGCACCGGCCTGGGGCTGGCCATCGTGCACCGCATCGTGCGCAACCACGGGGGCCGCGTGGATATCGAAACCCGCCGCGACGGGCCGGACCACGGCACCGAGGTCCGGCTGTGCTTCCCGCCCGCCGGGGCGGGGGATGCCTGTGAACCTGAACAGGGAGAACCGTGATGATCGCTGCCAGCCAGAAGCGCCGCGCCCTGGTCGTGGACGACGAACCCGCCCTGCGGATGATGGTCGGCGCCGTGCTGCGCGACGAGGGCTGGGACGTGGCCGAGGCCCCCAGCGCCGAGGACGCCCTGGACCTGCTCTCCGGCGCCCGGCCCGACGTGATCCTGCTCGACATGCGCATGCCGGGCATGGACGGCCTGGAGGCCCTGGGCGCCATCCGCGCCAAGTCGCCGGGGGTGCCGGTGGTCATGCTCACGGCGTTTGGCACCGTGGGCAGCGCCGTGGACGCCATGAAGCGCGGGGCCTTCGACTACCTGACCAAGCCTGCGGACAACGACGAGCTGGTGGCCGTGCTCGGCAAGGCCTACGAGTATTCGCGCCTGATTTCCGAAAACCTGGAGCTGCGCCGCGAGGCGGACATGACCCCCGAGGTGCGCGAGATCATCGGCCAGTCCGAAGGCATGCAGCGCGTCAAGCGGCTCATCGAGCAGGCCGGGCCCAGCGAGGCCACGGTACTCATCACCGGCGACTCGGGCACCGGCAAGGAGCTGGTGGCCGCCGCCCTGCACGCCGCCAGCCCGCGCGCGCGCGGGGCGCTGGTCAAGGTCAACTGCGCGGCCCTGCCCGGCGACCTGCTGGAAAGCGAGCTGTTCGGCTACGTCAAGGGCGCCTTCACCGGCGCGGTGAAGGACAAGCCCGGGCGCTTCCAGCTCGCCTCGGGGGGCACCTTGTTCCTGGACGAGATCGGCGAGCTGCCCCTGGGCTTGCAGGCCAAGCTGCTGCGCGCCATCCAGGAGCGCCAGGTGGAGCCCCTGGGCGGGGTGGGCGCCGTGCCCGTGGACGTGCGCCTGCTGGCGGCCACCAACCGCAACCTCGTGGCCGAGGTCCAAGCCGGGCGCTTCCGCGAGGATCTTTATTTCCGTCTCAACGTGCTGGAGGTGCCCATCCCGCCGCTGCGCGAGCGCATGGACGACCTGCCGCTGCTCACGGCGCACCTGTTGCGCAAGCTGGCGCGCAAGAACAACAAGCCCGTGCGTGAGGTCTCGCCCGCGTTCATGGACACCCTGGCGCGCTACCCCTGGCCGGGCAACGTGCGCGAGCTGGAAAACGCCCTGGAACGGGCACTGGTGCTTTCGCGCACGGATTCGCTCTCCGCCGCGGACTTGCCGCCGCAGGTGCTTTCGTCCGCCCCGGCCCGGGCCGCGCAGCCGTCCGCCCCGGGCCCGGGCCCCCTGGGCGCCCCCCAGCCGCCCCGGGCCGCCCCCTCCCTGGACGAGGCCGAGAAACAGGCCATCATCGAGGCCCTGGCCCTGTACGGCGGCCACCGCCAGCGCACCGCCGACGCCCTGGACATCAGCCGCCGCACCCTGCAATACAAGCTGCGCAAATACGGCCTGACCACGCGGGGCTGAAGGGCACCGCACGGCCAAAACGACAACCGCCCCCGCCGGAGGACTCCGGCGGGGGCGGTGTGCGTTGGCGCCCGGCCTCAGTCGCCCAGCAGGGCGGCCAGGAGCTTCTCCTCGGGGCGGCGTTCGGGGACCGTGCGCTGGGGGATGGTGCCCTCGTTCCAGGCCTGGGTCACGTACAGCCCGCAGAAGCAGCTGCCGTATTCGGCCACGTCGGCCTCGCGGTAGGCGCAGGGGCAGACGATGTCGCGGTCCTTCTCGAAGGAGCCTGCGCCCAGGCGGCAGGGGCAGACCATGTGCCCGTAGCGGGCCTTGTTGACCAGCAGGTTTTCCAGCAGCGGCATGGTCATGCCGTCCAGGTCCTTGTTGAAGAAATAGCCCTTGGGCTCCTGCATCTTGCGCAGGGCCTCGTACAGCGTCTTGGCGTCCATGTGCTACCCCAGGTATTTGTCCAGTTCGTCCTTCTTGAAGCCGATGACCACGCAATTGTCGTCGATGACCACGGTGGGGAAGGAGGTGGCGGGGTTGAAGCGGCGCACCTCCTCGACCATGGCCTTGCGCTCGTCGCCGGTCAGCTCGTCCACGTGGACGCATTCGTATGCGACACCCATGTCGTCCAGGTATTTCTTGGCGTGCTTGCAGTGGATGCAGGTGGACAAGGCGTAGACCTTGACTTTCTTCTGGCTCATGCCGGGGTTCCTCCGGGGCTGGGGTTGGGCCGGGGCCGGAGCCCGGGCCGGGGCGCGCGGGCCCTGATGCTGACAAACCTACCTGCCGCCCGGGGCGAGGTCAACAGGGCCGGGCGCGGCGGGCGGCTCCCAGGCGCGGCGCAGGCGCAGCTCCAGGCGCCGGGCCAGGGCCGAGCAGGTCAGGGTCAGCAGCAGGTAGAGCACGGTGACGCTGATCATGATCTCGTAGGTCATGTAGGTGGCGGCCATGAGTTCCAGGCCCTGGAAGGTCAGCTCCTGGACGCTGATGACCGAGACGATGGCCGTGTCCTTGATGGTGGCGATGAACTGCCCGGCCAGGGGCGGGACGATGCGCGCCACGGCCTGGGGCAGCACCACCAGGCGCATCTGCTGCCACGGGGGGAAGCCCAGGGCCCGGGCGGCCTCGCGCTGGCCGCGCTCCACCGACTGCACCCCCGCGCGCACGTGCTCGGCGATGTAGGCGCCCTCGTAGACGGCCATGGTCATCAGCGCGGCCAGGAAGTTCGGCAGTTGGTCCGCCGGGGCCATGGCCCAGGCCAGGGCCTCGCGGGCCCAGCCCGGCAGGGCGCGCACGGCCGCGTCCACCCCCAGGGCGCGCAGCAGCATGTCGGACAGGAAGAAGTAGAAGATGAAGATGAGCACCAAAGGCGGGACGTTGCGCACCAGGCCCACATAGGCGCCGCCCGTCAGCCGCCAGAACAGGCTGCCCGAGGCCCGGGCCAGGCCCATGGCCCCGCCCAGCAGCGTGGCCAGGACCATGGTCCACAGGCTCAGGCGCACGGTGGTGGCCAGCCCCCGGGCCAGCAGCCCCGGCACCCAGCGCCCGGTGGCCTCGTCGAAACGCAGCAGGTACTGGGCCAGGACGTGCCAGCGCCAGGCATAGTCCTGCGTGGCATACACGCGCCACGCCAGCAGGACCGCCCCGCCCGCCAGGACGCACAGCAGGACGGCGTCCAGGGCCGTGAAGCGGGCGGGGCGGTGCAGCACGGGGCTACTCCACGCGGTCCTTCCAGTCCATGGTCATGAACCAGTAGTGGTAGCGCTCCTGGATCCAGCCCTCGCCGCGCACCTGCTGGATCCAGCTGTTGACGTAGTTCAGCAGGTCGGGGTCGCCCTTGCGCATGGCGATGCCGTTGGGCTCGTTGGTCAGGTTGCGCTCGAAGGGCACGAAGAGCTTGTCGGGGTTTTCGGCGGCCTGCTGGGCAGGCAGGGGGGCCATGCTCACGAAGGCGTGGGCCCGGCCCGCAAGCAGCTCTTGCAGGGCCTGGGGCTCCTTCTCGAACAGGCGCTTCTGGGCCCGGGGGAAGTGCGTTTCCAGGGCCTTCTGGGCCGTGGTGCCCGTGCGGGCGACGATGACCACTGCGGGGTCGTCGTAGGCCTGCATGGAGGTCAGTCCTGCGGCCTTCTCGCGGCTGGCGACCATGGACTGGCCCGAGTAGTAGTAGGGCTCGGAGAAGTAGACCTGCTGGGCGCGGTCGGCGCGGATGCTCATGCCGCCGATGAGCAGGTCGAACTTGCCCGCGAGCAGGGCGGGGATGATGCCTTTCCAGGCCGTGGGCACCAGCTCGATGCGCACGCCCAGGTCCTGGGCGAAGCGCTCGGCCACATCGATCTCGAAGCCGATGAAGGCGCCAGTCTTGTCCTTCATGGCCCAGGGCACGAAGGTGTCGAAGCCCACGCGCAGCACGCCGCGCTCCATGATGGCGGTGAGCGCGCTCTCGCGGGTCAGGGCGGCGCCGGTGTCGCCCGCTGCGGCGGGGGCGGCCAGGGCCAGGGCCAGGACCAGGGCGGCCAGGGTCAGGGTGGTGATGCGCATGGGGGCGTCCTCCTCGGGGGGCGGGTAGGGGGTGTTGCGCGGGCGGGCGGCAGGCACGGTCAGCACCCCGTGCCCATGCGCCGCTCCAGCCCCGCCGCCGCCAGGGACAGCGGCAGGGTCACGCACAAATAGATGGCGGCCACGGTGAACCATGTCTCGAAGACCAGGAAGGTGTCCGAGGCGATGATGTTGCCCTGCTGGGTCAGCTCGAAGATGGCGATGGTGCTGGCCAGGGACGAGTCCTTGACCAGGGACACGGCCACCCCCGTGAGCGGCGGCAGCACGCGGCGCAGGGCCTGGGGCAGGATGACGCGGCGGTAGGTCTGCCAGCGGCTCAGGCCCGTGCCCAGGGCGGCTTCCCACTGCCCGCGGTCGATGGACACGATGCCCGCGCGGAAGATCTCGGCGGCGTAGGCGCCCTCGAACAGCGCCAGGGCCAGCACCGCCGAGGCGAAGGCGTCCATGCCCAGCACCGGGGCGATGACGTAGTAGATGAAGAAAATCTGGGTCAGCAGCGGGGTGTTGCGCACGGTTTCGACGTAACCGCGCGCCACCAGCCGCGCGGTGAAGGAGCCCGACAGGCGCAGCACCGCCGCGCCCAGCCCGAAGACCAGGGCCAGGCCCAGGGCCAGGGCGGCGATCTGGAAGGTGACCAGCAGCCCGCGCAGCAGCGGCCCAAGGGTCCAGGCGCCGTCCGCCGCCGCCACGAGATAACGCGGGATGCGGTACCACTTCCACTGGTAGCCCAGCCCGTGTTCGCCCGAGGCCAGGAACGCGGCGGCCCCGGCCAGCAGCAGGGCGAAGAGCAGCACATCGCGCGCGGCGCGCACGGCGGCCCGGCGCTGGCCAGGGGCGGGCATGGGCGCGGCGGGAGGCGCGCCGGGGGCGCCAGGGCCACCGGGGGCGTGGGCGGTTGTGGGCTGGGCGGTGGTCATGCCCGCCCCCTGGCGCCCCGGGGGCCCGGGAGCTGCGGCGGGGCCGGGGGGCCAGCGGGCCGGAGGTGGTTCGAGCGGTGCCCGGGGTGCCCGGCGCCTGGGTGGCGCGCGTCCTGTCGGGAAGCCGGGTGGTGCGCTTGGGCCGCTCCGGCAACGGGCGCCGGGCGGGGGACGGTCTGCGTGTGGCGGGGGCGAAGGGGGGCTGCGGGGCAGGAAGGCAGGGGCCGGGCGGCTGCGCAGGGCCCGCCATGCGCAGCGCGCACGGCGGCCCGGGCCAGGGCGCGCCGCCCCCCGCGTTCGCCTCCGGGGCCGAAGAAGACCTGTGAGGTCTGCCGCAGCCGCGCGGGCCGCAGGGTGCGAGCGATACGGATCATGCCGGAGCCTCCTGCCACAAGACACCACCCTAGCAGAATCCGGGGCGATGGCAAAGCGTGCTGGACAGGGCGGGGAGGCACCGGGGCGGGGGTGGCGGAGAGGTGTACTGAGAGGGGTATCACCTGACGCCATTGCCCCTGGCGGTCTGCCCCGCGCTGCCGGGCAGTGCTGCCCTCTTACAGGCCGGTGGTGCTGTTTGCCTTTGGGGCCAGGGGCACGCCCAGGGCTTTGGTGATCTTCAGGATGGTGTCAAAGCGCGGCTTGGCGCCGGGGGCGAGGGTCTTGTAGAGGCTTTCGCGGCCCAGGCCGGTATCCCTGGCAAGCCGGGCGATGCCGCGTGCCTTGGCCACATCGGCCAGGGCGGCGAGGAATACGTCGGGGTTGTCGTCTTCCATGGCTGCGGCGAGGTATTCAGCCATCAACTCCTCGCTGTCGAGGTAATCGACGGCATCGAATCTACTTGTTTTCATTGCGGTTTGCCTCCTCGATTTCGCGGCGCAACTGCCTGGCCCGTTCGATGTCCCGGCGCTGGCTGCCTTTGTCGCCCCCGGCCAGCAGCCAGTAGACTTGCCAGCCTTCCTGCCAGAAGTAGATGCGGTAGTCCGGGCCCCAGTGCAGGCGCATTTCCGAGACGCCTTCGCCCACGGGGGCGCAGTCGCCGAAGTTGCCGTGTTCCGCAGCCCTGATGCGCACGAGGATGCGGGCCTTGGCCTTGATGTCCTTGAGTTTTCCGAGCCAGGCGGCAAAGGCCCCGGTCTGGTGGAACACGTTCATGGCAGAAGTGTATCCATCGGGATACAGAAGTCAAGGCCAATCCCTGGTCCGCCCTGCCCCTTTCGAGCCTCCCGCATCTCGCGCCAGCCGTACCCAGGCCACCCTGCCTCAAAGAGCGCATTTTCCGGGAGGAGGGTGGGGGAGAGGGTCCGGGAGAGGGGGCGGGGGGAACCGGCTTTTGGCGCTTGGGAAAAAGGGAGTTCCCCCCGCCCCCTCTCCCGGCGGCCTTCGGCGCGTCCGCTACTTGTGCCCGGCGCGGCGGTTGAGCTCGTCGAGCTTCATGTATTTGTGGAAGGCGTAGAGGAAGGCGTGCACGGCGAGGACGAGGCCGGCGCGGCCGTCGCGGAAGCCCTGCTTGAGCAGGTATTGCTTGGCGAACTTGCCTGCGCCGTGGCCCAGGGCGCGGGCCAGGCCGGAGGGGCGGCCCTGGCGGTGCAGCTCGGCGGCGGCGGCGGTGGTGTAGCGGTTGATCTTGTCCAGGTGTTCGGCGAGGTCGGCGTAGGGGTAGTGGACGATGTCGCCGGACAGGGTGCGCACGGGCCCGGTGGGGTGGAACTCCTCGTGGGGCAGGGTGCCGCGGATTTCCACGGCGTCCAGGCGGAAGGCGCGCAGGAGCAGGTCGGGGTACCAGCCGGAGTGGCGGATGAAGCGGTCGAGGTACCAGGAGCGGCGCGGGCAGAAGAAGCCGGTGGCCCCGGCGGGATCGGCCAGGGCGGCGCGCAGGCTGGCCTTGAGCTCGGGGGAGAGGAATTCGTCCTGGTCCAGGGTCACGATCCAGGGTGTGTCCACCTGCTCGAAGGCGAAGCGGAACTGGGGGATGGTGCCTTCCCAGGCCCGGGTGAGGATATCGGCCCCGGCGGCGCGGGCGATGTCCAGGGTGGCGTCGGTGCTGCCGGAATCCACCACCAGCAGGCGCTGGCAGAAGTCCAGGGAGGCCAGGGTGCGTTCCAGGTGCTGCTGGCCGTTGCAGGTGAGCACCACGGCGGTGGCCGGGGCGGCGGCGGGCGCTGCGGGGGCCGTGGGCGCGGTCACGGCTTGGGCTCCAGGGTGCGCGGGGCCGGGCCCTGGGCGGACTCGGGGCGCTTGCGCAGGTTCTGGCCGACGATCTCCAGGGCCTGGGCGACCACGGCGGCCAGGGGTTTGGAGGCGTCCACCACGCGGAAGCGTTTGTTGTACAGGGCCGCGCGGGTCAGGTAGCCCTCGCGCACGGTTTCGTGGAAGGCCAGGGCCTCGGCCTCGAAGCGGCCCTCGGTCTGGTGCGTGCCCTCGCGCAGGTTGCGGGTCAGGGCGCGGCGCAGGCCCTGTTCGGCGGGCAGGTCGAAGAGCAGGGTCAGGTCGGGCCACAGCCCGCGCACGGCCTCGTCGTTCAAGGTGTGCAGCAGGGCGGGGTCCAGGCCGCGGCCGTAGCCCTGGTAGGCCACGGTGGAGTCGGCGTAGCGGTCGCACAGCACCACGCGCCCGGCGGCCAGGGCGGGGCGGATGACGGTGCCTACATGCTGGGCGCGGTCGGCCAGGTAGAGGAACAGCTCGGCCTCGGCGGTGAGGTCGGCGTTGTCCACGGCCAGCAGGATGCGCCGCAGCTCCACACCCAGGCGCGAGCCGCCGGGCTCGCGGGTGCGCAGCACGTCGTAGCCCTGGGCCACGAGGTGCTCCTGTACGCGGTCCAGGACGCTGGACTTGCCCGAGCCTTCTATTCCTTCGAAAGTAATGAACATTGCTGGGCCTTGGGGTTGTCCTTCCGGTCCTGGGACGGGTCGGGGGTGCGGGCGGGGCGGTAGACGAAGCGCGAGAGCGGGCGCACGAAGGGGCTCCAGCCTGTTTCGCCGTCGGGCAGAGCCTCGTCTACGGCCTCGGCCACGGTCTTGAGCTTGGCGTCGAGGTTGTCGGCGAAATGCAGGGCGAAGGCCTCGCGCGTCTTGGGGCGCTTGGGCGAGCCCCATTCCAGCTCGCCGTGGTGGGCCAGGATGACGTGGCGCAGGTGCGTGGCGATCTCGGGCTCCAGGTCCTTGGCCTTGCGCAGAAAAGGTTCGAGCACCTGCATGCCGATGAAGATGTGCCCCAGCAGGCGGCCCTCGTCGCTGTGTTCGCGCACGGGGCCGGGGGCGTATTCCCAGGCCTTGCCCAGGTCGTGGAACACGGCGGCGGCAAGCAGCACCTGGCGGTCCAGGTCGGGGTAGAGGTCGCAGAAGGTCATGCACGCGCGGCACACGGCCAGGGTGTGCTCCAGCAGCCCGCCCGCGTAGGCGTGGTGGATGCTCACGGCGCCTGGGGCGGCCATGATGCGGGCCTTCACGCCGGGGTCGGTGAGCACGGTGCGGCACAGGGTGCGCAGGGGCTTGTGGTGCAGGTGCTCGCGGCACAGGGCCTCGATGTCGGCCAGCATGTCCTCGGGGGCGCGCTCGCTGGCGCGCACGAAATCGGCCAGGGTCAGGGCGGCCTCGGCGTCGGGGTCCAGCACGGCGAGTTCGTCCACCACGACCTGGGCCTGGTCGCGGTAGGTGCCGACCAGCCCGCGCACGTGGACGAAGCGCCCGGCGGCCAGGTCCTGGTGGGCCTGGGCCTGGGGCGAGAAGATCTTGGCGGGCACCTCGCCGCTGCGGTCGGCCAGGGTCAGGGCCCAGAAGGGGCCGTTCTTGGCCTGGCCCTGGCGGGCCTCGGCCAGCAGGAACACGGCGTCGGCCTTTTGGCCGGGGGTCAGGTCGCGGACGAAGGTTGTCTTGGCGTGCATGGGCTGCGTGGGAAAAAGGGTTGCACGGCGCGGCGCGCCGCCCGCAAGGGATAGCAGAAGCGCGGGGGCTGCGCAATCGCCCTTGGGCGTTGCGAAGATGGCGCGCCTGGGCTAGGCTTGGGGGCGAGCGCCGGGGGCGCCGCGATTTTTGGCGCGCGGCCAAGGCGGCCCGGCCCGGAAGCAAACGCCAACCAGGGAGCCTGCGGCCCATGAAGATTCTTCTTACCAACGACGACGGCATCCAGGCCGTGGGCCTGCGGGCGCTGTACGCGGCGCTGACGGCGCGCGGGCACCGGGTGCGTGTGGTCGCCCCGGTCACCGAGCAGTCCGCCGTGGGGCACGCCGTGACCCTGGCCATGCCGCTCAAGGTCAAGCAATTCCACGAAAACGGCTTCCGCGGCCAGGGCGTGCTGGGCACGCCGGTGGACTGCGTGAAGCTCGGCCTGACGCGGCTGCTGGACGAGCCGCCGGACCTGGTGGTCTCGGGCATCAACGCGGGCTGCAACGTGGGCGTGGACATCATCTACTCGGGCACGGTGTCCGCCGCCACCGAGGGGGCGCTGATGGGCTTCCCGGCGCTGGCGGTGTCGCTGGACAACTGGACCCCGGGGGACGTGTCCGGGCAGGCGGAGTGGACGGCGGATTTCGTGGACCGCGTGGAATGGGCCGGGCTGCCGCGCCAGTGCGTGCTGAACCTGAACTTTCCGGATCGGCCCCTGGCCGAGGCCCTGCCGCTGCGCGTCTGCCGCCAGACCACGGCGGGCTACGAGGACTGGTACGACGAGCGTACCGACCCGCGCGGGCACACCTACTACTGGCTGGGCGGGCGCATCCCCGAGGAGCGCGTGAGCCCGGAGACGGACCGCGCCCTGCTGTGGGCCGGGCATATCACCCTGACGCCGCTGCGCTTCAATTTCACCGACGACGGGGCCATGCGCACCCTGGAGGGCATGGGCCTCAATTGACAGCCCACGGGGCTGCGTCTATAAGCTGGCTCGTTTCCGGAGGACTGCCTCCGCGCGTCGCACCCGCCCCTCCGGCCCGCCGGGACGCGGAGCCGTGGCGCGCGGAAATCCAGGACGCCCGCAAGGGGCGGCCCCGACCCGGGCGCCGCCGTCATTCATACTTTTGAGGAGGATCCCATGCCCCTGACCGGACCCAGAGAGATGTTCGAGAAGGCGTACAAGGGCGGCTTCGCCGTGGGCGCGTTCAACGTGAACAACATGGAGATCATCCAGGGCATCGTCATGGCCGCCCAGGAGGAGCGCGCCCCGCTCATCCTCCAGATTTCCGCCGGGGCGCGCAAATACGCCAGCCAGCCCTACCTGATGAAGCTGGTGGAGGCCGCCCTGGTGGAGGCCGACCTGCCCATCTGCGTGCACCTGGACCACGGCGCGGACTTCGACATCTGCAAGGCCTGCATCGACGGCGGGTTCACCTCGGTGATGATCGACGGCTCGCACCTGCCCTACGAGGAGAACGTGGCCCTGACCAAGCGGGTGGTGGCCTACGCCCACGACAAGGGCGTGTGGGTCGAGGCCGAGCTTGGGCGGCTGGCGGGCATCGAGGAGCACGTGGTCAGCGAGGAGAACGTGTACACCGACCCCGACCAGGCCGTGGACTTCGTGGGCAAGACCGGCTGCGACAGCCTGGCCATCGCCATCGGCACCAGCCACGGGGCCTACAAGTTCAAGGGCACCCCGCGCCTGGACTTCGAGCGCCTGGAGACCATCACCAAGATGCTGCCGGGCTACCCGCTGGTGCTGCACGGCTCGTCCAGCGTGCCGCAGGAGTTCGTGGCCATGGCCAACGCCTACGGCGGGCAGATTCCCGGCGCCCAGGGCGTGCCCGAGGACCTCTTGCGCCGCGCGGCGACCTTCGGCGTGTGCAAGATCAACATCGACACCGACATCCGCCTGGCCATGACGGCCACCATGCGCAAGTTCTTCCACGACAACCCGGCGGCCTTCGATCCGCGCGGGTATCTGGGCGAGGCCCGCAAGGCGGTCAAGGACATGGTCCAGCACAAGATCAGGAACGTGCTGGGCTGCTCCAATCAAATCTAACCCATCGCTGCAAAGGTAGGAACAATGCCCGTGCGTATCGGATTGAACGGCTTTGGCCGCATAGGCCGCTACCTCACCCGCCTGCTGGCCCGGGAGACGGGCCTGGAACTGGCCATGATCAACGCCCGGGCCGACAACGCGACCCTGGCGCACCTGCTCAAGTACGACTCCATCCACGGCACCTACGCGGGCGAGATCGTGCCCACCGAAGCCGGGCTGGCCATCGACGGCCACGAGGTGGCCGTGTCGCGCCAGGACATCGGCCAGTGGACCTGGGGCGCGGGCGGGGTGGACATCGTGGTCGAGACCTCGGGCCGCGTGAAGGACCGCGCCGGGCTGGCCCGGCACCTGGACTGCGGCGCGAAGAAGGCCGTCATCGCCGCCCCGGCGGGCGACGCGGACCTGACGGTGGTCATGGGCGTGAACGACCACCTCTACGACCCCGCGCGGCACCAGGTGCTGTCCAACGCCTCGTGCACCACCAACTGCCTGGCCCCGGCGGCCAAGACCGTCCACGAGGCCTTCGGCATCCGCCACGGGCACATGACCACCGTGCACGCCTACACCATGAACCAGCGCATCCTGGACGGCTCGCACAAGGACCTGCGCCGGGCGCGCGCGGCGGCCCTGAGCATCATCCCCACGACCACGGGCGCGGCCCGGGCCATCGGGCTGGTGATCCCCGAGCTGCACGGCAGGCTGGACGGCCTGTCCATGCGCGTGCCCACGGCCAACGTCTCGCTGGTGGACCTCTCCTGCGAGCTGGAGCGCGCGACCAGCGCCGAAGAGGTCAACGCCGTGCTGCGCACCGCCGCCGAGGGGCCGCTTGCGGGCCACATGGGCTACACCGAGGTGCCCCTGGTGTCGGTGGACTACACCTCCAACGCCTGCGGCGGCGTGGTGGACGGCCTGCTGACCCACGTCATGGACAAGACGCACCTCAAGCTGGTGGTCTGGTACGACAACGAGTCCGGCTATTCCAACCAGCTGGTGCGCCTGCTGCGCAAGATGGCCGCCAGCCTGTAGGAGGCGGCCCGGGCCAAGCCCGGGGCAGGGCCGGGAGAAGAATGCATAACGCCCGCAGGCTTTGGCCTGCGGGCGTTTTTGCGTGGCGCGGGCGTCTTCGTGTTGCCTGGGGGGCAGATTGTTGGTATGGTCAACCAAGGCAGGCGTCCAGTGTCTGCGGGACGCAGGGGGTGTTTTTCGGGGGGCAGCCTTGAGAGGCGCATGGCCCCGGCACCGTCGGCGGCTGCCTGCGGCCCTGCGGCGGGGGCTGCCGGGGACAGGGCTGGACATTCCTCCGGGCACAGCAGGGGCCCCGTGCGACGCTTTGGGCCGCGACGGCGCGGCGCAGCACGGGCTGGCGCATGCGATCTGCGCCGGCAAGGCGGGCCGCGACGGTGTGGAACGTGTGGCAACGGACAAAGGAGCGGGCATGAACACGTTGATGGAACAGACCACCAGGCTTCTGGAACTGCTTGGGCACGACGAGACGCCCCTTGGCGTCCACTACGCCGAGGCCAGGCCCGAGGGCTTCGGGCCTCGGGCGGGCGAGATCTTCAGCCGCGAGCGGGAGGCCGCAGGAGCCATCGACTGGCCCAAGGCCTTCGGCGACTTCTCCTGCATCGTGGGCAACGTCTGGCTGGCCCGCAAGAAGCGCAAGCCCGCCTGGATCAGCCACGAAGAGTGCGGCTGCATGGGCGGGGGCTACTACGCAGGCATGTACGCGCCCTATGTCGAGATGATCGTCAGCTACGTGTCCACGGGCATCCCGGGCACGGCCATGGAGGGTGAGCACTACATGCCCTCGCCCGAGGCCATGCGGCATTTCCTCGAAGAGGTGGACCCGCCGTCCGGGCTGGGCAGGTATTGCGTCATCAAGCCCCTGGAACTGTTCGCCGCCGGGGAAGAGCCGCTGGTGGTGGCCTTCTTCGTGCGCCCCGAGGTGCTCACGGGGCTGCATTCGCTGGTGGGCTACGCCACGGGCGGCCTCGACGCCGTGCGGGCGCCCTTCGGGGCGGGCTGCACGAACATCATCACTTGGCCGCTGACCTACCAGCGGCGCGGCCAGGAGTGCGCCGTGCTCGGCGGCTTCGACCCCTCGGCCCGCAAGTTCATGAAGCCCGACGAGCTGACCTTCGCGGTGCCGCTGTCGCTGTACCGCAAGATGCTTGCGGTCATGGAGACCTCGGCCCTGACACGCCACACCTGGGCGGGGGTGCGCAAGAAGGTGGAAAAAAGCAGGCGCGCCTGGGGCGAGGCCGCGCAGGAAGACGCACGGCAGGGCTGACCCCGGCCCCGGCGCGGGAGCCGGAAGAATGCAAAACGCCCGCAGGTTTTGGCCTGCGGGCGTTTTGCGTGGCCGTGGCCTGCATGGAGAGGCGGGCCGCCCGCCCCCGGCGCGCCCCGAAATCGTCTTTTGACGCCCCGGGCGGGGTTGGGGTAGCGTCGCGGGCATGAGCAGCGTCAAGACCAGAACCGTGTCCGCCTGCATGCTGGACTGCCCGGACGGGTGCTCCTTCGTGGTGGAGACCGACGGCGAGGGCGGGGTGCGCATCCGGGGCAACCCGGAGCACCCCTTCACCCAGGGCTTCATCTGCGCCAAGACCGCCAAGTACCCCGAGCGGCTGGCGCACCCCGCGCGCATCACCAGCCCGCTGTTGCGCCAGGGTGAGGGCTTCGTGCCCGTGCCCTGGGGCCGGGCCCTGGAGCTGGTGGCCGGGCGCATCGACGCCCTGCGCGCCACGCCCGAGCGCATGGCCCACGTCAAGGGCGGGGCCCTGCGCGGGGTGCTGGCCCAGGCCTCGCGCCACCTGTTCGCGGTGCTCGGAGCCACGGGCACCAGCGGCTCGCCCTGCGACGAGGCGGGCATCGCCGCCAGCATCCAGGACTTCGGCGCCCTGGACCACAACGACCCCCAGGACCTGCTGCACGCCGCGCGCATCGTCAACTGGGGCCGCGACCTGACGCGCTGCTCGGTGCACCAGCTGGCCCTGGTCCGGCAGGCACGCAAGCAGGGCGCGCGGGTGCTCTCGCTGTCCCCGGGCGGGGACGGCTGCGCCGAGTTCTCCGACCGCGTTTTGCGCGTGCGCCCGGGGTGCGACCGCTTCCTGGCCGCCGCCGCGTGCAAGGCGCTGCTGGAGCGCGGGGTGGACCCGCAGGTGCGCGAGGCCGTGGCCGGGCTGGAGGCCTTCGGGGCCCTGCTGGCCGGGCACGACACGGCGGCCCTGCTGGACGCCTGCGGCGTGGGCCCCGCCGAATTCGCCGAACTGCTGGCCTGCTACATCGCCGACGGGCCCACGGCCACGCTCATCGGCTGGGGCGTGCAGCGCTACCTGCACGGCGGCGAGAACGTGCGCTTCATCGACGCCCTGGCCGTGCTCTCGGGCAACGTGGGCCGCCGGGGGGGCGGGGTGTATTTCAACATCTCCTCGGGCCGCAACTTCACGGCCTGGGCCGGGCGCGGGGCCGGGCCCCGGCCCCGGCTGCTGCCGCTGCACGCCCTGGGCCGCGCCCTGCTGGACGCCGACCCGCCCGTGGAGCTGCTGTGGATCGACGGCATGAACCCCGTGGCCCAGCTGCCCGACGGCCAGACCCTGGCCCAGGCCATGCGCCGCTGCCCCTTCACCGTGGTGGTGGAGGCGTTCATGACCGACACCGCCGCGCAGGCCGACCTGATCCTGCCCTGCGCGCTGATGACCGAGCGCGAGGACCTGGCCGCCTCGTGCCTGCACAGCGTGGTCAACCACGCGGCCAAGGTGCAGGACCCGCCCGGGGAGGCCCGCGCGGATTTCGAGTTCGTGAGCGAGCTGGGGCGGATGCTGCGCGAGCCCGTGGAGCTGCCGGACGCCGAGGAGTGCTTGCGCACGGCACTGTCCGGCCCGGCCACGCCCTTCACCATGGCCGAGCTGCGCGCCCGGGGCTTCATGCCCGCCCGCTGGCCCGAGGTGGCCTTCGAGGGCATGCGTTTCGCCCACCCCGACGGCAGGTGCCGCCTGCCCCTGGCGCTGCACCCCGAGCCCGGGCCGGACCCCGACTGGCCCTGTGCCCTGCTGACCCTGGTCCACCGCGACTTTATCCACTCCCAGCGCCCGCCCGACGAGGCGCCCGGCCCGCCGCGGGTCATGGTGTCGCCGGACAACCCCTGCCTGCCGGGGCTGGACCTGGACCGCCCGGTGTTCCTGGCCACGGCGGCGGGGCGCATGGCCGTGAGCCTGGGCCTGGATCCCGGGGTGCACCCGCAGGCCATCGTCGGGCGCCGGGGCGGCTGGCTGCGCCACGGGCGCTGCTTCAACGCCGTGATCGAACCCCGGGAATGCGACCTGGGCGGCGGCACGGCCTACTACAGCCAGCGGGCGCGCCTGGAGAACTGAGGCCGGGCCGGACCCCGCGCCGCGC
Organism: Desulfocurvus vexinensis DSM 17965; assembly: GCF_000519125.1. Taxonomy (NCBI): domain Bacteria; kingdom Pseudomonadati; phylum Thermodesulfobacteriota; class Desulfovibrionia; order Desulfovibrionales; family Desulfovibrionaceae; genus Desulfocurvus; species Desulfocurvus vexinensis. The sequence continues at coordinate 133,373 of NZ_JAEX01000001.1, forward strand.
CGTGGACTTTCCGGGCCTGCCCCCGGACCCCGCCGGGGCGGCCCGGGCCGGGGCGGCCTGCCGAACCCCGCGCCGGGCCCGCTCCGGCAGTGCCCGTCCTTGGGGTTTTGCCCCGGGCCGTTTGCTGCTACAGTGCCCCCCGACGCGCCCGCATCCCCGGGCGCGCAATTCCACCAGTCACCAACCGGGGCCCGTCCGCCATGTCCGATTTCGTCCATCTGCACTGCCACACGGAGTTCAGCCTGCTGGACGGCGCCATCCGCCTGAAGGACCTGTGCGCCAAGACCGTGGAATTCGGCCTGCCCGCCGCCGCCATCACCGACCACGGCAGCATGTACGGCGCGGCCAAGTTTTTCACCACGGCCAAGGAGTTCGGCGTCAAGCCCGTCATCGGTTCGGAGATCTACGTCTCCGACGGCGACCACCGCGTGAAGGAAGGCCCCGGGGCCATGCGCCGCTACCATCTGGTGCTGCTGGCGCAGAACCTGACGGGCTACCGCAACCTCGCCAAGATCGTCACCGAAGGCTACATGGAGGGCTTCTACTACAAGCCCCGGGTGAGCCGCGAATTCCTGGCGCGCCACAGCGAGGGCATCATCGCCCTGTCGGCCTGCCTGCAGGGCGAGGTGGTGCGCGCTGTGGTGGACCGGGGCATGGACGAGGGCCTGCGCGTGGCCCGGCTCTACGAGGCCATCTTCCCCGGGCGCTTCTACATCGAGATCCAGGCCAACGGCATCGCCGATCAGGACCGGGCCAACGTGCTGCTGCGCGAGCTGGCCGCCCACGCCAAGCTGCCCCTGGTGGCCACCAACGACTGCCACTACCTGACCGCCGCCGACGCCAAGGCCCACGACATCCTGCTCTGCGTGCAGACCAACGCCTGCGTGGACGACGAGAAGCGCTTCCGCGTGGATTCGGACAAGCTCTACTTCCGCCCGCCCCAGGAGATGCGCCGGGCGTTCCCCGACTGCCCTGAGGCCCTGGACAACACGGTGCGCATCGCCGAGCAGTGCAACGTGGAAATCCCCATGGGCCGGTACTTCTTCCCGGTCTACAAGGTGGACGAGGGCAAGAGCCTGGGCGACGAGATGCGCGACCTGGCGCGCCAGGGCCTGCGCGAGCGCCTGGCGGCCATGCCCTACGCGGTGGACGAAAAGCTCTACTGGGAACGCCTGGAAATGGAGCTGGACGTCATCTGCCAGATGGACTTCCCCGGCTATTTCCTCATCGTCCAGGACTTCATCAACTGGGCCAAGCGCAACGGGATTCCCGTGGGCCCCGGGCGCGGCTCGGCGGCAGGCTCCCTGGTGGCCTACGCCCTGCGCATCACCAACCTGGACCCCATCCCGTACAACCTGCTGTTCGAGCGTTTTTTGAACATCGAGCGCATCTCCATGCCGGATATCGACGTGGACTTCTGCGAGCGCCGCCGGGGCGAGGTCATCCGCTACACGGCCCAGAAGTACGGCGAAGATTCCGTGGCCCAGATCACCACCTTCGGGACCATGAAGGCCAAGGCCGTGGTGCGCGACGTGGGCCGCGCCCTGGGCCTGACCTTCGCCGAGACGGACAAGATCGCCAAGCTGATCCCCGAAGACCTGAAGATGACCATCAAAAAGGCCCTGGAGCTGGAGCCCGAGCTGGTGCGCATGCAGGGCGAGGACCCGCGCGTGGCCCGGCTGCTCGACATTTCCCAGCGCCTGGAGGGCATGCACCGCCACGCATCGACCCACGCGGCGGGCGTGGTCATCTCGCCGGGGCCGATGAACGAGTTTTTGCCGCTGTACCGGGGCAAGAAGGGCGAGGTCGTCACCCAGTACGACATGAAATACGTCGAGAAGATCGGGCTGGTGAAGTTCGACTTCCTGGGCCTGCGGACCATGACGGTGATCCAGGACACCCTGGACATCATCGGCGAGCGGGGCGGCCCCGTGCCCGACCTGGACACCCTGCCCCTGGACGACCAGCCGACCTACGACCTCTACTCGCGCGGCGACACCGACGGCATCTTCCAGGTCGAGTCCGACGGGATGCGCAAGTACCTGCGCATGCTCCGGCCCTCGTGCTTCGACGACATCATCGCCATGCTGGCCCTGTACCGCCCGGGGCCCCTGGGCTCGGGCATGGTGGACGAGTTCATCCGCCGCAAGCACGGCGAGGTGCCGGTGGTCTACCCCCTGCCCGAGCTGGAACCAGTGCTGCGCGACACCTACGGCGTCATCGTCTACCAGGAGCAGGTGATGAAGATCGCCCAGGTGGCCGCAGGCTACACCCTGGGCGGGGCGGACCTGTTGCGCCGGGCCATGGGCAAGAAGATCGCCGAGGCCATGGCCGAGCAGCGCGCCGTGTTCTACGAGGGCGCGCTGAAAAAGGGCGTGTCCCAGGAGAAGGCCAAGGAAATATTCGACCTCATGGAGATGTTCGCGGCCTACGGCTTCAACAAGTCGCACTCGGCGGCCTACGCGCTGATCTCCTACTACACGGCCTACCTGAAGACCCATTACCCCACCGAGTTCATGGCCGCCATGATCACCTCGGAAGTGGGCAACACCGACAAGCTGCTCAAGTACCTGAACGCCTGCCGCGACATGGACATCACCGTCCTGCCGCCGGACGTGAACCGCTCCCAGAGCCACTTCACCGTGCCTGCCCAGGGCCAGATCATCTTCGGCCTGGCCGGGGTCAAGAACGTGGGCGAGGAGGCCATCCGCGAGATCGTGGACGCTCGGGCTCAGGGCGGGGCGTACAAGAGCCTCCTGGACCTGGCCGAGCGCGTGAACCTGCGCAAGGTCACCAAGCGCGTGCTGGAGAACCTGATCAAGAGCGGCAGCATGGACTGCTTCGGCGTGCCGCGCGCCGAGCTGGCCGACGCCCTGGACCGCGTGGTGGCCACGGCCCAGAAGCGCGCCAAGGACCGCGAGAGCGGCCAGATGTCGCTCATGGGCGTGGTGGGCATGGACGTGCCCAGCCTGCCCGGCACCGGCCTGCCCCAGGACGGCCCGGCCCTGGGAGAATGGCCCGACGACGAGCGCCTGCGCCAGGAGAAAGAGGCCCTGGGCTTCTTCCTCTCCAGCCACCCGCTGCTGACCTTCCGCCACGAGATCCGGCGCATGAACCTGGTGGACCTGCAGGACGCGGCGGACTACCCCGGCGGTGCGGCGGTGCGCACGGCGGTCATCGTCACCGGGGTCAAGGAGATCATCACCAAGAAGGGCGGCAAGATGGCCTTCCTGGAGGTCGAGGACCTGGTGGGCGGCGGGGAGTGCGCGGTGTTCCCGGACTCCTGGGCCGAGATGAAGGAACTGTTCACCTCCGACCAGCCGCTGCTGCTGGAGGCCCGGGTCAGCGACCGCGAGGGGCCGGGCGAGGAGGGCGGGCCCAAGCGCGCCCGGCTCGTGGCCGAAAAGGTCCAGGCCTTGGCCGACGCCCTGTCGGCCAACACCCTGCCCGTGGTGCTCTGCCTGCGCGCGGAGCAGCTTGCCGGGCCGGGCATGGACCGCCTCAAGGACGCCCTGGCGCGCTTTCCCGGCAAGACCGAGGTCCAGATGTGGCTGCACGCCGAGGGCTTCGAGTGCAAGCTGGCCCTGGGCCCGCGCTACCGGGTCACGCCCTGCCGGGAGTTGTGGAAGGAAATCGAGGCCCTGTAGGCACAGGCCCGGGGCGCAACAGCCAAAAAGCGGGCCCAGGCCCGGGGAAGGACCATGACGCAGGAACGCAGGGGCAGGTGGCGCCTGTCCGTGAGCGAGGAGTTCTCGGCCTCGCACCAGTTGCGGCACTACGAGGGCAAGTGCGAGCGGATGCACGGCCACAACTTCGGCGTGGTGGCCGAGGTGCAGGGCGACACCCTGAGCCAGGATACGGAATTACTGATGGATTTCAAGGTCCTGCGCGGGCACCTCAAGGACGCCCTGGCCGCCCTGGACCACCGCCACCTGAACGAGGTGGCCTGCTTTGCCGAGCGTAACCCCTCCTCGGAGAACATCGCGCGCTTCCTTTACGGCGAGCTGGCGGCGCGGCTGGCGGGCAGCGGGGTCGAGGTGGTCGGTGTCACCGTGGCGGAGAAGCCGGGCCAGTCGGCGACCTATTTCGAGGTGGCGCCGTGAGGGTGCTGCTCCAGCGGGTGCGCGAGGCGCGGGTCACGGTGGGCGGACGCAGCGTGGGGGCCATCGGCGTGGGGCTGCTGGCCCTGGTGGGCTTCTCGCGCGAGGACGGGCCGGACCTGCCCGGCACCCCGGCCTGGGAGCGGACCCTGGCCCGGCTGGCCGAGCTGCGCGTCTTCCCCGACCCCGAGGACCGCATGAAGCTCTCCCTGGCCGAGTGGGGCGGCGAGCTTTTGCTGGTGCCGCAGTTCACCCTGTACGCCGACCTGGGCAAGGGCCGCAGGCCGTCCTTCCACCTGGCCGCCGAGCCGGACGTGGCCCGGCCCCTGTTCGACCGTCTGGTTGCGGACATGGGCGCGCGCCTGCCCGGCAAGGTGGCCCAGGGCGAGTTCGGCGCGTCCATGAATGTGGCCCTGGTCAACTGGGGCCCGGTGACCATCCTGCTGGACAGCGCCGGGCAGGGCTGACGGGGCCGCGCGGCGCCCGGCGCGGCCCGCCACGGGGATCGCCGCGCCGCGCCGGGCCCAAAAGGCACTTGAATTTGACCGCCGGGCAACGTATGGCGGTGTACTGTTCCGGGAGCGCGCGCCCGGCCAGCCTGGCCGTGCGCGCCCCGGCGAAGGACGGTGCATGCCCTATTATCTGAGGCACTTCTTCGACCCGGGCTTCGACTACACCGACCTGCGGCCCCGCGAACTGGCCGACGGCAGCGTGGACCATTACAACCGGGGCTATGTGCAGAACGTCGAGCGCGGGCAGGTGCTGGCCCGGTGGGTGGACGCGCCCCCGGTGCCCGAGGCCGGGGCCGAGCCCGACCCCTGGAGCACCCGGGCCCACGAGGAAAAGGTCTTCCCCGCCGGGAACAACACCATGATCGACCCCGCGCGGCCCGACGAGCTGCTGGCCGCCGAGGCGGGCTACGTGTTCTACCTCGACGGGCGCATCACGGTGAAGAAGACCCTCAACGTGCGCCGCGACGTGGACTTCCACACCGGCAACATCTCCTTTCTGGGCAATGTGGTCGTCCACGGCAGCGTGCGCGCGGGCTTCCAGGTCCAGGGCCAGAACGTGCTGGTGCGCCAGACCGTGGAAGGCGCGCTGATCCGCGCGCGCGAGTCCTTCCAGGCCGAGGGCGGCGTCAAGGGCGGGGGCAAGGCGACCATCAAGGCCGGGGCCAACTTCCGCGTGCCCTTTGCCGAAAACGCCATGCTCCTGGCCGGGGGGCGGATGCTCATCGACGGGCCGTGCATGCACTGCGACGTCTACGCCGGGGAGCAGCTGGCGGTGAAGGGCCGCCTGGTGGGCGGCAAGGCCGTGTGCACCCGGATCATTTACGTGGGCGGGCAGCTGGGCGGGGGCATGGGCGCCGAGACGGTGCTCATCCTGGGCTACGACGCCATGCTGCTCAACCGCTCGCACCTGGTGGAGGCCAAGGTGGCCGAAACCCTGGCCCGCCTGGAGGAAACCCGCGCCCTGGCGGCCAAGCACCCCCACCTGCGCGCCGAGCTGGCGCCCAAGGCCGCCCTGCTGGAAGAACGCCTGGCCAAGTTCCGCGAGCGGCACCGCGAGCTGTGGCAGGGCATCCGCGCCGTGGAGAACCTGGAGGCCTGCCGCGTGGTGGTGCCGGGCAAGGTCCACCCCGGGGTGGAGGTCTGCATCGGCGAGGCCTGCTACACCGTGGACGACCTCATGGAAAACGTCTTTTTCACCTATGCTGACCACGAGGTGGTGGTCGGCAAACCCGCCCTGAAGAAGTAGCCCGCGTATGGATATCGGAACCCTTGTCGGCATGCTTGCCGGGCTGGGCCTGATCTTCGGGTCCATCGCCTACGGCGGCAATCTTGGCGGATTCTTCGACGTGCCCTCGGTGCTCATGGTCATGGGCGGCACCGTGGCCATCGCCTTCATCATGTTCCCGGCGGGCGTGGTGCTGCGCTCGTTCAAGGTGGGCATGAAGGCCTTCTTTGCCAAGGGCCGCGACGCCTCCGCGCTCATCGACCTCATGGTCTCCCTGGCCGAGAAGGCCCGCAAGGAGTCCCTGGTGGCCCTGGAAAAGGTCCAGGTGGACGACCCGTTCATCAAGAAGGGCGTGCAGCTCGTGGCCGACGGCACCGAGGAGGGCCTGGTGCGCGCCGTGCTCGACACCGAGATTTCCTTCATGAGGCGGCGCCATTTCCAGGGCCAGGGCGTGTTCAAGGGCATGGGCACCATGGCCCCGGCCATGGGCATGATCGGCACCCTGGTCGGGCTGGTGCAGATGCTCCAGAACCTGGACGACCCGAGTTCCATCGGCCCGGCCATGGCCGTGGCCCTGCTGACGACCTTCTACGGCGCCGTGCTGGCCAACGTGATCTTTTTGCCCATGGCCAAGAAGCTGGAGGAGCGCAGCGCCGAGGAGACCCTGTACATGGAGATCGCCATGGAGGGCGTGGTGTCCCTCATGCACGGCGAGCACCCGACCATCGTGCGCGAGAAGCTGCTGGCCTTCCTCGCGCCCGCCCTGCGCGAGGCCAAGGGCTAGGCCATGGCCGGCGCGCCCTACGTCAAGAAGCCCCTGGAGGCGCCGCCGCCGGAGGAGGGTCTGCCGCCCTGGATGGCCACCTTCGCGGACATGGTCACCCTGCTGCTCTGCTTCTTCGTGCTGCTCTTGTCCTTCGCCAACATGGACATCATGAACTTCCGCACGCTCATGGGCTCCATCCAGAACGCCTTCGGCGTGCAGACCGAGCGGCCCGAGGCGACCTTCGCGGCCTATTCGCCCACGCGCCTGGAGCGCCAGGGCGTGAAGCTCGACCGCGAACAGAAGGCCGTGCTCGACCTGACCATGCAGCTGCGCGCACTGCTGGAGCAGGAGGAGGAGCTCAAGCGCTCGGTGGGCGTCAGCGCCGAGCGCGAGGGGGCCCTGGTGCGCGTGGAATCGGCGGCCCTGTTCGAGCCCGGCGGAGCGACCCTGCGGCCCGATGCCCCGCGCCTGCTGGCCCATGTGCTCAAGGTGCTCAAGGAGTACAATTTCAACTGCGTGATTCGCGGACATACCGACGACCAGGAGGCGGCGGCGGGCGCGGGGCCCTTTGCGTCCAACTGGGAGCTGTCCGCCGCCCGGGCGGCGGCCACCCTGCGCTATCTGGTGGAAGAGGGCGGCATCGACCCCCGGCGCATGAAGGCCGTGGGCTACGCGGGCACCCGGCCCCTGGTGCCCAACGACCGCCCCGAGGACCGCGAGCGCAACCGCCGCGTGGAGTTCATGCTCCACCGGCCCGACACGGAGACCTGGTGAGGTGAACGCGCGATCCGACGACCCGGCCCGGCGCCCCTACGCCGCCCGCCCCCTGACTGCGGACGGCGGGGCCCTGGCCGACGTGCTGCTGGACTTCGGGGACCGCACCTGGCCGCTGCTGGGCGGCGCCGGGCAGGCCATGGAGCTGCGCGCGGTGGAAGAGTTCGACCCCGGGGCCGGGCGGCTGCCCGTGCTGCTGGGCTCGGGCCTGGGCGCGGCCCTGGCCCGGGTGCTCGCGGCCTGGGCCGGGCCCGTGGCCGTGGTGGACCGCGAGGCGCCCATCCTGGAGCTGACCGGCGTGCGCCGGGGCCCGGGCGCCGACCCCCGCGTGCTGTGGGTGGACGAGCCGAGCCCCGAGGCCGCCCTGCGCGCGCTTTCGCGCTGGCAGATGGAGCACGGCGGCAAGCCCTTCGCGCCCCTGGCCCTGCCCGTGTACCGGCGCATCGACCGCGCCTACTACGGCGCCCTGGAGCAGGCCCTCGCCGCCAGCCGCAAGGCCGACTTCTGGGCCCGGGCCCATTATCCGAAGTTCACCTCCTGGCCTCCGCGCGTGCTCTACCTGACCAGCGACTATTTCCTGCTGGGCGAGCTGGTGCGCGCCAGCGAGCGCCTGGGCGCGCCGCACCGCTTCGTGAACATCGGCGCCCGCGAGACGGGCCGCGCCGAGTTCGTGGAGCGCCTGCTGCACGAGATCGTCACCTTCCGGCCCGATTTCGTGTTCACCATCAACCACCTGGGCGTGGACCGCGAAGGGGTGCTGGTGGACCTGCTGGAGCGCCTGCGCATCCCCCTGGCCTCCTGGTTCGTGGACAACCCGCACCTGATCCTCTACCTCTACAACAAGCTGCAAAGCCCCTGGACGGCCATCTTCACCTGGGACACGGACAACCTCGCCAGCTTGGCCGAGCGCGGGTTCCCCCATGTGCGCTACCTGCCCCTGGCCACGGACGCCACGCGTTTCGTGCCCGTGGCCGCGCCGCCCGCGCGCCATCCCTGGCGCTCGCGGGTCTCCTTCGTGGGCAACTCCATGACCACCAAGGTCGGCAAGCGCATGAAGGCCGGGCGCTTCCCGCGCGAGCTGCTGCGCACGTACAAGGCCGTGGCCGCCGGGTTCCGCGCCGGGCGGGAGCGCTCGGTGAGCGCGTTTTTGCGCCGGGCCCACCCGGACCTGGCCGCCGTGTTCGACGCCTTCGAGACCAACGAGCGCCGCCTGTGCTACGAGACGATGATCACCTGGGAGGCCACGCGTCAGTACCGCAAGGGCTGCATCGAGGGCATCCTGGGTTTTGACCCGCTCATCGCCGGGGACCGGGGCTGGCTGCGGACCTTCCCCGGGGCTGGCCGGACTTGGCGCTGGCACAAGGAATTGAACTATTACGAGGAATTGCCCCTGTTCTACGCCCTGTCGGAGGTCAACTTCAACTGCACCAGCCAGCAGATGAAGGGCGCGGTGAACCAGCGCGTGTTCGACGTGCCCGCCGCCGGGGCCTTCGTGCTCACCGACCACCGCCAGCAGATGGAGAACCTTTTCGAGCCCGGGCGCGAGGTGGCTTTTTTCCGCGACCCCGCCGAGGTGCCCGATCTGGTGCGCCATTACCTGGACCACCCCGCCGAGCGCGAGCGTATCGTGGCCGCCGCCCGGCGGCGCATCCTGGCCGAGCACACCTACGAGCACCGCCTGGACGCCCTGTTCCGGGCCATGCGCGAGCTGTACGGGTGAGGCGGGCATGAACGCCGCCGACAGAGCCCAGGGCGACCCCGGCAAGGCGCCCATCCTCATCCTCCAGATGCAGCGCATGGGCGACCTGGTGCTGTCCTTTCCGCTCATGCTCTGGCTCACGCGCCGCTTCCCCGGCCACCCGGTGTGGACCATGGCCGAGCGGCTGTTCTCCGAACATCTGCTGCCCGTGAGCCCCCAGGTGACCTACTTCCCCTGGGAGGCCGCCAGCCTGGCCCACCTGCGGGCCCACCGCTATCATCTGGTCATCAACCTGAGCCACGATCCGCGCGCGGCGGAGCTGGCCGGGGCCGTGGACGCCGAGGAGGTCTACGGCCCGGTGCGCACCCCGGGCGGGGCGGCCTATGTGCGCGGCGACTGGCAACTCTACCGCACCTCCCTGGTGCGCGCCAACCGCCACAACCGCTTCCATTGGGCTGACCTCAACGCCCTGGACGTGATTCCCCTGGCGGAGATCGCCGCCACGGGTTATTCGCCGCCGCGCACCATCACCGCCGTGGCCCGGCGCAAGATCGGCCTGTTCCTGGGTGCCAGCCAGCCCGAGAAGCGCCCCGAGCCCGCCTTCTGGGCCGCCCTGGCCCGCGAGCTGCTGGCCCGGGGGCTGCGGCCCGTGCTGCTGGGCGGCCCGGGCGAGGCGGCCATGGGCCGGGCCGTGGCCGGGGAGGTTCCGGAGCGGGTGCTCAACCTGTGCGGGACCACCAGCCTCTCCGAGCTGGTGATGATCGGCCAGACCCTGGGGCTCATGGTCACCCCCGACACCGGGCCCATGCATCTGGCGGCCTGGACGGGCCTGCCGGTGCTCAACCTGTCCATGGGCAACGTCAACTGCTGGGAGACCGGGCCCTACCAGCCCCGGCACCACGTGCTGCGCGCGCGCATGAGCTGCCGGGGCTGCTGGGAGTGCTCGCGCCCGGGCGTGCCCTGCCGCGAGCGCTTCCTGCCCCGGCAGGTGGCCTTTCTGGCCCACCAGGCCGTGGAGGGGCGCCTGGAGCGCTATGCGGGGCGGCCCCTGGCCGACCTGGAGCTGCTGCGCTCGGCCCGTTCGGAGCAGGGGCTCTATGCCTTGCAGCCCTTGGCTCCCGAGGGCGTCCCTGCGGCCCGCGAGCTGCTGGGCCGTTTCTGGCACCAGTTCTTCGGGTGGAACCACGGGCTGTGGGGCCCGCAGACGGCCCGGGCGGCCTACGCGGCCCTGGCCGAAGGCTACCCGCCCCTGCACGAGGGCATGCGGCGCTTCCTGGCGCGGCTGGGGCGCGACCTGGGCCGGGGTCTGGCCCGCTCGCGGCGGACCCTGCCGCCCGACTTCTGGCTGCGCACGCCCCCGGCCATGCAGCCCGCGCGCAGCCTGTGCCAGCTGCTGCTGGAAAACGGCGACTTCGCCCGCCCGGCCTGGGCCCGGGCCCTGGGCCTGGCCGAAGCCCTGCTGCTCGTGACCGACCCCCGCGGGCCCGGGGCGTAGCCGACTGGCGGAGCGTCCCTTTTCCAGGCCCTTTCCGCCCCGGCCCGCGCGGGCAAGTTCTGCCTGCCCCCGGGCGCGCCGCCGCCCGCTCCCCCTTGGAATCATTGCATGATTGCTTTGGTACGCCTCTTGTAATCAAGGCGGCCAGGAGTGCGTATCATGCAGTTTTTTCCCTTCCTGAACACCGACGCCGTATCCTCGGGCCTGGACGCCAATGCCCTGGGGCGTGGCGCGTCATCGCGTCTGGACAGCCTGGGAGAGGACGCCCGCGCCCAGTTCGCCAGCCTGCTGGATGACGAACTGGCCGCCGTGCAGGACGACGTGCCGGGCCGGGAAGAAGCCGTGCGCAGCATGTGGGCCAAGGCCCGTTCCGGCGTCCAGGCCCTGGCCTCGGAGCGGCTGCTGCACAACGATTTCGCCACCCGCGCCCGGACCGCTGCCGCTGCGCAGGGCGCGAGCTCCCGCAACGCCTCGGGCGTGGACCTGGGCGCCCTGATCTCCGGGCGCGGCGCCGTGTCGGGCGTGGGCGAACTGAGCGGCCTGCGCATGACGCGCGAAGACCTGCTGGCCCTGCAGGACGGCCTGAAGGCCTACGGCCTGTCCAAGGCCGACGTGCAGGCCCTGGACGAGCGCATTTCCAGCCAGGGCGGGCTGTCCTGGGGCCAGTTCCTGGCCACGCTGTCGCAGAAGATGACCGAGCTGGGCCGCGAGTTCGCGCCCCTGGCCCTGTCGGGCGCCGAGTCGCGCGACATGCTGACCCTGTTCCAGAAGATCGGCTTCACCGCCGCCCGGTCGCGCGAGCTGCTCTCCACCCTGGAGGGCGGAGGCACGGCCACGGTCTGGGAGGCCATCCGCTCCCAGCTCGCCCAGCTGCCCGAGGGCGCCACCGTGGGCCTGGAACGCTCCGAGCTGGCGACCCTGGGCAAGGTCATGAAGCTTTCCGAGTCCGGCCAGGCCCGGCTCACGGCCCTGCTGGGCGAGGCCTCCGGCGCCGAGCTGACCCCCGGCCAGCTCTCCACGGTGATGACCGTGCTGCGCGCCGAGGTCGCCGCCGACCGGCAGGTGGACGCCGACGTCAACCAGGCCCTGCGCGCCCTCGTGGCCAAGGGGCTGACCGACGCCGCCGAGCGCGCCGGGCTGGCCCGCCAGGCGGGCAACCGCCCCGGCAACGACGAGCGCAACCAGCGCGTCCTGGCCCAGGAAGGCCGCCGCCAGCGCAGCGAGGAGGCCCAGGGCCGGGCTGCGGACCAGACCGGCGAGCAGGGCGCTGCCGAACGCATCCTTGAGGCCGATCCCAACGCGGCCCGGGCCCGGCGCGCGGCCCAGGCGCCTGCGGCCCAGGCCGCCCAGGGCGAGGCCGCCCGCGAGCCGCGCGAAGCCACCGAGGGCCGCGAGGGCCGGGGCGCCTCGGGCCGCGAAGGGCAGGATGGCAGGTATCTGGCCGACGGTGCGCTGCGCCGGGGCGCCTCCGCCCAGGGCGAAGGCGCTGCGGGCGGCAAGTCCGACGGCAAGTCCGACGGCAAGTCCGGCGACGGGGCCGACGCGGCCTGGCGCCAGATGTGGGACAAGGTGCGCGCCGAGGACGGCGCCCGGGCCGCCCAGGCCCGCGTGGACGAGGCCTCCGTGGCCGCCGCGCGCCTTGCCGACGTGGCGGGCCTGACCCAGGCCACCGGGCGCGACGCCCTGGCCGGGCTGGACCGCGAGCTGGCCGCCCGGGCCATGCGCCAGGTGGAGTCGGGCCTGCTGCGCACCCTGGGGCAGAACCAGAAGCAGCTCGTGCTGCGCCTGGACCCGCCCGAGCTGGGCAAGCTGAGCATGGTGCTCACGGTACGTGACGGCGAGGTCAGCGCCATGTTCCGCGCCGAGACGCGCGAGGCGCAGACCATGCTCTCCGAGCAGATGAGCCAGCTGCGCACGCAGCTCGAGCAGCAGGGCATCCGCGTGGGGCGCATGGAAGTGCAGACCCAGCTTTCCGGCGACCAGAACCCCGGGCAGTGGCTTTCCGCAGGCGACCACAACCAGGCCCGCGAGCGCGAAGAGGCCGCCCGGCGCCAGGGCCTGCTGCGCCAGATGCGCGGGCAGGACCAGGACGTGGCCCAGGAAATGCACAATGAGCCGCACACGGCAAGAATTGCCCGCCAGGGGCTGGATATCATCGCCTAGCGACCCATTTTGCGAGGACCGCCATGCAGCTGTACGAACCGAGCAACATCATCGGCAAGGCCGAAAAGGACCTCTACAACACCGAGAAGTTCACGGGCAAGTCCCAGCTCGACAAGGAGGACTTCCTGACGCTGCTCGTGGTCCAGCTCCAGAACCAGGACCCCCTGAACCCCATGGACGACAAGCAGTTCACCTCCGAGCTGGCGCAGTTCTCCAGCCTGGAGCAGCTCACGCAGATCAACCAGGGCGTGGCCTCCCTGGGCGAGACCACGGCCCACCAGGAGATGGTCAACGCCGCTTCCTACATCGGCAAGACCATCCGCGCCGTGGGCGACAACCTGAGCATCCACGCCGACGGCTCGGTGAGCACCATGTACTACAAGCTCGCCGACAAGGCCGAGAAGGTCTACATGAACATTTTCGACCGGAACGGCAACATCGTGCGCACCGTGGAGCTGGGCGCCCAGGCCGCCGGCGAGCACGAATTCCAGTGGGACGGCAAGGACTGGAAGGGCAAGGCCCTGCCCGAGGGCGTCTACTACCTGGCCATGGCCGCCGAGGGCGAGGACGGCTCGGCCATCCTCACCCAGACCGAGGTGGCCGGTATGGTCAGCGCCGTGCAGTACTCCGGAGGTTACACCTACCTGCGGATGACCGACGGGCGCACGGTGGCCTTCCAGTACGTCAAGGAAGTTGTGGGCACCCAGGCCGCTCCGGGCGGCGAGAATACCGGCGGCTCGGGCGACACCGGCGGCGAGAGCGCCGACTAGCGGAGTTTTCATGGCCGCGCCCCGGGCGAAGGGGCGCGCGCAGGCAAGAGCACCCACGGCGGCCCGGGCGAAGGGCCCGCCGGTCAGGCAACGGCAGAAGTCAGGATACAGGAGGTTCGGTTATGGGTCTTTCAGCTTCCATGTGGACCGGCGTGTCCGGTTTGCAGACGCATGGTGAGAAGATGAGCGTTGTTGGTAACAACATCGCCAACATCAACACCGTCGGCTTCAAGGGCGCCACCATGCATTTCGAGGATTTCATCAGCCAGAACGTGAACACCGCCGCCGGCGTTGGGCAGATCGGGCGCGGCGTGGCCATCGGCGCCATCTATGCCGACTTCAGCCAGGGCGCCTTCGAGACCACCAACGAGGCCACGGACCTGGCCATCGGCGGGCGCGGGTTCTTCCGCGTCAAGGTCAAGGGCGAGGAGACGACCTACTACACCCGGGCGGGCAACTTCCGCTTCGACAAGGACGGCTACCTGGTGGACCCGCACGGCTACGTGCTCCAGGGTTGGGCCATCGACAACTCGACCTCCACCGCCCTGGCCTCCTCCGGATCGAGCACCGCCACCAGCGGCAGCTCGGCCATCAAGGGCGCGGGCCTGCCCACGGACGTGCGCATCGAGGGCTTCACCGCCAAGCCCAAGGCCACCGAGCAGGTGACCATGGTCACCAACCTCGACTCGCGCGACGGCAACGACAACGTCGCCGACGCCACCAACCCCTTCTTCAGCATGTTCAACGTCTGGAACGGACAGAACGAGACGCCCCTGGGCGAAACCCAGTTCGCCTACCAGAGCACCATCAAGGTCTACGACGAGGGCGGTTCCTCCCACGACATGACAGTGTACTTCGACCAGGTGGCCTCCGTGTCCAGCACGGGCGAGCGCTACTGGGAGTACATGGTCACCGTGCCGCCCAGCGAGGACGGGCGCGTCATCGACGGCCAGACCGTGCGCAACTCCGGCGTGGCGGGCGTGGTCATGATCGGCACCCTGACCTTCGACTCGGCGGGCCAGCTCAAGAATATGTCGGCTTTCACCCTGGCCTCCAGCGCCACCGGCGACCTGGGCAGCCTGGCCAACTGGACCCCGGCCCAGTTCAACACCAAAGGCCAGCCGGTGTTCACGGCCAACTTTACCGGCCAGCCCTCGGCCAGCGGCACTGCGGAATCCAACGCCCGTAACATCGGCGTCAACTTCGGCCTGACCAACGCCAACACTGCCGCAGGCTGGGCCGTTGGCGCCGTGGCCAACGCGGCGGCCATCGGCACCGACCCGACCCTGCTGCCCGAGTTCGCCGACATCCGCGTCAACGCCAACGCGACCACGAGCTTCTCGGGGTCGAGCTCCACCCAGCTCCAGTCGCAGGACGGCTACACCTTCGGATTTCTGCAGAACGTCTCGGTGAACCGCGACGGCATCCTCACCGGGCGCTACTCCAACGGTGTGGTGCTTGAGCTGTTCCAGATCACCCTGTACGACTTCGTGAACAAGTGGGGCTTGCAACGCAACGGGTCCAACCTGTTCTCCGAAACGCGCGAATCCGGCGAGGCCACCGCAGGCCCGGCCAACGCCAACGGCTACGGCTCCATCTCCTCCAACTCGCTTGAGCAGTCCAACGTGGACATGGCCGCCGAGTTCGTGCAGATGATCACCACCGAGCGCGGTTTCCAGGCCAACTCGAAAATGGTCACCGCCGTGGACGGCCTGCTCCAGACGGTGATCCAGATGAAGCGCTAGCTCACACTTCGCACACAACCGACCTCCTTCACCATAACCGTGCCCGGCGGACTTGTCCGCCGGGCACGCCGTTTTTCGGGCGCGCGCAAGCCCGGCGCGCGGGCCGCGCCGGGCTTGCCGCCGGGAGGGGCGGGGGCAGGCGCCGCGCGCCCGCAGGGGTCGGGGGGCTACAGGGCCTTGCTCAGGAAGTGTTCGCCCATTTCGCGGATGGACGCCGCCAGGCGCAGCAGCTCGTCGGCGGGCACCTTGCGCAGCACCTTTTCGCCCGAGGCGTCGCGCACCTCGGCCTGCATTTCCCCGGTCTTTTCATGCATGTGGAACGATATCTCCACCCCGACCTTGGCCATGAACCGCTCCACGGGCTCGGCTAGGCGCAGCAGCGCGGCCTGGGGCTCGCCCTGAGCGGCGCCGGGGGCGCCGGAGTCGGAGTCCCGCTCGCGCCGGGGCTGGGCGCCCTGGATGCGGTAGCCCTGGGTGTAGGCCCTGGTGGCCGACAGCGCTGCCTCGGCTCCTCCCGTGATGCCCATGACATCCTTGACTTCCATGTCCGCCTCCCGGAAGGCCCGCTTGCGATCCATCTGGGGTCTTCCTGAGCATCGTATCGGCACTTTGTCCGCGTTCCTTTAGGCCTGCGGGGCCGCGCCCGTGCCTTCCGGGCGGGCCGGGCAAGGATTTGTCAAGCAATGTCAAGGTGCAGGAACGTTTTCCCGGCGTGCAAAAGCCGACGCCCGGGCGGAAAAAAGCTCCATGCCCCTGGAAATCATGGGGTTTTTAGACTTTTTCTAAAACGCAACTAGCAGGAATTGATTAAGAAAGTTCAATTGGCACTGACGTTGCTTAATCTGGGCAAGTCAAAACAAGGAGGTTTTGCAATGTCTTTGGTCATCAACCACAACCTCATGGCGATGAACGCCGCCCGCAACCTGACCCAGACCTACGGGCGTCTGTCCACCTCGACCAGGAGGCTCTCTTCGGGACTGCGCGTGGACACGGCGGCCGACGACGCCGCCGGCCTGGCCATCCGCGAGCTGATGCGCTCGGACGTGGCCACCCTGCACCAGGGCATCCGTAACGCCAACGACGCCATCTCCATGGTCCAGACCGCCGACGGCGCGCTGCAGATCATCGACGAGAAGCTGATCCGCATGAAGGAACTTGCGGAACAGGCGGCCACGGGCACCTACAACTCCGACCAGCGCCTGATCATCGACTCCGAATACCAGGCCATGGCCTCGGAAATCACCCGTATCGCCAGGGCCACGGACTTCAACCAGGTCCACCTGCTGGATGGCACGCTGTCGGGCAGCATTCCCACCGCCCACGACGGCTCCGGCCTGCAGCCCGTGGGCCCGATGAAGATCCACTTCGGCACGGGCAACGACAGCAGCGAAGACTACTATTTCATCTCCATCGGCGGCGCCACGGCCTCGCACTTCGGCCTGGGCATGGGCGCCGACGAGGATGGCGTGAACTCCATCGGCGGCATGAGCATCTCCACCCAGTCGCTGGCCCAGGCGGCCCTGGCGGCCCTGGACGCGGCGATCATCTCCAAGGACAAGATCCGCGCCAACCTGGGCGCCCTGCAGAACCGCCTGGAGAACACCATCTCCAACCTGCAGATCCAGGCCGAGAACCTCCAGGCCGCCGAGTCGCGCATCTCCGATGTGGACGTGGCCTGGGAAATGACGGAATTCGTGCGTAACCAGATCCTGACCCAGGCGGCCACGGCCATGCTGGCCCAGGCCAACTCCATCCCCAGGCTGGCCATGCAGCTCATCGGCGGCGGCGGTTGATGCCGCATAGCCCTGCTGTGGTTGCTGCTGCGGCGTGAGACCAAAGACGTGCCCGGACCGGGGAGGCTCAGTCCTCCCCGGCCCGGGAAGCGCCCGCCCCGCAGAGCAGGGCCAGGGCCTTGGCCGCAGCGTCCTGCTCGGCCTTCTTCACCGTGGCCCCCGAGGCATGCAGGCGCGTGCCGTCCGGCAGGGTCAGCTCCACCTCGAAGACCTTGGCATGGTCCGGCCCGTTGCTGGCCAGCAGCGTGTACACGGGCCGCTCCCGGAAACTTTTCTGCGTCAGCTCCTGCAGGCGGCTCTTGGCGTCCTTGATGCGACGCGTTTCGCCGGGGGCGGGCAGGCGGCTGGCGTAGATGCCCCGCACGGCGGCCCGGGCCGCCTCGTAGCCCCCGTCCAGAAACACCGCCCCCAGCACGGCCTCGAAGGCGTCGGCCAGCAGCGCGTCGCGCGTGCGGCCGCCCTGCATCTCCTCGCCCCGGCCCAGGCGCAGCAGCTCGTCCAGCCCCAGCTCGCGGGCCAGGGCGGCCAGGGCCGGCTCGCTCACCAGCCGCGCGCGCATGCGCGTCAGCTCGCCCTCGGGCGCCTCGGGGCTGCGCTCGTAAAGCATTTCCGAGACCCCCAGCTCCAGCACCGCATCGCCGAGGAACTCCAGGCGCTCGTTGTCCTGCTGCGCCTCCTCGTGCTCGTTGGCGAAGGAGCTGTGGGTCAGCGCGGTTTCCAAATGCTTGACTTGGGAAAACCGATGCGAAATAACCTTCTGCAACGTGTCAAGATTCTGCGTCATCCCGTTCCCCGCGTAGCAAAAAGGCCGTCATGCCCGATTCATCACTCCAGGCGCTTTTCGAGCCGCGTTCCGTGGCCGTTGTCGGCGCGTCGGGCAGCCCGGGCAAGGTCGGCCACAGCATTGTCAAGAACCTGGTTGAGGCCGGATACCAGGGGACGATTTGGCCGGTCAACCCGAAGGGCGGCGCCATCCTCGGGCTGGACGCAGTCGCGTCCATAGCCGGGCTGCCCGAAGCGCCGGGCCTGGCCGTGATCTGCATCCCCCCGGCGCTGGTGGTCGGCGCGCTCGAGGAGCTGGGCGCGCGCGGCACCCGGGCGGCCATTGTCATCACCGCAGGCTTCAAGGAGATCGGCCGCGAGGGCTACGCCCTGGAGCAGGCCCTGGCCGAGGTCGCCCGCAGGCACTCCATGGCCCTGCTGGGCCCGAACTGCCTCGGGCTGTGTAACACCACAGCGGGCCTGAACGCCACCTTTGCCGCCGGGCAGCCCGCGCCGGGCTCCGTGGCCTTTTTTTCCCAGTCCGGCGCGTTGTGCACCGCCATCCTCGACTGGGCCCTGGGCGAGAACATCGGCTTTTCCAAGTTCGTGAGCCTGGGCAACAAGGCCGTGCTCGACGAGTCCGACATGCTGCGCTACCTGAGCCACGACCCGCAGACCCGCGTCGTGCTCGGCTACGTGGAGAGCGTGGAGGACGGCCAGCGCTTCGTGCGCGTGGCCCGCGAGGTCACCCCGCACAAGCCGGTGATCATGATCAAGTCGGGTACCACGGCTGCCGGGGCCAAGGCCGCCTCCAGCCACACCGGGGCCATGGCCGGGTCCGAGCAGGCCTACGGCGCGGCCTTCGCCCAGGCCGGGGTCGTCCGCGTGGCCGACGTGGCCTCGCTGTTCAACCTGGCCCAGGCCTTCTCCACCCAGCCCCTGCCCCAGGGGCCGAACCTGGCCATCGTCACCAACTCCGGCGGCCCGGGCATCATGGCCGCCGACGCCGTGGAGCGCTCGGGCCTGCTCATGGCCCCGCTGTCGGGGCGCACGGTGGACGCGCTGATGCACGCCCTGCCGCCCTTCGCCTCGGCCTACAACCCCGTGGACATCATCGGCGACGCCGGGGCCGACCGCTACCGCGCGGCCCTGGAGCACGTGGCCGCCGACCCCATGGTCCACGCGCTGCTCGTGCTGCTTACGCCCACGGCCTCGGCCCAGGTGGAAGAGACGGCCCAGGCCATCATCGACGTGGCCCGGGGCTGCGCCAAGCCGGTGTTCGCCTGCTTCATGGGCGGGCGGCGCGTGGGCCCGGGCCGGGCCATGCTCCAGGCGGCGGGCATCCCGTGCTACGCCTTCCCCGAGCCGGCCATCGCCAGCATCGAGGCCATGTACCGCTACCGCGAGTGGCAGGCCCGGCCCATGCCCGTGGAGGTCTGCTACCGGCGCGACAAGACCCGGGCCGCGCGGGTCATCGAGCGCGCCCGGGGCGAGGGCTGCGTGGAGATCGTCGAGTTCCAGGCCCAGGAGCTGCTGGGGGCCTACGAACTGCCCGTGCCCGCCACCGAGCTGGCCCGCACCTCGGACCAGGCCGCGCGCATCGCCGCGCGCATCGGCTTCCCCGTGGTGCTCAAGATCGCCTCGCCGCAGATTTCGCACAAGACCGACGTGGGCGGGGTCAAGGTCGGGCTGGACAGCGAGGACGCCGTGCGCGCCGCCTTTTTGGACATCACCTCGCGGGCCCGGCGCCTGCGCGAGCAGGCCTACATCACCGGCTGCCTGGTGCAGGCCATGGCCCCCAAGGGCTCGCGCGAGGTCATCGTCGGCTTCAAGCGCGACGCGCAGTTCGGCCCGCTGCTCATGTTCGGCCTGGGCGGGGTGTATGTGGAGGTGCTGCGCGACATCAGCTTCCGCCTGGCGCCCTTGTCCCTGGACGACGCGCACCGGATGATCCGCGAGATCAAGTCGTATCCCCTGCTGCGCGGGGTGCGCGGGGAGCCGCCGGTGGCCTTCAAGGCCATTGAGGACATCCTGCTGACCATGTCGCAGATGGCCCAGGACTTTCCAGACATCTACGAGGCGGAGTTCAACCCCATCCTGGTGGACCACCAGGGCGCCGTGGTGGCGGACGTGCGGGTCACGTTGTGCTCGGGCGGCGGCTGAGCCCCGGGCGGGATTTGCAACGCCGCGAAAATGGATTAGACAGGACCGACGACAGCGAGGAGGACGGCAAGACCATGGCGGGAATCTACATCGGCTCCACGGCGGGCTTTTCGGGCAAGAACATGGTGGTCATGGGCCTTGGGCTGAAGCTGCAAAAAGACGGCTTCAAGGTCGGCTACATGAAGCCCGTGGGCGCCATGCCCACGGAAGTCGAGGGCACGGCCTGGGACGAGGATGCCTACTTCGTGCAGAACATCCTGGGCCTTTCGGAGCCCGCGGGCGACGTGACCCCCGTGCTGGTGACCCAGGACTTCAAGGTCAAGGCCTTTTCGGGCCAGTGCGGCGACCTCATGGGCGGCATCCGCGACGCCTACGCCAAGATCGCCCAGGGCAACGACGTGACCATCGTGGCGGGCTCGGGCAGCATGTACTCGGGCAAGTACTGCAACGTGGACGCCATCACCGTGGTCCGCGAGCTGGGGCTCAAGGCCGTGGTCATCGACCGCTTCCACGACGAGCTGAAGTACGACTACCTGATGGTCATGAAGGAGGCCCTGGGCGACGCGCTGCTGGGCGTGGTGCTCAACGACATCCCCCCCACGTTCATGGACGAGGTGGAGACCATGCTGCGCCCCTGCCTGGAGCGCCTGGGTGTGCGGGTGCTGGGCGTCATCCCCAAGGACCCGCTCATGGGCGCCATCAAGGTCTCGGACCTGGCCGAGCGCCTGGGTGGCAAGGTCATTTCCTCGCACAACAAGGCGGACAAGGTGGTGGAGAACTTCCTCATCGGCACCATGCAGGTGGAGAACTTCATGACCCACTTCCGCAAGAACAAGAACTCGGCGGTCATCGTCGGCGGCGACCGCTCCGACGTGCAGCTCGTGGCCCTGGAGGGCAACTGCCCCTGCCTGGTGCTCACGGGCAACCTCTACCCCAACGATATCATCCTGACCCGCTCGGAAGTCCTGGAAGTGCCCATCGTCATCGTGCGCGAGGACACCTTCTCCGTGGCCAAGAAGATGGAAACCATCCTTTCGCGCCACAAGCTGCGCGACGTGATCAAGATCCGCCAGGGCGCGCAGCTGGTCAGCTCGAACATCGACTACGAGTACATCAAGAAGAGCCTGAACCTGTAGCCCCGCGCGGCCAGGATGCGAAAAGGGCGCGCCCCGGCGGGGCGCGCCCTTTTTCGTGCTGCGGCCCGGGGCCCGCGCTACTTCTTGAGCTGGTAGAGCACCTGCAGGATCTGGTCCTGGGTGGTGATGACCTTGGAGTTGGCCTGGAAGCCGCGCTCGGTGATGATCATCTTGGTGAACTCCTCGGCCATGTCCACGTTGGAGCCTTCCAGGGTGGACTGGGCGATGGTGCCGTAGTTCACGGTGCCCGCCACGCCCTCCACGCCCTCGCCCGAGGCGCCGGTGGCCGAGAAGTGGTTGGAGCCCTCGCGGCGCAGGCCCCATTCGTTGACGAAGGTGTACAGCGGGATCTGGGCCAGCTCCTGCTTCACGCCGTTGGTGAAGTAGCCGATCATGGTGCCTGCGGCGTCCACCCCCAGGTTCATGAGCCAGCCCATGGGGTTGCCGTCCTGGGTCTGGTAGACGGTGACGGAGCTGCCCGCCCGGCCCGTGGTGGCGAAGCTGCCCGCCGTGGCCCCCGCCATGGTCGGCAGCAGGGTTTTGTCGTGGCCGATGTCGGCGGCGCTGGCCACGGCGGAGGTCCAGCCCGAGCCCGTCAGGCCGAAGGACAGGCCGATGTCGGCGGTGCCCGGCGGGGTCCCCGCAAAGGTCATGGAAAAGGACGGCGCGCCGGACTCCGAAAGGGCGGCGGGTGTCCAGTTGGCCAGGTCGCTGGGGTCGCCGCTGCCGCTGTAGGTGAAGGCGGACACGCCCTCCAGTTCGCCCGTGGAACTGAAGGTCAGGGTGCCGGTCATGATCCGCCCGGCGGCGGAGGTTCCCGCGATGCCCGCCCGCCCGTCGGCCTGCGGCGCCGTGCCGACCACGAACTCGTAGTACGACTTGCCCCCCGCGTTGGAAACGCTGGCCTTGTCGAGGTAGACGGTCAGGTCCTGGGCGTTGCCCTGGGAGTCGTAGACGCGGATGGTGTTCTCGTAGCCGTAGGTGCCCGCGCCCAGGGGCTGGCCGTCCGCCGTGGCGCCGTTCCAGGCCTCGAAGAGCGCGAAGAACGGGTTGCCCGTGCTGGTGGTGGCGTCGATCATGGTGCCGACGTTCATGCCCATCATCACGTCGGTGGTGGCCACGGGCGGCACGGTGATCTCGCCGTTTTCGTCCAGGGGCAGGCGGATGTCGCCCGTGCTTCCGGCCACGCCGTCCGTGACGGCCTTGCCCTGGACGCGGAAGCCGTTTGGGTCCACCAGGAAGCCGTTCTTGTCGAAGCGGAAATTGCCCGCGCGGGTGTAGCGAATCACGCCGTCCTGCTCCACGCGGAAAAAGCCCTTGCCCGAGATGGCCAGGTCCGTGGTGGCGCTGCCGGCCATGAACCCGCCGTTGCGGAAATCCGTGAGCACCGCGCCCACGCCCACGCCCTGGCCTGCCTGCGAGAACCCCGTGGTCAGCGGATTGCTGGCCGTGGTCATGGTCTGGCTGATCAGCGTGGAGAAGTGGATGTCGGTGTTCTTGAAGCCCAGGGTGTTCACGTTGGCCAGGTTGTTGCCAATGTTCTGCATGCCCGACCCGTGGGTCTTCAGCCCCGTGGCCCCGATGTACAAGGCGCCCAAGCCCATGATGCTCTCCTTCAACCGTAAACCGCACACAACCGGGGAAACAATTTCCCTCGCCGGGGCGTATCGCAAGGAGCGTGCCGGGGTGGGCAACGGTGAAGAAAAGTCAAGAATGTTCAAGGCGTGGATGCCCGGCGCCTGCCCGGGCGGCAAGATGTGCCGGGCGGGCGCGGGCAGGGTTCGGGCAGAGCCGCAGGCGGGCAGGGCGCGGGCGGTCTGCTCCCCCATCGCGCACGCCGCCTGCGGCCCGGGCATGCGGCAAAGCGCCGCGCGGCCCGGGCCGTCGTGCGGGGTCCAGGGGCCGTTGGCCCCTGGCGGGGGGCCGGGGGCGGAGCCCCCTGGGCCTGCTGTCCGCTGCTCTGGCCGGGCGCGGGCGCCCTCAGGGTTCGAAGCCGGAGTCCTCGGGCTGGCCGGGTGTGGCGGCCTCGCGGCGGGCCAGCAGGTCGCAGCGTTCGTTCTCGCGGTCGCCGCTGTGGCCCTTGACCCAGCGGTAGTCGATGCGGTGGGCGGCCAGCAGCGGGTCCAGGAGCAGCCACAGGTCGCGGTTCTTGACGGGTTTCTTGGCGGCGGTCTGCCAGCCGTTGCGCTTCCAGTTCCTGAGCCAGCCCTTGGTCAGGGCGTGCAGGAAGTACTGGGAGTCGGAGTGCAGCACCACGGCGCAGGGCCGCGTGAGCCTGGACAGCGCCTCGATGACGGCCATGAGCTCCATGCGGTTGTTGGTGGTCAGGCGGTAGCCGCCCGAGAATTCCTTGCGCGTGTCGCCCATGGTCAGCACGCAGGCCCAGCCGCCGGGGCCGGGGTTGCCCAGGCAGGAGCCGTCGGTGTGGATGGTCACCGGGGTCGGGGAGTCGGTCATTGCGCGGGGGTCTCTCGTGTTTCCAGGCCCATGAGCCGGTCCCAGATGCGCTTGAGGGCCATCATGAGCCCGGTGGGCCAGCTGTCGGATTCGAAGTAGGGGGCCATGTGCGCGGTCTCCAGGTCGGCGGTGAACTCCTCGCCCAGGGCCCGGCGCATCCAGGCGGGGTATTCGACGATCAGGGTCCGGGCCTGGATGTCCAGGCCCAGGAACAGGGTCTTGGACTTCAGGCGCGGCACCTCCACCGGGCCCTGGTTGATGCGCAGCACCAGCTCGATGCCGAACTCGTCGCGGAACAGGGCGGCGAATTCGCGCAGCTGGCGCAGCTGCCCGGAGTCCAGCAGGCCGCTGGCGTCGTGCACGGCGGCGCGGCTCTGGATGTCGGCCAGGGTGCGGTCGAAATGCCGCGTGTAGAGCCAGGCCACGCCCGCGAACACGCAGATGAGCAGCAGCATGCGCACGGCGCTCATGCCCCGGGATTCGCCGGTGTGGCGCGGCAGCAGGGAGAAACCTCGGCGCATGGGCCTCCTCGGAGGGTTGTGCGCGGCTCGCGTCGCGCGTGGCGTGGATGGGGCGCACGGTAGCCGCCGGGGCAGGGGCCCGTCAAGGCGCCGGGCCGGGCGCGGCTCAGGTGCCCTCGCCGCGCAGGGCGGCCACGGGCTCCAGCCCGGCGGCCCGGCGCGCGGGGCGCAGGCCGAAGATCAGCCCGATGGCCAGGGCCGCGCCCAGGGCCAGGAAGAAGACCTTGGCCGAGAAAAGGATCTCCAGCACGCCCAGGCGCGAGAGCAGCTGGCCCAGGCCCATGCCCAGGGCCATGCCCGCCAGGGCCCCGGCCAGGGTCAGCAGGGCGGCCTCGAGCAGGAACTGGGCGGTGATCTGCCAGCTTGTGGCGCCCATGGCCTTGCGCAGGCCGATTTCCTCGGTGCGCTCGCTGACGCTGATGTAGAACAGGTTGGCCAGCACGAACCCGCCCACGACCATGGCCGCCGTGGCCGTGACGCCCAGAAAGGCCACCAGGCTGCCCTTGAGCATGCCGATGAATTGCAGGATCTGGTCGGCGGTGAGCAGGGTGAAGTCATCGGGGGCGTCGCCGGTCAGGCCGTGCTGGTGGCGCAGCAGGGAGCGCAGGTTTTCCACGTGGGCGGCCATGCGCTCGGGGTGGTGGAACTTCACGCGCAGGGCGCGGAAGTATTTGCGGTCCAGGTTGAAGCGCTGGGTCAGGGTGCTGATGGGCACGATCATGCGCTCGTCGATGGTGCCGTGCCCGGCGCCCACGCCGCGGTAGGCCAGCCTGCCGATGACGCGCACGGGCAGGTTGTCCACATAGACCACCTGGCCCAGGGGCGAGGCCGCGCCGAACAGGCTGGTGGCGATGGCGTCGCCGATGAGCGCGACCTTGGCCCCGTGCTGCACGTCGGCGGCGGAGATGTCGCGGCCCTCGGAGAGCGGCCAGTTCCAGGCCTGGACGTAGCCCTCGGTGGAGCCCACGAGCACGGGCAGGTCGGTGTTGCGGCTGCCCGCGCGGGCGCGCAGGCCCATGCGCGCGCGCATGGGCACCACCAGATACGCCCCGGGCAGGGACTGCTCCATGGCCCGGGCGTCATCCCAGGTCAGGGTCATGCTGCGCCGCCCCGGCGCGCGGGACATGATGTCCCCGCCCAGGACGAACACGGCGTCGGGCCCGAAGGTGTCCACGATCTCCAGGGCCTTGCGCTGGGCGCCGTCCACGCTGGTGACGATGATGGTCAGCGCGGCGATGCCCAGGGCGATGGCCGAGGCCACGAACACGCTGCGCAGCTTGTAGGCCCAGACGGCTTCCAGGGCGAAGGCCAGGGCGCGGCCCAGGTGGCGCAGGGTCTCACCCATGGGCCTGGATGCGCCCGTCCAGCAGCTGGATGGCCGAGGTAGCGAAGGAGGCGGTCTGCGGGTCGTGGGTGACCATGACCACCGTGGTGCCTCCCGCATTGATCTGGGCCAGCAGTTCCATGATCTCGCGGCTGGTGGTCGAGTCGAGCTGGCCGGTGGGCTCGTCGGCGAAGATGCACGAGGGCTCGTTGAGCAGGGCCCGGGCCAGGGCCACGCGCTGCTGCTGGCCGCCCGAGAGCTGCCCGGGGCGGAACTGGGCGCGGTCGGCCAGGCCGACCTGGGCCAGGATGGCGTGGGCGCGCGCGGTCAACTCGCGGCGCGAGCGCGGGCCGTAGAGCCCGGGCAGCAGCACGTTTTCCAGGGCCGAGACGTAGGGGATCAGGTGGAAGCTCTGGAACACGAAGCCGAAGGTGCGGTTGCGCAGCCCGGAGAGGGTGTCGTCGTCCAGGGTGGACACGTCGCGCCCTTCCAGCTCGTAGCGGCCCGAGGTGGGGCGGTCGAGCAGGCCCAGGATGTGCAGCAGGGTGGACTTGCCCGAGCCCGAGGGCCCCTGCAGGGCCGTGAAGTCGCCGTGGGCGATGTCCAGGTCCACGTCGCGCAGGACCTCGGTGGGCGCGCCCGCCGTTTCGTAGCGCTTGCCGATGCCCGCCAGGCGGATGAGCGGGGCGTCGCTCACGAGCGGCCCCTGGGCGGCCCGGGGGGGGCCTGCGGGGTGCGCGGGGCCTGGGCGCCCTGCGGGGCCTTGGTGCCGGGCAGCACGAGCTGCACGGCCACCTCGTCGCCCTCGGCCAGCCCCGAGAGAACCTCGGTGGCGCTCACCCCGGCCAGACCCAGCTCGGGCATGATCCGCTCGGGCTTGCCCGCGCGCATGACGTACACGGCCTGCTCGCCCGCCACCCACTTCAGGGCCGCGTTGGGCAGGGCCAGCACGTTGTCCTTGACCTCGACGATGATCTGGCACTGGGTGGTCATCTCCGGGCGCAGGCTTTGGGCCTGCTCGGGGGTGATGCGCACCAGGGCCTGATAGTAGACGATGTTGTCGCGCACCTCGGGCTCGGGGTAGATCTGGTCGATGGTGCCGTGGAAGGAGGTCCCGGGCAGGGCGTCCACCTGGAACTCCACGGGCAGGCCGGGGCGCACCTGGCCGATGTCGGTCTCGTCCACGTAGATCCACATTTCCAGGCGTGTGGGGTCGAGCACGGTGATCAGGTTGGCCACCTCCAGCCCGGCGACCACGGTTTCGCCCTCCTGGACCGTGACCTGGCTGACCACGCCCGTGAGCGGGCTGACGATGCGCGTGTAGCTCAGGCGGGTCTGGATGGATTCCAGGGCCGCCTCGGCCTCGCGCACGGCCTTTCTGGCCTTGTGCAGGGTCTTTTCCGTTTCGGTGCGCGTGCGCTCCAGGGCGGCCCGGCGGGCGCGCAGGGCGCCGTCCTTGACCTGGGCCTTCTGGGCGGCGTCGTCCAGGGTGTCGCGGGCCACCAGCCCCTGGGCGAACAGGGTGCGCTGGCGCGCGGCGAAGTCGGCGGCGTAGGCGGCCTCGGCCTCGGCGGCCTCCAGGTCGGCCTGGGCCTCGGCCACGGACAGCGGGGCCACGGCGCGCGCCCGGGCCAGCTCGGCGCGCTCGCGCTCCAGGCGGGCCTGGGCCTCGGCCTGGGCCGTGCGCGCCTCGCGGTCGTCGATCTGGGCGATGAGGTCGCCCTCGCGCACGCTGTCGCCGATCTTCACGCGCATGGAGGTCAGGCGGCCCGTGGCCTGGGCGCCGATCTTGACGATGGCCCCGACCTGGGCCTTGACGATGCCCGTGGCTTCGAGCTGGCTGCGCACGGTGCCGCGCGTGACCTTGGCCGTGGCCAGGACCTGGATCTCGCCCGCGCGGCGGCCCGTGGTCCAGAACAGGGCCGCCACGACGGCTGCCGCGACGAGGGCGGCGAGAATGAACTTCTTGCGCACGGGCAGACCCCCTGGTTGCAGTGGGCGGATGGCGTTGGGCCTGCGGGCAGCCTACTCCTGCCGGGCGCCCAGGTCCACTATGGCCTTGGCGTAGGCGCCGCGCAGGGCGTCCATGTAGCCCTGGTCCATGGCGCCCTTCCAGGTGACGACCTCGCTGAAGCGGCGCGGGATGGTCACCTTGCCGGGGTCGTAGCCCGTGTCCAGCTTCAGGCGCCAGCGCAGGCGCTGCGCCTCGCTGGCCAGGGCGTCCAGGTTCTGGGCCGTGGCCGGGAAGCCTGCGGCGTCCAGGGCCTCGGCCAGCAGTTCGGGGGTGTAGATGCCGCGCGCGAACAGGCAGGAGACCATGCAGGTCAGCATGACCCGGCCCTTCTCGTCGTCCACCATGAAGCGCACGGCCTTGCCCACGTCCTTGTCCTTGGCCTTCTGGTCGTAGGAGTAGCCGCCGCTGTCCAGGTGCGAGTGGCGGAAGCCCAGCGCCTGGGACACGAAGAACACCTCGCCCGTGGCGTAGCCAGCCATCTCCTGGCCGAGGACGCAGGCGAAGTCCGTGCCGCCGTAGTGCTCGGCGGCCACCAGCGCCCCGCGCCCGAGGATCTCGTAGAACTCGTTGGCCCGCGAGCCCAGCAGGTCCATGGCCGCGATGAAGCCCTTGGCCTGGCCGAAGCGCAGGGGCACCACGGTCTGCTTCTCGGTGACGACGCCCTTTTCCAGCGCCTCGGCGGCCCAGGCCAGGGCCACGCCCGCGCTCATCACGTCCATGCCCTGGCGCTCGCAGGCGTCGAGCACGGCCAGCACGTCGGAGGCGTTGGACAGGGCGAGCATGGCCCCGCAGGCGAAGATGGGCTCGTGGTCGTAGGACACCTGGCGGTAGAGGTATTCGTGCTCGCCCGCGAACTGCTCGCGCAGCAGCCCGATGTGGATGCAGCCCACGGGGCAGCCGGAGCAGGCCGTCTGGCGCAGCAGCAATTGCTCGGCGAAGCGTTCGCCCGAGATGCCCTCGGCCCCGGGGTCCGAGGTCTGCTGAAGGTTCTTCCACGGCAGGGCGTTCAGCTCGTTGAGCGGGATCACGTTCTGGGGCGTGCCCAGGTTGTGGTATTTGCTCATCATGTCCGTGGTGGTCAGCTTGGCGTAGATATCCTTGAAGATCTTCTTGTATTCCTTGCCCGCGCCCAGGGGCAGCTCGCGGTCGCCCACGACCATCACGGCCTTGAGGTTCTTGGCGCCCATGACCGCCCCCGAGCCCAGGCGCCCGAAGTGGCGGAAGGAATCCACGTTGATGCAGGCGTAGGCGAGCAGGTTTTCGCCCGCCGGGCCGATGCGCAGGATGCTGCGGTGGCCCGAGGCGCCGCTCTTGTGGCGCAGGTGCTTGCCGGTGCTGAACACGTCGCGCCCGCGCAGGTACTCCACGTCGGCCAGGGCCAGCTTGCGCCCGGCCACGGTGAGGGCCGACAGGCGCTTTGCCCGCCCCGTGATCACCAGGGCGTCGAACCCCGCGAAGCGCAGGGCCAGGGCCAGGCGGCCCCCGGCGTGGGACTCGGCGTACTGCCCGGTGTAGGGCGACTTGAAGCCGCACACGACCTTGCTCATCAGCGGGTAGCGCCCCGTGAGCGGGCCGATGGCGAAGATCAGCGGCTGCGCGGGACTGAACGCTGGCCGGTCGAGGCCGCCGTATTTCTCGAACAGTCGGGCCGCCAGGCCCGAGCCGCCCAGGCACTCGTCCGGGGCCGAGAAGTCGGCGCGCTCGCCGCGCCCGGTCTCCAGGTTCACATGCATGATGTGGAACGGACGGTCAGCCATGGGTGTGCTCCTCCTCTTCCCCTTCCAGGGCTTCGGCGGGCAGGGGGCGGGGCTTGCGGTCCTGCACGTCGATCATCTCCAGGCAGCCGTGGGGGCAGAACTGGGCGCAGCGCCCGCAGTGGATGCATACGTAGGGGTAGCCGTCCTCGGTGCTCATGAGGATGGCGTCCACCGGGCAGTGGGCCGCGCATTCGCCGCAGCGGATGCACAGCGCGCGCTGGACCACGACCCCGCCGCCCTTGCGCTGGGCGAAGGCCCCGGTGGGGCAGGCCAGGGCGCAGGGCGCGGGGTTGCAGGCCACGCACAGCCGGGCTTCGAAGCCGGTGGTCAGCCCGCCTGCGGAGCCGATGCGGATGCCCGCGCGGATCCAGCTCAGGCTGTCGTGCACCAGGCGCGCGCAGGCCAGGGAGCACGAGTGGCAGCCGATGCAGCGTTCCATGTGGTTGGCGGCAAGTATTTTCATCGTGGGTCGGACTCCATTTGTTCCGGCCTGGCCGGGGGTCAGGACATTTCGGCGATCCAGCGGGCCAGGGGCTCCTCGACGAGGCGGCGGATCTCCTCCAGCCGCTGGGGCGACTGGGCCTCGAAGCGCAGCACCAGCACGGGCTGGGTGTTGGAAGCCCGCAGGAGCCCCCAGCCGTCGGGCAGCACGATGCGCACCCCGTCCACGTCGATGACGTCGTAGCGCGTGCGGAAATACTCCAGGGCCCGGGCCACCACCTGGAACTTCAGGGCGTCGGGGCAGTCCACGCGCAGCTCGGGGGTGTTGCAGGTCACGGGCCAGTCGTCCAGGTAGCCGGACAGCGGCGCCCCCGGGGTGCGGGCCACGATGTCCACGATGCGCAGGGCGGCGTAGAGGGCGTCGTCGAAGCCGTGGTACTGGTCGGCGAAGAACATGTGCCCGCTCATCTCGCCCGCCAGCAGGGCGCCGGTCTCGCGCATGCGGGCCTTGATGAGCGAGTGCCCGGTGGCGCTCATGATGGCCTGGCCGCCGTGGGCCTCGATGTCCTTGTAGAGCAGGTGGGTGCACTTGACCTCGCCGATGACCGTGGCCCCGGGGTGGCGGGTGAGCATGTCGCGGGCGTAGATGGCCAGCAGCTTGTCGCCGTAGACCATGGCGCCCTTTTCATCCACCACGCCGATGCGGTCGGCGTCGCCGTCCAGGCCGATGCCCAGCTCCGCGCCCGAGGCGGGCACGCGGGCGATGAGGTCGGTCATGTACTTGGGCACCGTGGGGTCGGGGTGGTGGTTGGGGAAGTCGCCGTCGGGCTCGGTGTACTGCTCCAGGACCTCGGCGCCGATGCGCCGCAGAAGCTCGGCGCAGACCAGCCCGCCCGCGCCGTTGCCGCCGTCGAGCACCACGCGCACCGGGCGCGGCAGGCGCACCTGCGCGGCCAGGGCGTCCAGGTAGGCAGGCACGATGTCGTGGCGCGCGGCCACGCCCGAGCCGGACTCGAAACGCCCGGCGGCCATGATCTCGTACACGGCGGTGATCTCCTCCGAATGGATGGTGGAGTCACCTTCCCAGACCTTGAAGCCGTTGAACTCCGGCGGGTTGTGGCTGGCGGTGATCATCACCCCGGCGCGGTAGCCCAGGGTCTTGACGGCAAAATAGAACAGCGGGGTGGCCACCATGTCCAGGAACAGCACGTCCACCCCGCAGGCGCTTAGCCCGGCGATCATGCGCTGCTGGTAGCCCGGGGAGGAATGGCGGCAGTCGTGGGCGACCACGGCCCGGGTGTGGCCCTTGCGCCGGAAATAGGTGCCGCAGGCCCGGCCCAGGGTCTCGACCCACTGCTCGTCGAAGTCCCTGTCCACCACGCCGCGGATGTCGTAGGCCCTGAAGACTTCCTTGTTGACCGGTTTCATCGCTCCTCCGCTGCCCTGTTTGTGTGCCGCGTCCGCCCTGGCGGACCGGATGTGCCCAGAGTGGACCCTACCCTTGCCGGGCCGGGCTTGCAAGGCCCAAGGACGCGCCCGGCGCGCCCGGCGGGGCGGGCGGATTCCCGGGCCGGGCGCCCGGCAAGGCTTGACCTGCGCGCGCCGAAGCCTTAGAGCTAGGGGACTATGAACTGGGACTGGGACAAGCTGCAACAGCAGAACAAACGGCAGAGGCCGTCCGGCGGCGCGAGCGGGCCGGGCCTGGGTGATTTCGGTTTCGAGGTCCGGCGGCTGCGGCAGTTCAACTTCCCGGCGGGCAAGTTCATCCTGCTGGCGGTGGTGGTGCTGTGGGCCCTGTCGGGCCTGTACATCGTCAACGCCGACGAGCAGGGTGTGGTGCTGCGCTTCGGCAAGTTCGCCCGGCTGACGGAAAGCGGGCTGCACTACCATCTGCCGTTCCCCATCGAGAGCGTGGAAACGCCCAAGGTGACGCAGATCCACCGCGTGGAGATCGGCTTCCGGGGCTCGGCGGGCGCCGGGTCGCAGGCCCGCGCCGTGGACCAGGAATCGCTCATGCTCACCGGCGACGAGAACATCGTCGATGTGCAGTTCATCGTGCAGTACAAGATCAGGGACGCCAAGCAGTATCTGTTCAACGTCAAGAGCCAGCACGAGACGGTGAAGGCCGCCGCCGAGGCCGCCATGCGCGAGGTGGTGGGCTACAACCTCATCGACACCGTGCTGACCACGGGCAAGCTGGGCATCCAGAACGACAGCACCGACCTGTTGCAAAGCATCCTGGACCGCTACGAGAGCGGCATCCAAGTCGTGGCCGTGCAGCTTCAGGACGTGCATCCGCCCCACGAGGTCATCGACGCCTTCAAGGACGTGGCCTCCGCCCGCGAGGACAAGAGCCGGCTGATCAACGAGGCCGACGCCTACCGCAACGACCTGATGCCCCGGGCCCGGGGTCAGGCGGCGGTGCTGCTCAACCAGGCCGAGGCCTACAAGGAGACGCGCATCCGCCGCGCCCAGGGCGACGCCGCGCGCTACCTGGCCGTGCTCCAGGAGTACGAGAAGGCCCGCGACGTGACGAAGACCCGCCTGTATCTGGAGACCATGGAAACCGTGCTCTCCAACCCCGAGCTCGAAAAGATCATCATCGACTCCAAGGCCAGCGGCGGGGTCGTGCCCTATCTGCCTCTGGACAGGCTGCCCCGGGCCAAGGCCCCGGCGTCCTCCGAACCGCAGACCCCCCAGGCCGGAGGTGCGCAATGAGCAAGCGAAACGGATGGCTGCTGGGCATCCTGGGCGCGGCGCTGGTGGTGCTGTCCCAGAGCATGTTCCTGGTGCACCAGACCCAGACGGGCATCGTCCTGGAGCTGGGCAAGCCCGTGGGCGGGGCCAAGGAGCCCGGCCTGCACTTCAAGAAGCCCTTCATCCAGAGCGCGACCGTCTTCGACGCGCGCATCCTGGAACACAACTCCCAGCCGCGCGAGATCCTCACCGAGGACAAGAAGGCCATGCTGCTGGACAACTTCAGCAAATGGCGCATCGTGGACCCCTTGCAGTACTACCGCACGGTGAACAACGAGCGCGCGGCCACGGCCCGGCTGGACGACATCATCTACGCCCAGCTGCGGGTGGCCCTGGGCCGCTACACCTTGCAGGAGATCGTGTCCCAGAAGCGGCCCCAGATCATGGCCGAGGTGCTGGCGCGCTCCGACGAGCTGATCCGCGAGTACGGCATCGAGCTGGTGGACGTGCGCATCAAGCGCACCGACCTGCCTGCGGAGAACGAGCGGGCCATCTTCGGGCGCATGCGCGCCGAGCGTGAGCGCCAGGCCAAGCAGTACCGCTCCGAGGGCCAGGAGGAGGCCGCCAAGATCAAGTCCATGGCGGACCGCGACAGGGCCCTGCTGCTGGCCGAGGCCGAGCGCGAGGCCCAGGTGCTGCGCGGCCAGGGCGACGCCGAGTCCACGCGCATCTTCGGCGAGGCCCTGAAGACCTCTCCGGACTTCTACACCTTCAAGCGCAGCCTGGAAGCCTACGAGAAGAGCCTTGCGGGAAGCACCCGGGTCATCCTGACCCCGGACAGCGAGTTCCTGCGCCACTTCCGCTAGGTCGAAGCCCGGGCCCCGGCCCGCAGCCGTCAAGAAGGCGGCCCGCCTGGATCCAGGCGGGCCGCCTTTTGTTCTCTCGCAAATATCTGTGGAGCGATTTTGTGCACCGGGCGCTGCCGGGCCCGGCGCGGAATTTCCGTACGCGCAC
Organism: Desulfocurvus vexinensis DSM 17965; assembly: GCF_000519125.1. NCBI lineage: Bacteria > Pseudomonadati > Thermodesulfobacteriota > Desulfovibrionia > Desulfovibrionales > Desulfovibrionaceae > Desulfocurvus > Desulfocurvus vexinensis. Next base: position 166,701 of record NZ_JAEX01000001.1, read on the forward strand.
AGTCTGTTTTGTGGAAAAGCCAGGGCGATATCTCTGGAGGGCGGCCGTTGCGGCCGCCGGGCGCGGCAGGTTGTGGATTGACAAATGCGTCACGGGGATTCATCATCGCATACGAAAACGCCTGAGGGGGACGGGCTGGCGGGTCGTGTCGCGCGCGGGGATCCCTGGATTTCCGCAGGCGGCGCGCCCGGAATCGTCTGTGACCCAGCGGGTGTGCCCCGCCGGAAAGTGCGACCCGCACTACGATTCTTCACTCTGAACGGTCCGAAATCGACGTGGAAGGCTGCGCGGCCTTTCGCGGTGCGTTTTTGGCGCCAGGTGGCCTGCCGGGCGGCCTAGAGGGCTCCGGGAGCAGCTCGCGGGGGATACCGAGCCTTGCGAGCTGCCTGATGCGCCGGGCCGGGGCGCGGTCGCCGCTGACGATGCGCGTGATCATGGACGGGTGAACCCCCAGGGCCAGAGCCAGGTCGCCGTACCGGATCTTGTGCAACGCCAGCCATGCCCGCAGCCGGGCTTGACGGGTCGGGTTATTTTCGTCAATTTGTTTACCGATTTCCATGGCGTGGTCCTGACGCAATCGACTATATAGCCACGCCGCTGGACGGTCAACAGCAAAACGGTTCCTGAGAGAAGAAAGCGATGGGAAAATCCGGGAAAAAATACGGTGAGAATTTCGAAACGGTGGTGGACCGCATCAAAGAGGCCACCGGGACCAGGACCCAGGTGGAGCTGGCGCAGGTGCTGGGCATTCGCCAATCCAGCATCTCCGACGCCAAGCGCCGCGATTCCGTGCCGGCGGACTGGTTCCTGACCCTGTTCCGCGAGTTCGGGCTCAACCCCGACTGGCTGGCCCTGGGGCGCGGCCCGCAGTACATCAAGACCAAGGAGGGCTACAAGCCCTTCGACCAGCCCGCCCTGTCCGAGACCCTGCGCGAGGAGGGCTCGCCCTACGGCGAGCCCATGGCCTCGGCCAAGGTGGTCACCTACTACGCCATGGCCGGGGGCACCGCCGAGGACGGCGGCTGGAAGCCCCAGCCCGCCGGCAAGATCGCCATCCCCAAGGCCTTCGACCGCAAGTCGCTGCTGGTGGTGCGCATGGACGGCACGGGCATGGATCCGCTGATTCGCCGCGGGGCCTTCGTGGGCCTGGACCGCGACCACGTCAGCGTGCTGTCCGGCGAGGTCTACGGCGTGCTGCTGCCCTTCGAGGGGCTGGTGGTGCGCCGGGTGTTCCTGGAGGCGGAGAAGAACCGCTTCGTGCTGCGCGCCGAGAACCCCGCTCTGGCGGACCAGCACTTCGGCTTCGAGGAATACCGCGACAAGATCATCGGGCGCATGGTCTGGATGATCCAGGAAATCTAGCCCCGGCCCCGGGCCGCGACCTTCCGGCCCCCGGCGCGCGAGCGCCGGGGGCCTTGCCGTTGCCGCCCTTGCGCCGGACCCGCGCTGTTGCTACCGTGGCGCCCGCGCGCCGGGTGCCCCAGCCCAAGGAGGAGCCGTGACCAAGACCGAATCCGTGACCGTGCCGTCCGTGGCCGCCCGCAAGGGCGGCGAGCGGCTGACCATGCTCACCGCCTACGACTACGCCCTGGCCCGTCTGGCCGACGCGGCGGGGGTGGACATGGTCCTGGTGGGCGATTCGCTGGCCATGGTCGGCCTGGGCCAGCGCGACACCCTGGCCGTGGGCCTGGACGCCATGGTCCACCACACCCGCGCCGTGTCGCGCGGCGTGGAACGCGCCCTGGTGGTGGCCGACATGCCCTTCGGCTCCTACCAGGCCTGCGACGCCGACGCCGTGCGCGGCGCCGCGCGCCTCCTGGCCGAGGGCCGGGCCGGGGCCGTGAAGGTCGAGGGCGGGGAGCGCGTGCTGGGGCGCATCGAGGCCATCGTGCGTGCGGACATCCCGGTCATGGGCCACATCGGGCTCACGCCCCAGAGCGTGGCGCGCATGGGGGGCTTCAAGGTTCAGGGCCGCACGGCCTGGGCCGCCCGGGCCCTGCTGGACGACGCCCGGCGCCTGGAAGACGCGGGCTGCTTCGCCCTGGTGCTGGAGGCCGTGCCCGCGCCCGTGGCCCGGGCCGCCACTGCCGCCGTGGGCATCCCGACCATCGGCATCGGCGCCGGGCCGCACTGCGACGGGCAGGTGCTGGTGACCCACGACGTGCTGGGCCTGTTCGACCGCTTCGCCCCGCGCTTCGTCAAGCGCTACGCCGAGCTGGGCCAGGCCGCGACCCAGGCCATGGCCGCCTTCTGCGCCGAGGTGCGCTCCGGCGCCTTCCCCGGGCCGGAGCACAGCTTCACCATGGACGCCGCCGAGCTGCGGGCCGCCGGGCTGGAAATGCCGGACGGCGAGTAGCGGGGCCGCCGGTGGACATGGACCTCGCCGCCCTGTGGCAGGGCCTGGGCTGGCCCCTGGTGCGCCTGTGCTTCTTCGTCTCCCTGGGGCTTTTGGTGGGCACGCTCATCGAGGCCCTGAACTGGGTGCGCTTCGTGGCCGTGCTGGCCACGCCGCTGACCCGCGCCGCGCGCCTGACCGACGTGAGCGGCGCCGCGTTCTCCATGGCCTTCTTCTCCGGGGTGTCGGCCAACACCATGCTGGCCGAGGCCCACGCCCGGGGCCGCATCACGGGTCGCGAGCTTTTGTTCTCCAACCTGTTCAACAGCATGCCGACCTTCTTCCTGCACCTGCCCACCATGTACGCCATCACGCGCTCCATCGTCGGCCAGCTGGCCGACGTGTACGTGGGGCTGGCGGTGCTGGCGGCGGTGCTGCGCACGGGGGCGGTGGTCCTGGCGGGGCGGCTGTTCAACCCGCCCCTGGAGGAGGGCTGCATCCCCTGCCGCCTGGACGAGCAGAAGCCGCACTCCCTGCGCGAGGCCCTGGGCCGGGCGCTGTCGCGCTTCTCGCGGCGCATCCGGCGCATCCTGGGCATCACCGTGCCGGTCTACGCGCTGTTCTTCCTGCTCCAGGAGTGGGGGCTGTTCACGGCCATCGAAACCTTCATGGCCACGCACCTGTCCTTTTTGTCCTGGCTGCCGCCGCAGGTCATCTCGGTGGTGGCCCTGCAATCCACGGGCGAGCTGGCCGCCGGGCTCTCGGCCCTGCGGCCCCTGCTGGACCAGGGCGCCATCGCCCCCAACATGGCCGTGCTCACGCTGCTGCTGGGCAACGTGCTGTCCTCGCCCATGCGCACCATCCGCCACCAGTACCCCTACTACGCGGGTATCTTCCCCCAGCGCGTGGCGGTCCGGCTCATCGTCGCCAGCCAGACCCTGCGCGCGGCGTCCATGGCGCTGGTCACGGCGGGGTACGTCCTGTTCGCCTTCTAGGGCTTCAGCCCCCGGCTCCGCGCCCGGCCCCGGGCCCCGGCCCGCCGCGCCCGGCCATGGTGCCCGGTGAGATCTCCACCACAGCCACCCGCCAGCCGTCGTAGTCGCGCCAGGCCCCGGGCACCAGACGCACCGTGTCCAGGGGCATGTCCACCTCGGGGATGGGGAAGTCCAGGCGCAGGTCCGTGTCCGGGTGCATGCGCTCCATGACGAAGAGCACCAGGGCGTGGGTGCCCAGCAGGTGCGGCGTGTGCAACCCCTCCGGGGGCATGGCGTCCAGGGCGGCCATGGCCGCGTAGGCCTGCTCCCAGGTCGGGGCGGGCCCGGGCAGCCGGTCCTTGGGTACCAGGAAGACGCGCACGCTGGCCGCCTCGCGGTACACGGGCGCCACGGAGGCCCGCTCCAGGAGCAGGGCGCCCCCGGCCAGGCGGTAGGTCACGTCGTAGAGCAGCCCGGCCACGCGCCCGTAGCGGTCGGCCAGCACCAGGCTGCCCGAGGCCGTGCGCGCCTGCGGGGCGCCTGCTGGCGCCGCGTAGCGCAGCAGGCGGTGGGCCACGACCTCGAAGCCGGGGTAGGCGAAGGGCTGGCGATCCAGCACGGCGGCGGCCTCGGGGGCGTAGCCCGCCCCGCGCGGGGCCGCGCCCTGGATGCGCCCCAGCACCGCCCGGGCCGCGAAGGCGGCGTCTGGCGGGTGCAGCGCGGGGTCGCCAGGCAGGGCGGCGGGCACCGGGGCCAGGGCGCGCGGCGCCCCGGCGCAGGCGGCCAGGGTCAGGGCCAGGGCGGCAAGGGCCAGGGCGGCAAGGCGGCGGGCTGGGGCAGGCATGGGCGGCTCCCGGGTCACAGGGTGTGCCTGATCATAGCACGGCCCGGCCCGGGGCGCATCCCGCGCGGCGCGGGCCTTTCAACCGTCATCATGCAGGAAAACGGGGCCGCCGCGCAACGGTCTGCGGGCACCGGAAAAGCCCTGGGCGTCGTTTGCAGAAACGACGCCCAGGGCTTTCCCGGCGCTGCGGGCAGGCACAATCGAAAGCCGGGAGAGCCTAGCTGCCGCCGTAGGTGGCCGTGATGCTGGCCGAGGCCAGCACGTGCCCGCGCAGGGCGGCGTCGAACTCGCGGCGCCTGGCCTGGGGTGGCAGGTCCAGGTCCACGTCCAGGGCGTGCAGGGTGAAGACGTAGCGTCCGCTGCCGTGCCCGGGCAGCGGGCCGTTGTAGCCCAGGCGGCCCCAGTCGTTCTGCCCCTGGCGCAGCCCCGAGGGGTGCTCGGCCATGCGCGGCAGCTTGGCCGCCAGCATGAAGACCGCGCCGGGGATGCCGTAGACCAGCCAGTGGGTCCACGGTCCGTCCGGCCCGCCCGGGTCCTCGCAGACCAGGGCGAAGCTCCGGGTGGCCTCGGGGGCGCCGTCCCAGGTCAGCGCCGGGGCGAAGTCGCTGGTCTCGGCGGTGTACTGGATGGGCAAGGCGCCGCCGTCGGCGAACTGGGGACTCTTGAGCTGCATGGCGGGGTTCTCCTGCTGGGGGTCGTGGTCCGGCTGGGATAGCAGACCGGGGCCGCCCTTGCCAAGCCCGCAGCGGCCTTCGGGGCGCGGCGCCCTTGCGCCCGGGCACCTTCCTGGCTATTGTTGACGATGCATGGATGCCCCCGCCGGAGCGGGGGCGCTTTCGGGGACAATCGACAACGCTCCCGCCGGGCTGCTGCCCGGCCTGCGGGGCGACGGGGCGACGCGTGGAGCTTGTGACCATGACCATGGCGGTGCCGGTGTGGGTGCTGCTGCTTGCCGGGGCCGCCGCAGGGCTCGGGGGGCTGGCCGTGTGGGCCGCCCGGAGCCGGAACTCCGGCCAGGACCTGCCCCTGCCCGAAACCCTGCGCCATCCGGCCCCGGCGGAGCCGGAACTCCCCGCGCCCGCGGCCCCGGCCCAGTCCGAGGCTCCCGCGGCCTGCACCCCCGACGCCGAGAACTTCTTCCGGCGCATCTACGAAAGCGCCAGCGTGGGCATCTTTCGCACCACGGTGGACGGCGACCGCGTGCTGCTGGGCAACGAGGCCGCCGCGTCCATGTTCGGCTACGCCACGGTGGCCGAGTTCCTGGACGGCTGCCGCCCGGAGCGGGCCTACACCGAGCCCGGCCAGCGCGAGGCGCTGCTGGAGGCCCTGCAGGCCCACGGCCATGTGGACGGCTTCGAGATTCTGGTGGCCCGGCCCGACGGCAGCCGCAAGGTGCTGGCCCTGTCGGCCAGCCTGGACGCCGAGCACGGGACCATCGAGGGCGCCGTGCTGGACATCACCGCCCGCAGGCGCGCCGAGCGCGAGTTGCAGGACAGCCACCTGTTCCTGCAAACGGTCATGGACACCATCCCCAACCCGCTGTTCTACAAGGATGGCCGGGGCCAGTTCCGCCACGTCAACAGCGCCTTCGAGCAGTTCCTGGGCCACGGGCGGCGCGAGGTGCTGGGGCGCACCCCCGGCGACCTGGTGCCCCCCGAGGTCGCCGCCGACTGGATGGAGCGCTCCGAGGCCCTGCTGGCGGGCGGCGACGGGGTGCACCGCTTCGACACCTGGCTGCGCACCCGCGGCGGGACGCGGCGCGACGTGGTGATCCAGGAGGGGCTGGTGGCCGACTCGGCGGGCAAGCATCTGGGGCTTGTGGGTGTCATCACCGACGTGACGGACCTCAAGCGCATCGAAAGCGACCTGCGCGAGGCCTGGGCCACCTACCGCAACATTTTCGACAACGCCGTGGACGGCATCTTCACCACCACCGCCGAGGGCCGCGTCGTGCGGGCCAACGCGGCCATGGCGCGCATCCTGGGCTACGACTCGCCCGACGAGCTGGTGCGCGGCGTGACCGACCTGGCCAGCCAGGTCTACGCCAGCCCGGACAAGCGCATGGAGGTGCTGGGCCGGATGCAGGAGGAGGGCGTGCTGCGCGGCCACGAGATCGAGGTGCTGCGCCGCGACGGCAGCCGGACCTGGCTCTCCCTCAGCCTGCGCGCCATCCGCGCCGAGGACGGCGCCCTGGCGCGCATCGAGGGCGTGGCCACCGACGTGTCCGAACGCAGGCGCGAGGTGGCCGAGCTGGCCCAGCGCGCGCTGACCGACCCGCTCACGGGGCTGCCCAACCGCGTGGCCTTCGAGCGCGAGTTCGAGCGCATGCTGGCCCAGGCCCGTCGCTCGGGGCAGACCGTGGGCGTGCTGTTCATGGACCTGGACGGCTTCAAGCCCGTGAACGACACCCACGGCCACCAGACCGGGGACGAGCTGCTGCGCGTGCTGGGCGAGCGGTTGCGCGAGCGGTTGCGCGTGTCCGACATGGCCTCGCGCATCGGCGGCGACGAGTTCGGGGTGCTGCTGTGGAACGTCTCGGGCCCGCAGACCATGGAGCGCATCGCCCATGAGATCATCGAGGCCCTGAACCAGCCCGTGGACCTGGAGGCCTGCCGCTGCGAGGTGGGCGTGAGCATCGGGGGCAGCCTGTTCCCGGCCCACGGCGAATCCCCGCGTGAGCTGATCAGCCGCGCCGACCAGGCCATGTACCGCGTCAAGCAGCAGGGGCGGAACCATTTCCTGCTGGCGGGCGGCGAGGACGACGGGGACGGCTGCGCTCCGGACGCGGGCTGCCCGGCCCCTGCGGCCCAGGCCGGGCCGGAGCGGACCGGGGCCCTGGCTGCGGGGGCCATGGCTGCGAGCGCGGCCATGGCCGCTGACGGCGCGGCCCATGCGGACCCCGGGCCCGGGGAGGCCGATGCCCCCGGAGCCGCCCAGGCCGAGGATTCCGCCGCCGCCTGGGCCCTGGCCCCGGACGACGAGGCGCCCGGAGCCCCGGCCCCGGAATCTCCGGCCCCGGGAGGGCCCGAGGGCGGTCCGGACGACGCCGACGCCCTGGGCGAGACGGAGTTCGGCGGCTTCCGCCTGGAGCCCATCGAATAGCCGGGGCTGTGGCGTTTTTCCGGGCCTCTGCGCGAAGCGGGCCGGGCGGCGATGTGCCGTCCGGCCCGCTTGGCGTGTGAGGCGGGGGGCGTCTGTCCTGCCCGGGCCGGGGGTGGTGCCCCGGCCCGGGGGCAGGTCAGCGCAGGCCCATGGGATGGTGGGCGCTGTCCTCGGGGGTGTAGCCCGTGCCCACGTGGCACAGGGCGCAGTTGCCGTCCTTGCCCAGCTGGGCGTTGGCGCCCATGTACTGCATGGGCTGGATGCTGTCGCGGTGCGCGCCGTAGCCCGAGTCCTCGCGCGCCGGGTAGGTGGCGTGGGGCGCGCCGTGGCAGGCCGGGCAGCGCAGGGCGTCCATCTGGTCGCCGCGCACGCGGAACAGCTCCCCGGGCCCGGCGGTCCACTCCCCGAAGGTCTCGAAGACCTCGGGCGGCGCGAAGTCGCGGTGGCAGTTCAGGCAGTCGGGGCTGTTGATCCAGGCCTGGCGCGGGGGGGCCTGCTCCGCCGTGTCCGCGTTGCGCAGGGGCAGCTTGGCCAGGAGCTTGCCCATGCCGGGCACCCCGAGCTCCTGCTGGCCGCGCACGAGGCTGCGGGCGTGCTCCTCCATGGTCCCGTGGCAGTTCAGGCAGGTCATGCCCAGGCCGTCGTGGTGGTCGCGCAGGCAGCGGGTGGGCCCGGCGGGGTTGTTGGGGTGGCAGGCCGCGCAGGCCTCCTCGCCGCGGTCGGTCAGGTAGTTGGCGTGCCAGCCGTGGATGGCGGCAGACAGGGTCGGCATGCCGGGCCTGCCGGGGGCGTCCAGGGCGGCGTCGGGGTGGCAGTCCTGGCAGAGCACGGCGTTGCCCGAGCGGGCGCGCCGCAGCAGGTCGGTGTTGTTGATGCGGTCGTGCACGGCGAGCACGTCGGTGCTGGTGGCGTCGGTGAATCCGGCCACGCCGTCCACGCGCCAGGTGCCGCCGTGGCAGTTCTTGCAGCCCATTTCCGAGGACGTGGGCGCGACCACGCGGGTGCTGGCCAAGAGCGTGCCGCTTTGGGCGTCGCGGGCCTCGATGGTGAAGACGGGATAGGGGTTGAAGCCGCCGCCGTCGGGGTAGGGCACCACGGGGATGGCCGTGGCCTCGAACAGGCGCTCGCCGGCGCGCAGGTCCATGGTGCCGGACAGGCCCTTGCCCGTCAGGCCGGTGTCGTCGGGCAGTTCCTTGCCGAAGAGCCGGTCCTCGACCTCCCAGAAGCGCACGTGGGCCGAGGGCTTCTCGAAGCCGGGCTCCACGGCGTAGGTCACGGTCACGCCCTCGGTGACCAGCTCGGGCGAGGCCCCGCGCCGCACGAGCTGGCAGCGCAGGTCGTTGGCCGGGGGCAGCAGCACCCAGTAGGGCTCGGAGTCGGACAGGCAGTGCATGCCCAGGGTGTTCCAGGCCAGCAGCACGTACTCGTCGCCGTCCTTGTCGAAGGCCGGGATGGCCACCTCGCCGCCGGGCGCGGTGAAGGCGGCCTCGTAGGCGGGCTTGTCCGCCCCGTGCAGGCCGACCACGAGGAACTGCGCCAGGGCCAGGCGCTCCTGGCGGGTGCCCAGGAAGGGCGGCATGTAGTCGCGGATGCGGCCCTGGCCGTCGAGTTGCGAATCCATGCCGAAGACGCTGTACTTGGCGGCCAGGGGCACGATGTCGTTGGCGGGGCCGCCGATGCTGTGGCAGGCTTGGCACTGGCCCATGAACAGCTCGCGCCCGGCTTCGAGCACGTTGGCGTCGGTGATGTCCTTGTGCTTGGCCCACAGGGTGCGCGCCAGCCAACCCGTTTCATTGATGGCCGCGGCCTCGGCCACGCGGGCCTGGTTGGAGTAGATGTGCCCGGCGATGACGTAGGGCCTGCGCGCGGCCTCGCGGGTGTATTCGAAGCCGCCGATGTACACCAGCCCCAGGGCCAGCAGCACCACGGCCACGGGCTTGCGCACGGCGTCGGCGCGCGGCGCGGCCATGACCAGGGCCAGGGCCATGATGGCCGGGCCGCTGATGAACAGGGCGCGCACGTAGGCGACCATCTCGGGGTTCCAGCCCGCGACCATGGCCTGGCGCCCCTCGGGCAGGGCCAGGTAGCACCACCAGCCCGCCGGGACCATGAGCACCAGGGGGATGCAGGTCCACTTGGCGGTGTAGCGCATGAGGGAATCGCGGACCTTGGGGTCGGCCATGCGCGTGGCGGTGAAGAAGCCGAACAGCCCGGCGATGGAGAAGCACATCATGGAGCGGAAGGCCAGCTGCGGCCAGAAGGCGGGGTTGAAGAACCCGTCCCAGAAGCTCTGGGTCTCCAGCCAGCGCCCGGGCAGGAGCATGGCGCCGATGATGCCGTTGATGATGAACAACGACAGGAAGCCGAAGGCGAAATAGATCCAGCCCACGGTGAGGTGCTCACGGCGGCGCATTTTCCCGAAGGTGTAGTAGTACACCAGAAGGGCCACGATCTCGCCCAGGAAGAAGACCCACTCCGTGGACCATGCAAAGGTGAAGGCGCGGATGAGGGTCAGGGTGGCGGTGGGGCTGGTCAGGGCGATGATGAACCAGATGGCCACGCCGGTCAGGCTGCCGAAGACCATGGTCAGCAGCAGGAAGAACAGGGTGTGGCGCTTGGCGTAGGCCAGGATCTCCGGGGAGTTCTCGCGGTGGCCCTTGAGCTCGGTCAGCGGCAGGAACAGCCCGCCGCCCACGGCGAAATGGGCCACGTAGACGTGGATGACCGCGATCCAGGCGATGAGCACGCCCCCGCCGAAGAAGGGCACGTTCCAGATGGGGTAATCCATGGCTTAGGCCTCCTTCCCTGCGTTGCGGGCCAGCTTGAGCACGTAGGCCACCACGCCCGCGCCCAGGACCAGGGCGGCGAGGAACAGCGCCAGGGGCGAGTATTCCCCGCGCGAGGGCACCTCCCAGGCCCGGTAGAAGCCTTCCAGGTAGGAGACGCGCATCATCTCGCGCACCCCGACCATCATGGCCGCCGTAAAGACCACGGCCACGGCCCCCAGGCCCGGGCGCCGGGCGAACCCGGCGTAGAGGGACACGGCCACGCCAGCCATGGCGGCCATGAAGAAGGCCGTGTGCACGGCGCCGTGGCCCATGAACAAAAGCATCACGTCGCGGCGGATGGTCAGCAGGAACCAGGGCCCGACCACGAGCTGGGCCAGGGTGGCCCGCAGGAACCAGCGCATCCCGCGCCGGACGTGCTCCGGCGCGTCGGGCCGCGCGGCGCGCTCGCCCCGGCTCCACAACAGGGCCACGGCCAGCCCGCCCACGGCCAGGGAGGCCAGCAGGAAATGCGCCACGCGCGGCAGAAGCGACGGGTCGCCCCAGTTGAGCACGGTGCCCCGGTCGTTCTCGAAATAGGCCAGCCAGCGGTCGGGGGTCAGGAACATGGTCAGGTTGTTGACGAAAAAGAAGGCCACCGCCGTCATGCAGACCACGGCCAGGGCCAGCACGGCGGTCCGCCCCTGGCCCAGGCGCTCGTAGCGGAAGTCGAACAGGTAGGCCATGTAGTAGGCGAACATGACCAGGAAGGGAACCGAGAGCCAGAACCAGCCCATGATGATGTCGCTGATGTAGAAGAAATGCCCGTAGAGCACCTGGAGGAAGAGCAGCGGCACCACCCCGAAGTTCACGGTGAAGGCGATGACCGTGGGCAGCTTGGTGGAGATGGCCTTGGCCGAGGGGTCGTCCGCCCCGCCCAGGCCGCCGGCCAGGGCCATGACCGCCGTGCCGAGCATGACGTTCACGAGCAGGATGTGTACCAGGAAGCCCAGGCTCAAGAGGGCCTGGAAGATCCACCACTGCACCTGGTAGGGCTCGGTGGCCGGAATGAGGGTCGTCGGGTCCATGGCGTCCGTCCTTTCTCCCAGGAATCTGGTCTGTTAATGGGTCGCACTCCTCCCATCCCATACCCTCGGCCAGGGAAAAGGACAACCTGTTTCGAACACGAAAAGGACGCTTGAGTTTCCGCGCCAAATCGCTACAGTCCTGGGAGCGGCGAAAGCCCGCGCCCGGACGGCCATGAACGACACCCCCTTCCTGATACTCGACGTCGGCAACACCAATATCAAGGCCGCCCTGGCCGCGCCCGGCGGGCAACCCGGCCCGGCGCGCGCCGTGGCCACCCATGGCGGGGCGCAGGCCCTGGAGGCGGCGGTGCTGGCCCTGTGCGCCGGGGCCGGGCTGGCCCCCGGCGCCCTGGCGGGGGCGGCGGTGTCGTCGGTGGTGCCTGCGGCAAACGGCGCCGTGGCGGCCCTGGTGCGCGAGCTGACGGGCCGGGACCCGCTGTTCGCCCCGCGCGACCTGCCCCTGGGCTTTGCCAACATGGCCGCCATCCCGCCCAACGTGGGGGCGGACCGGCTGGCCGGGGCCTTCGGCGCGCGCGTGGCCCTGCCCGGGGCCGGGCGCCTGGTGGTCGTCGATTTCGGCACGGCCACCACGGTGGACTGCGTGCGCGGCGACGAGTACCTGGGCGGGCTGACCTGCCCGGGCATGCGCACTGCGGCGGACGCCCTGACGGCGGGCACGGCGCTTTTGCCGCCCCTGGCCCTGACCCTGGACGAGCCCGCCCTGCGCCTGAGTTTCGACACCCAGGTCAGCCTGAACCAGGGCTTCCTGTTCGGCTTCGCGGCCCTGGCCGAGGGGCTGGCGGCGCGGCTGGCGGCGCTCATGGGCGGGCCCGCCGAGGTGGTGGCCACGGGCGGGCTGGCCCCGGCGGTGGCGGCCCTGTGCCCGGCCATCGGCCACGTGCGGCCCGCCTTGGTCATGGAAGGCCTGAGCGCCGCCCTTGTGGCGCAGGGCACACATTTCTGATACGAGGGACGCTGCGGCGTCCCGCCCCCGGCGCGCCCGGCGCGCCGCACACATGCAGCCATCCTTGCAAGGAGAGCACCCATGAGCACCATCGTCAATGTCTGGGCCAGGGAGATTCTCGATTCGCGCGGCAACCCGACCCTGGAGGTCGAAGTGACCACCGACTCCGGGGCCAAGGGCGTCGCGGCGGTGCCCTCGGGCGCCTCCACCGGCACCCGCGAGGCCCTGGAGCTGCGCGACGGCGACCCCGCGCGCTACGGCGGCAAGGGCGTGCAGAAGGCCGTGGAAAACGTCAACGGCGAGATCGCCGAGAACGTGGTCGGCCTGGACGCGCTGCGCCAGGTGGCCCTGGACAACGCGCTCATCGACCTGGACGGCACCGAGAGCAAGTCGCGCCTGGGGGCCAACGCCATGCTCGGCGTGTCCATGGCCGCCGCCCGCGCCGGGGCCAAGTTCCTGGGCCTGCCCCTGTACCGCTACCTGGGCGGCCCCAACGCCAAGGTGCTGCCCGCGCCGCTCATGAACATCATCAACGGCGGGGCCCACGCGCCCAACAACCTGGACATCCAGGAGTTCATGATCGTGCCCCTGGGCGCGGACACCTTCGCCGAGGCCCTGCGCATGGGCGCCGAAACCTTCCACAGCCTCAAGAAGATCCTGGCCAAGGACGGCCACGTCACCAGCGTGGGCGACGAGGGCGGCTTCGCGCCCAACCTCGCTAGCCACCAGGAGGCCTTCGAGTACATCATCCGCGCCATCACCGCCGCAGGCTACGAGCCCGGGCGCGACATCGCCCTGGCCATCGACGCGGCGGCCAGCGAGTTCCACAAGGACGGCATGTACAACTTTGCGGGCGAGAAGCGCATCCTGTCCGCCGCCGAGCTTATCGACTACTACGCCGACATGTGCTCGCGCTTCCCCATCGTCTCCATCGAGGACGGGCTGGCCGAGGGCGACTGGGACGGCTGGAAGGCGCTGTCGGCCCGGCTGGGCGAGACCATCCAGCTCGTGGGCGACGACATCTTCGTCACCAACCCCGAGATTCTGGCCCGGGGCATCGAGGAGGGCGTGGCCAACTCCATCCTCATCAAGCTGAACCAGATCGGCACCGTCACCGAAACCCTGGACACCATCGAAATGGCCCGGGGCGCCGCGTACACCACGGTCATCTCCCACCGCTCGGGCGAGACCGAGGACCATTTCATCGCCGACCTGGCCGTGGCCGTGAACGCCGGGCAGATCAAGACCGGCTCGCTGTCGCGTTCGGACCGTCTGGCCAAGTACAACCAGCTGCTGCGCATCGAGGAGGACCTGGAGGACGACGGCCTCTACTTCGGGCCCATCATGGGCGAGCAGTGGTTCGACATGGACTAGGGCGCAAGCCCCCGGAACGACGCGGGGCGCGGGAGCTTTACAGGCCCGCGCCCCGCTCCCTTTTCCCGGCCCCAACCCCAACCGGAGACGCAACATGATTCTTCTGGACGGCAAGGCCACGGCGGCCACCATCCGCACGGAACTCAAGGCCAGGGTGGACGCCCTGCGCCAGGACCACGGCCGCGCCCCGGGCCTGGCCGTGATCCTCGTGGGCGACGACCCCGCCAGCCAGGTCTACGTGCGCATGAAGGAAAAAGGCTGCGCCGAGGCGGGCATCGTCTCCTTCTCCCACCGCCTGGACGCCGCGGTGGCCCAGGGCGAGCTGGAGGCCCTCATCGACCGCCTCAACGCCGACCCCGCCGTGGACGGCATCCTGCTGCAACTGCCCCTGCCCAAAGGGCTGCACAGCCAGGCCTGCCTGGAGCGCATCGCCCCGGACAAGGACGTGGACGGCTTCCATCCCGAAAACATGGGCCGCCTGGCCCTGGGGCTGCCCGGCTACCGGCCCTGCACCCCGGCGGGCGTGATCGAGCTGCTGCGCCGCCACGGCGTGACCACGGCGGGCAAGCGCGCGGTGGTGCTGGGCCGCTCCAACATCGTGGGCAAGCCCATGGCGCTGATGCTGCTGGAATACGGCGCCCTGGGCGACGCCACCACCACCGTGGTCCATTCGCGCACGCCCCTGGACGACCAGCGCGCCTGCTGCCGCGAGGCCGATATCGTCATCGCCGCCGTGGGCCGCCCGCTGCACGTCAAGGCCGACTGGATCAAGGACGGCGCCGTGGTGGTGGACGTGGGCATCCACCGCACCGAGGCGGGGCTGGTGGGCGACTGCGATTTCGAGGCCATGAAGGACAAGTGCGCGGCCATCAGCCCCGTGCCCGGCGGCGTTGGGCCCATGACCATCGCCCAACTGCTGACCAACACCGTGGCCGCCTGCGCCGCGCACCTGGGCGCGTAGCCGGGGCCGCCCGGGCGGGGTGCGGCGCCGTGGCCGGGGGGGGGCACGTTCCCGCCGCCCCCGGCGACGTGGTTTGCGCACTTGACGAATCTGCGGCGGTTCTTTAATGAAAAGCTCTTTTTGCTTGCAGGAGCCCATAGCGCATGTTCGAAAGCCTCCAAGACCGCCTGGGCGGCGTCTTCAAGAAGTTCAAGGGTCAGGGCCGCCTGGATGAGAGCAACATCCAGGAGGGCCTGCGCGAGGTGCGTCTTGCGCTTCTTGAGGCCGACGTCAACTTCAAGGTCGCCAAGGATTTCGTGGCCCGCGTGGGCGAGCGCTGCCTGGGCCAGGAGGTGCTGCGCAGCCTGACCCCCGGCCAGCAGGTGGTCAAGATCGTCCACGACGAGCTGGTCACGCTTCTGGGCGGCGAGGCCAAGGGCCTGGAGCTGCGCGGCGCCCCGGCGGTGATCATGATGGTCGGCCTGCAGGGCTCGGGCAAGACGACCTCCTCGGCCAAGCTGGCCCTGTACCTGCGCCGGGTGCACAAGATGAAGCCGTACCTCGTCCCTGCGGACGTGTACCGCCCGGCGGCCATCGACCAGCTGACGACCCTGGCGCGCCAGCTCGACGTGCCGGTGCATCCGTCCCAGTCCGGGCAGGACCCGGTGGACATCGCCCGCGCCGCCGTGGCCGCCGCCCGCGAGCAAGGCTGCAACGTGGCCATCCTGGACACGGCGGGCCGCCTGCATGTGGACGAGACGCTCATGGGCGAGCTTGCGGCCATCAAGGCCGCCGTGGGCCCGCAGGAGATCTTGTTCGTCGCCGACGCCATGACCGGCCAGGACGCCGTGACCGTGGCCGAGAGCTTCGACGCCAGGCTGGACCTTTCCGGCGTGGTGCTGACCAAGATGGACGGCGACGCCCGGGGCGGCGCGGCCCTGTCCATCAAGCACGTCACGGGCAAGTCCATCAAGTTCGTGGGCATGGGCGAGAAGGTCTCGGACCTGGAGATCTTCCACCCCGACCGCGTGGCCTCGCGCATCCTGGGCATGGGCGACGTGCTCACGCTCATCGAGAAGGCCCAGGAGACCATGGGCGAGGAGGAGGCCGAGCGCCTGGGCCAGAAGTTCCAGCGCGCGGAGTTCGACTTCGAGGACTTCCGCACCCAGATGCGGCGGCTGAAGAAGATCGGGTCCTTCGAGAGCATCCTGAAGCTCATCCCGGGCATGGGCGCCCTGAAGGACAAGCTCGGGGAGCTCAAGGTGCCCGACAAGGAGCTGGGGCGCGTGGAGGCGATGATCAACTCCATGACCCTGGCCGAGCGGCGCAACCCGGCGCTCATGGACAAGAGCCGCAAGGAGCGCATTGCCCGCGGTTCGGGCGTCGCCCTGGACGACGTGAACCAGCTGGTGAAGAATTTCGAGGGCATGCGCCTGATGATGCAGCAGATGATGGGCGGCAAGAAGGGCAAGAAGGGCAAGATGCCCGGGATGCCCAAGCTGCCGCCCGGCATGGCCGCCCGGCCCGGCATGGGCATGCCCCGCCTGCCCGGCGCGGGCGGGATGCCCGGCCTGGAGGGCCTGGACGGCGCCATGGGCGGGATGCCCGGCATGGACGGAATGCCCGGCGCGGGCGAGGGGCAATCCAAGAGCGGCTTCACCAAGGCCAAGAAGGACCGTAAAAAACGCGTCAAACCTGCAAAGCAGAAGAAAAAGAAACGCTAGAACGGCGCAATGCGGGCTGCGGCTGGCCCGGGGCGCTTGCAAATACACGGCAAACAGGAAAACAGCCGGTCTGCTCCGGCTACTTGCTTTTATTCTTGAAATTGTAATAATCTACCAGTGGGAGTATAGAAGAAATGGCAATGAAGCTTCGTCTGACCAGGATGGGTTCCAAGAAACGTCCGTTCTACCGCATTGTCGCCGTGGATAGCGCCACCCGCCGTGATGGCCGGGCCCTGGACTACGTCGGGTTCTACAACCCGATGGTCGAGCCGGTCGAGCTGAAGGTGGACCAGGAGAAGGTCAAGATGTGGATCGAGCGTGGGGCCCAGCCCTCCGACACGGTCCGCGCGCTGCTCAAGCAGGCCGAGAAGGCCGCCCAGTAGCAGCCCGCCTTCCCCGTCCCGCCGCCCCGGCGATTTGCGGCAATGTTCTGCGAGGCGTCCCAGCTCACGTTGCGATGCGGAGGGTATCATGTTGAAGGACCTGATCTCGTACATTGCCAAGTCGTTGGTGGACAACCCTGACGCCGTGTCCGTCTCGGAGATCGAAGGCGAGCAGACCTCGGTCATCGAACTCAAGGTGGCCAAGGAAGACCTGGGCAAGGTCATCGGCAAACAGGGGCGCACGGCCAGGGCCATGCGCACCATAATCGGCGCGGCCTCGACCAAGGCCAGGAAGCGGGCCGTCCTCGAAATCATCGAGTAGGCCGCCCGTCGCCCGGCGGGGCGGTGGCTCCGGGGGTGGCGGCAAGGCCGCGCCCGGGGCCGGGGTATGGAACCGCAGCGAGCCGGAGGGGCGGTGCAGAACCAGGACGCGGATTTCGTCGTCGTCGGCGAGGTCCTCAAGCCCCATGGTGTTCGGGGGGAGCTGCGCGTGGCGTGCCACGCGCAGTCCCCTTTTTTGTTCGACGAGGTGCCGTGCGTGTTCCTGCGCCCGGGGCCGCGCACGCCCCGGCCCGACCCCCTGGCGGGGCTGGGGCCCGGGCCCGTGCGTCCGGCCCAGGTGGCCCGGGCCCGCAAGCCCGCCCCGGTCCGCCCCCGGCAGATGGAGGTGGCTGCCTGGCGGGAGCACAAGGACCTCGTGCTTTTGACCCTCACGGGCGTGGCCGACCGCGACGCCGCCGACGCCCTGCGCGGCCACGAGATCCTGGTGCGCAAGGCCGACCTGCCCGAGGCGGAGCAGGGCGAGCTTTTCCTGCACGAGATCGAGGGCCTGACCGTGCTGCTCCAGGACGGCTCGCGCCTGGGCACGGTGGCCGATGTCATGCTGCCCGGCGGGCAGGAGGTCTGGACCATCGTCACCGCCGACGGGCGCGAGGTGCTGTTCCCCGTGGCCGAGGAATTCCTTGTGGACGTGGACCCCGAGGCCCGGACCGTGACCATCGCCCCGCCCCCGGGGCTGCTGGAGCTCTACCTCGCGGGCGAGGCCTAGCCCGCCGCTGGCATGCCCGTGCCCCGGGCCGCCGGGAAGAGCCGCGCCGCGATGCAGCCGGATGACGAGCGCGCGAGAGCGCGCCGCAGCCGCGCGGCGGCGCCAGCGGCGCAGTGGATTGCCATGTTTCACCGGCCTGCCGGGCCCTTGCGGAGTTGTGCGTGCGTTTCACCCTGGTGACCCTGTTCCCCGAGTTCTTCGACTCGCCCCTGGCCAGCGGGCTCATGGGCCGGGGGGAGCAGGCCGGGCTGGTGGAATTTTCGTGCGTCAACCCGCGCGATTTCGCCGCCGACCAGCGCGGCACGGTGGACGACCGGCCCTACGGCGGCGGCCCGGGCATGGTCATGAGCTGCCCGCCCCTGGTGGCGGCCCTGGAGAGCATCCCCCGGCCCGGGCGCATGATCTACCTGTCGCCGCGCGGCAGGCGGCTGGACCAGGCCCTGGCCCGCGAGCTGGCCGCGCAGCAGGCCCTGACCCTCATCTGCGGGCGCTACGAGGGCATCGACCAGCGCATCCTGGAGCTGTTCCCGGTGCAGGAGGTCAGCGTGGGCGACTTCGTGCTCAACGGGGGCGAGGCCGGGGCGCTGTGCCTCATGGAGGCCGTGGCCCGGCTGCTGCCGGGGTTCATGGGCCACGAGGGCTCCGCCGACGAGGAGAGCTTTTCCCAGGGGTTGCTGGAATACCCGCACTACACGCGGCCCGAGGAGTTTCGCGGGCTGCGGGTGCCTGCGGTGCTGGCCGGGGGCGACCACGGGCGCGTGGCGGCCTGGCGCCGGGAGCGGGCCCTGGAGACGACCCTGGACCGGCGGCCCGACCTGCTGGCCGAGGCCGCCCTGGACGAGGCGGACCTGGCCGTGCTGCGCCGGGCGCGGCGCGCGGCGGGCCCGCGCCTGGGGCGCAACCTGTACGTGGCGCTGCTTCACGCCCCGGTGCTGAACAAATTCGGCCAGACCGTGGCTGTGTCTTTGACAAACCTCGATGTTCACGATATAGCCCGCGTTTCCCGGACGTGCGGGCTCGGCGGCTACTATGTGGCCACGCCGCTGGCCGACCAGCGCGCCCTGCTGGATACGCTGCTGGGGCACTGGCTGGACGGGCCGGGCCGCGAGGCCAACGCGGACCGGGCCGAAGCCCTGGGCACCGTGCGCGCCGCTGCGGATCTGGACGAGGTGCTGGCCGATGTGGCCCGGCGCTGCGGGCAGGCGCCCCGGGTGCTGGCCACCAGCGCGCGCGGCGCCGGGGGCATGACCCCCGGGCGGGTGCGCGCCTGGCTGGGCCAGGGGCCGGTGGTGCTGGTGCTGGGCACCGGCCACGGGCTGGCCCCCGAGATTTTGGAGCGGGCCGACGGTGTGCTGCGGCCCCTGCATGGCCTGGGCGGGTACAACCACCTGCCCGTGCGCGCGGCGGCGGCGATGATCATTGACCGCGTGCTGGGCGACGCGTATTAGACGGTTCCCGACGCAAGAACACATTCCGTGCCAAGGAGTTTTGATATGAACGTCATCAAGAAGATCGAGCAGGAGCAGCTGCGCATCGACATCCCGCAGTTCAAGGCGGGCGACACCGTGAAGGTGCACCAGCGCATCATCGAGGGCGGCAAGGAGCGCATCCAGGTGTTCCAGGGCGTGGTCATGCGCGTGCACCGCGGCACCACCAACGCCACCTTCACCGTGCGCAAGGTGTCCGACGGCGTGGGCGTGGAGCGCATCTACCCCATGCACAGCCCGTTCATCGAGCGCGTGGAAGTGATCAGCGAGGGCCGCGTGCGCCGCAGCCGCATCTACTACCTGCGCAACCTCAAGGGCAAGGCCGCCCGCATCAAGACCAAGAACCAGTGGGACTAGCTCCCCTGGGGTCTTTCGCGGGCCTGCGCCCGCGTCCGTGAGCGCGGCGGGAGGCGACCCATGTCGCTTTTGAGCTGTCACCAAGGGGCCGGGGAAGCGTTTCCCCGGCCTTTTGCCGGTGTGGACGAGGCGGGCCGGGGCTGCCTGGCCGGTCCCGTGGTGGCCGCCGCCGTCATCCTGCCCCCGGGCTTCGACCTGCCCGGGCTGGGCGACTCCAAGCAATTGTCCGAGCGGCGCCGTTTGGCGCTGGAACCGACCATCAAGGCCCAGGCCGTGGCCTGGGCCCTGGGCGTGGTCTGGCCTGCGGACATCGACCGCCTGGACATCCTGCGCGCCACCTTCGCGGCCATGGCCGGGGCGGTGGCGCACCTGCGCGCGCGCCCCGCGTTCGTGGCCGTGGACGGCGACAAGACCGTGCCCGGCCTGGGCCTGCCCCAGCGGGCCGTGATCGGCGGCGACGCGAAGATTCCCGAGATTTCCGCCGCCTCGGTGCTGGCCAAGACCTTCCGCGACCGGCTGATGGTCGCCCTGGCCCGGCGCTATCCGGGCTACGGCCTGGAGGTCCACAAGGGCTACGGCACCCGGGTCCACCTGGAGGCCCTGGCGCGCCTGGGCCCCTGCCGGATGCACCGCCGCACCTTCCAGGGCGTGCGCCCCCGGGCGCGCAGCCGCGAGGACTCGTTGTGCCTGCCGGGCATCTGACCCTGGGCCGCCGGGGCGAGGACGCGGCAGCCGCGCACCTCGAAGCCCGGGGCTACGCCGTTTTGGCCCGCAACTGGCGGGGCCGGGGCGGCGAGCTGGACATCGTCTGCCAGCGGCGCGGCACCGTGGTCTTCGCTGAGGTCAAGACGCGCACGGCGGGCCAGCGGGCCACGCCCCACGACGCCCTGACCCCGGCCAAGCGCCGCAGCCTGGCCCGCGCCGCCGCGCAGTGGCTGACCCAGCACGACGCCTGGGACCGGCCCTGCCGCTTCGACCTGCTGGCCGTGGTCCAGGACCAGGGCCGCACGCTGGTGGAGCACGTGGAGAACGCCTTCGACCTGGACCCCGGGCAGACCGGGGAGGGAGGCTGGCAGCCATGGTGAAGGACACCCCCGCCGCAGCGCTGGCCAGCGCGCTGTACGTGGTGGCCACGCCGCTGGGCAACCTGGGCGACCTGTCGGCGCGCGCGCGCGCGGTGCTGGCCGGGGCCGACCTCGTGCTGGCCGAGGACACCCGCCGCGCCGGCACGCTGTTCAAGGCCCTGGGCATCCCGGCCCGGGGGTTTTTGAGCTGCCACGAGCACAACGAGAAGGAGCGCCTGGGCCGCGTGCTGGAACTGCTGGGCCAGGGCGGCAGCGCGGCGCTGGTGTCCGACGCGGGCACGCCGCTCTTGTCCGACCCCGGGTTCGCCCTGGTGCGCGCCTGCCGCGAGGCCGGGCTGGCCGTGGTGCCCGTGCCGGGGCCCAGCGCGCCCCTGGCGGCGCTCATGGCCTGCGGGCTGCCCCCGCTGCCGTTCACCTTCCTGGGCTTTCTGCCCCGGTCGGGCGGCGACCGCCGCCGTCTGCTGGAGACCCACGGCGCCACCGGGGCCACGCTGGTTTTTTTCGAGCGCAAGAACCGGCTCATGGACAGCCTGGAGGCGGCCCACGCCGTGCTCGGCCCGCGCGAGGTGTGCATCGCCCGCGAATTGACCAAGATTCACGAGGCCTTTACAATAGGCCGTTTGGATGCCCTCGGGGAGCTGGACGTGCCGCTGCTGGGCGAGTTCACGGTGGTGGTCGGGCCGCCCGCGCCGGGCACCCGGGCCGTGGACGAGGACGGCCTGCGCGCCATCCTGCGCGAGGAGTTGGCCGCCGGAGGCAAGCCCCGCGAGGTGGCCCGCCGCGCCGCGGCCCGCGCCCCGGGCTGGACCACGGGCCAGGCCTACGATCTTTTGGGCGGCCTGAACGGCTGACCCGGCCCCGGTCCGTTCCGGCGCCCCCAGCAACGACCACGCGGAGAGCTCGTGCAACTGCCCCCCCAGCGGATCACCGCACCCGGCCCGGCCCGGCCCTCCGGCGCGTTTCCCACGGCCCGGGTGCTGCTGCGCTGCCTGCTGCGCACCTGGCTGGTGGGCGCGGGCTTCAACACCCGGGGCATGCAGAACATCGGGCTGGCCTACGCCATCGACCCCGGCCTGGCCCAGCTGCACAGGGACCCCGAGGCGCTGCGCCTGGCACGGGCGCGCTACGCCACGCACTACAATACCCATCCCTTCTGGACGCCGCTGCTGGTGGGCATCTTCCTGGGCATGGAGCGCAAGATCGCCAAGGGCCTGCTGGAGCCCGACATGTTCGACAGCGTGCGCTCGACCACGGTCTACACCCTGTCGGCCATCGGCGATTCGCTGTTCGGCGGCAGCGTGCTGGTGCTGTGGTCGCTGGGCACGGCGTGCCTGGTCGTCTCGGGCCAGGGCGCCCTGGCCGTGGCCCTGGCGGCGCTGCTCTTCCAGGGCCTCATCGTGTTCAAGACCCTGACCTTCTGGATGGGCTTCCAGGAGGGCCTGACCTTCCTGCACCGCCTGGGCCGCTGGAACCTCATCAACTGGAGCCAGCGCATCAAGCTGTTCAACGCCGTCCTGCTGGTGGTCTTCTGGGCCCTGGCCTGGCCGGGCAACATCACCTGGTATCTCTGGCTGCCCGCCGGGTTCGCCTTCGGCGTGGTGGGCATGGTTCTTTCGGCCACGGGGCTCTCGCGGGAGATTCTCGCCGCCCTGGCCGTTGCTGCCTATCTCGGCCTGCCGTGGCTCGCGCGCCTTGCGGGCGGGCTGTGGCCGGGCTGAGACGCCTGCACCCCGCGCCTGGGCGCGGCATGGGAAGGAGGATTTTCGTGACCAACGAGGAGATCGCAGCGGACGACAGCGCCAGCGCCGAGGTGTGCGTGGGCAACGAGCTGGGGCTGCACGCCCGGCCCGCCGCCCGGCTCGCCCGCGAGGCGCAGCGTTTCGCCTGCGACATCGCCCTGGTGTCCGGCGGGCAGCAGGTGGATGCCAAGAGCATCCTGGACATCCTGACCCTGGCCGCCGCCCCGGGCAGCGCCATGACCATCCGGGCCACGGGGCGCGACGCGTCCCTGGCCGTGCGGACCATATCGGAACTCTTCAACACCCGCTTCGGCGAGGAGAAATAGTGGCGCGCAAGGTCCTGACCGGCATTCCGGTCTCCTCGGGCATCGCCATCGGCAAGGCCTTCTTCATGAACAGAAGGCTCTACGGCAGCATCCCGCGCCAGTCCATCGCCTCGCACCTGGTGGCTGGCGAGCAGGACCGCCTGCGCCAGGCCCTGGCCCAAGCGGCCCGGGAGCTGGAGGCCGCGCGCGAGCAGGTGCCCGCCGAGCTGCGCGAGCACGCCCTGCTCATCGACTCGCATGTGACCATCATGCGCGACCCCAAGCTGTGCGAATCGGCCTGCGGGTTCATCGAGCGCATGCGCATCAACGCCGAGTGGGCGCTGCTCAAGGCCGTCAAGGAGCTGGAGGACAAGTTCGCGGCCATCGAGGACGAGTACATCCGCCAGCGCATCCAGGACGTGCGCCTGGTGGCCGACCGCGTGCAGTCCAAGCTCATGGGCCTGGCCCGCGAGCTGCGCGACATCGAGGGCCGCATCATCCTCATGGCCCACGACCTGTCCCCGGCGGACACCGTGGGCCTGGAAGTGGACAAGATCATGGCTTTCACCACCGCCGAGGGCGGCAAGACCTCGCACACCGGCATCCTGGCCCGCTCGCTGCAAATCCCCTCGCTGGTGGGCGTGCAGGAGCTCGAGGACGAGATCCGCGACGGGCAGTTCGTGATCATCGACGCCCTCAAGGGCCGCATCCTGGTGGAGCCCGGCGAGGACGAGATCCTGGAGTATTCCCTGCTCCAGAACCAGTTCGAGCTGTACCAGAAGGCCATCATCCGCAACTGCCACCTGCCCGCCGAGACCATCGACGGCTACCGCGTGCAGGTCATGGCCAACATCGAGCTGTTCGAGGAGGTCGCCGCCGTGCAGGACCATGGCGGCGAGGGCGTGGGCCTGTACCGCACCGAGTATTCCTACATGAACCGCATGGCCCTGCCCGACGAGGACGAGCTGACGGCGGAATACACGAGCCTGGCCTCCATCCTGGCCCCGGCCAAGGTCGTCTACCGCACCCTGGACCTGGGCGCGGACAAGGTCGTGTCGCAGTTCGGGGCCATCGACGAGCGCAACCCGGCCCTGGGCCTGCGCTCCATCCGCTTCTGCCTCCAGCACAAGGAGCTGTTCAAGGCCCAGATCCGGGCCATCCTGCGCGCCAGCGTGGCCGGCAACGTCGCCATGATGTATCCCATGATCTCCGGCCTGCGCGAGCTGCGCGAGGCCAACAAGGTGCTCAACATCGCCAAGCACGAGCTGCGCAGCGAGGGCGTGCCCTTCAACGAGGAGATCCCCGTGGGCATCATGGTCGAGCTGCCCTCGGCGGTGATGACCGCCGAGCTGCTGGCCAAGGAGGCCGATTTCTTTTCCATCGGCACCAACGACCTGATCCAGTATTCCCTGGGCATCGACCGCACCAACAAGAACGTGTCGTACCTCTACCAGCCGCTGCACCCGGCCATCCTGCGCTCCATCAAGCACGTGGTGGACGCGGCGCACCAGAGCGGCATCGAGGTCAGCCTGTGCGGCGAGGTCGCGGCGGACCCGTTCTGTGTGCCGATCCTCATGGGCATGCAGATCGATTCGCTGTCCATGAACCCGCAGGCCATCCCCGGCATCAAACGCATCATCCGTCAGACCACCATGGCCGAATGCAAGGATCTCTTGCGCCGCGTGCTCGAATGCCGCACGGTGAACCGGATCAACAAGCTGGTCATGGACACCATTTTCCAGCGCTTTCCCGAGGAGCTGACCTTCTACTCCTCGCTCATCGAATCCGAGGATCTGATCTGATCATGACCCAGAAACCCAGGACCGGCGAAAAACTCATCGCCACCAACAAGAACGCCCGGCGGCTCTACGAGCTGCTGGAAACCTACGAGGCGGGCATCGCCCTCATGGGCTCGGAGGTCAAAAGCCTGCGCGCCGGGCACGTGAGCTTCAAGGACGGCTACGTGCGCCTGCGCGACAACGAGGCCTGGCTGGTGGGCGTGCACATCGCGCCCTACGAGAACGCCGTGCACACCGGCCACGACCCCGAGCGCGAGCGCAGGCTGCTGCTGCACGCCCACGAGATCGCCCAGCTGCGGGCCAAGGTCGAGCAGAAGGGCCTGACGGTGGTGCCCGTGCGCCTGTACCTCAAACAGGGGCGGGTCAAGCTGGAAATCGCCCTGGGCCGGGGCAAGAAGGTCCACGACCGGCGCGACGACATCAAGGACCGCGACATCGCCCGCGACACCGCGCGCGAGCTGGCGCGCTACTAGCGGGGGCGCCATGGGCCTTGGCAGGGACCAGCTGCGCTTTCTGCGCGACACCTTCCCCGGCGACGGCTGCCTGCTGGAACCCGAGGCCGCGGCCATCTTCGGCACGGATTCCAGCCGCCTGGCCGAGGCGCCCTGGGCCGTGGTCCGCGTGGCCAGCGAGGAGCAGGCCGTGGCCCTGCTGGCCTGGGCCCACGCCGAGCGCGTGCCGCTGTTTCCCCGGGCCCGGGGCACCAACGTGGTCGGCGCCTGCGTGCCCCGGGGCGGGGGCGTGGTGGTCTCCACCCTGCGCATGGACCGCATCCTGGACCTGGACGGCAACGACTTCTGCGCCGTGGTCCAGCCCGGGGTGGTCACCGGCGATCTGCAACGCGAGCTGGCCGCGCGCGGGCTGATGTACGCGCCGGACCCGGCCAGCGTGCGCGTCTCGACCATCGGCGGCAACGTGGCCACCAACGCGGGCGGCATGCGCGCCGTGAAGTACGGCGTGACGCGCGAGCACGTCCTTGGCGTGCGCGCGGTGCTGCCCGGGGGCGACGTGCTGCGCTGCGGCGGGCGCAACCACAAGAACGTGGTCGGGCTGGACCTGACGCGGCTTTTCGTGGGCAGCGAGGGCACCCTGGGGCTGTTCACCGAGCTGACCCTCAAGCTGCTGCCCCTGCCCGAGGCCACGGCCTCGGTGCTGGCGGGCTACGCGGGGGTGGACGGCGCCCTGGCCGCCTCGCGGGCGGTGCTGGCGGCGGGCATCCTGCCCACGGCCATGGAGTTCATGGCCGAGGAGGTGCTGGACGCCGTGGCCCGCGTGGGCGAGGTGCCCTGGGGCCCGGGGGTGCGCGCGGCGCTGCTGCTGCGCCTGGACGGCGGGCGCGAGGCGCTGGCGGCCGACGCGCGGCGGCTGGACCGCGTGCTCGGGGCCACGGCCCCGATGTTCCTGGAGCACGGCACGGGCGCCGACGAGGAACGCCTGTGGGAGGTGCGCCGGCTCATCAACCCGGCCTCGTTCACCATCGCCCCGGACAAGATGAGCGACGACATCACCGTGCCGCGCGGGCGCGTGGGCCAGGCCCTGGAACGCATCCGCGCCGTTGCCGGGCAGGCCGGGCTGACCATCCTGGCCTTCGGCCACCTGGGCGACGGCAACATCCACGTCAACGTCATGTACGATGCCGCCGCCGGGCAGACCGACGCCGCCCGGGCCGCCAAGCGGGCCATCCTCGGCCACGTCCTGGCCCTGGGGGGCACCATGTCCGGCGAGCACGGCGTGGGCCTGACCAAGCTGCCCTACCTGGACGAACAGATCTCCCCGCTCGAACGCGACCTCATGCGCCGCATCAAGGCCGCCTTCGACCCCCACGGCATCATGAACCCCGGCAAGGCCTACTAGGCTGCCCCGGCGGGCGGCGCGCGGCCAGCGGGGGAAGGGGGAAAACCCTTTTCTTGAGGAGAAAAGGGTTTTCCCCCTTCCCCCGCACCCCCATCCCCTTTTCCCAAAAGACCTTTTTCTTTGGGGGGGCGTGCCCAGGACGGCGCGCCTCTGCGTCCGTTTGCCCGCGTCCCCGTCCCGGACCCGCGCGGCGTTTCGCCGCGCGGGTCCGGGACGGCGTGCGGGGTCAAGGGGCCGTTGGCCCCTTGCGGGGCCCGGGGCAGCGCCCCGGCCGCCGGAGGCCGCGCCGTCGCTACGCCTTGGCCTCGGCGCGCGGGGTGCGGCGCGGGCCGCCCCGGGGCAGGCGCACGGTGAAGCGTGCGCCCTGGCCGGGCTGCGAGTCCACGCCGATGGTGCCGCCGTGGTTGCGCGAGATGATGAAGTAGGACACGGAGAGCCCCAGGCCGGTGCCCTGGCCGGGGGGTTTGGTGGTGAAGAAGGGGTCGAAGATGCGTCCGCGCCGGTCTTCGGGGATGCCGGGGCCGTTGTCTTCGACTTCGGCCAGCACGGCGTCCGCCGTGGCGCGGGTGCGCAGGGTGATGCGCGGGGTCTGGGCCCCGTCCGCGTGCGCGGCTAGGGCGTGGGCCGCGTTGGTCAGCAGGTTCAGGAAGACCTGTTGCAGTTCCTGGGCCGAGCCGTGGATTTCCGGCAGGTCCGGGTCGAGGTCCGTGGTGATGGTGATGCGCCGGAAATCGTAGCCCCGGGCCAGGTCGTAGCCGCCTTCCACCAGTTGCAGGGCGCCTTGCAGGCATTGGTTCATGTCCAGGGGCTCGTGGCTGGTCTGGCCGCTGCGGGCGAAGTTGAGCATGTTGGCCACGATGGCCGCCGCGCGGTTCCCGGCGGCGCTGATGCCTTCGAGGAAGCGCGGGATGCCGCGCTGCCTGAGGTAGGCGTCCATGGCGTCCATGGGGCAGCCCAGGGCCTGGGCCGCCTCGCGGTTGGCGGGCAGGGCGGGGTCCAGCCTGCGGCGGATGTTCTGGGCGCCCTGGAGGATGCCCGCCAGGGGGTTGTTGATCTCGTGGGCCATGCCCGCCGCCAGCCCGCCCACGCTCATCATTTTTTCGCTCTGGATGAGGGTTTCTTCCATGAGCACGCGCTCGGTGACTTCGTCCAGGCGCACAACAGCCATGCCCGGCCCGTCGTTTTCCGGGGGGTCGAGGGGGTAGACGAGCAGGTCCCAGTAGTGCAGGGCACCGGCCTCCTCGCGCGGCACGGCCTTGCGCGACAAGGGCGCGCGGTCTTCGCGCAGGGCGTGCAGCATGTCGTCCAGCCCGGGGAACCCGGGCAGGACTTCGGCGAAGGCCAGGCCTTCGAGCTGCGGCCCCGCCCCGGCGCACAGGGCCCGCGCCGCGCCGTTGCACAGGGCGATGCGGCCCTGGGCGTCCACCACGAACAGGGCCGAGGGCATGGCGTCGGCCAGCTGGTGCATGGCCCGGCGCACGCGGGAGAGTTCCTGCTCGGCGCGTTTGCGTTCGGTGATGTCGAGCACGGTGAAGATCATGCCCTCCCCGGGGCGCTCAGGGTCCATCCAGGCCGAGCCCAGCAGGACGCTCAGCAGGGCGCCGTCCTTGCGGCGGAACACGGTTTCCACCGTGCCGCTGCCGAAGCGTTCCACCAGGGGGTGGCGCACCTGGCCCACGCGCAGGAACTCCTCGGCGCTGGGGTAGAGCAGGCTTGCGCTTTTTCCGCGCAGTTCGTCGGCCTCGTAGCCGAGCATGCGGCAGAGCACGTCGTTGGCCGTGCCGATGATCCGGTCGCGGACCGTGCCCATGCCCACGGGGGCGGCGCGGAAGATGCCCGACATGAAGGCCTCGCTGCGGCGCAGGGCCTCTTCGGCGCGCAGACGGTCGGTGGCGTCGTGGACGATGGAGCACAGCAGGGTGCGGCCCTGGACGGGCACCGGCCCGGAGTGGACCTCCACGTCGCGCAGCGCGCCCGAGGCCAGGCGGTGGCGGAAGCGGAAGAAAGTCCGCCGCGAGCGCCGGGCGGCGTCCATCTCCCCGAGGGCGGCTTCGGGGGTCATGGCGTTGATGTCCATGACGGTCATGGCCCGCAGGGCGTCTTGGGAGTAGCCGTAGAAGCGGCGGGCCGCGGCGTTGGCCTCGACGATGCGCCCGCTGTCGGGGTCGATGAGCAGCATGACGGTCTGGGCGTGCTCGAAGGTGCTGGCGAAGAGGTCCTGGCCCTCGGCGGGCTGGGGGGCGGCTTCGGGCAGGGCCAGGGCCAGGCCCGCCAGGCGCCGGGCGTCACCGTTGTGGCCGGTGGCGCCGCGAAGCAGCAGCGGGCGCCAGCCGCCGTGGGGCCCGCGCAGGCGCAGTTCGAGGTCCAGGCGCAGGCTCTGGCCTGCGGCGCAGCGGGCCAGGGCGGCGTCCAGCCGGGCCGTGTCGTCGGGGTGCAGCAGGCCCCGGCAGAAGGGCCCGGCGCAGTCCCGGTCGGGGGCGCCGCAGCCTGCGAGGGCTGGCAGGCCCGGGCCGCAGTGGAAGCGGCCCGGGTCGAAGTCGTAGGCCCACGCGCCGCCGTCAGCGGCGCGCAGGGCGCCGCCCATGTCCCAGGCCCCGGGGCGGCCTCCGGTCTGGTGTCCGTCGCTCATGGCTGCGTCATGGTCTGCCCTGTCCCGGTTTGGGACAGTCATACCAGAGAGATTTCTACAGGAAAAGCGGTTTCGCCCCGGGAGGGGGCGTGCTGGCTGTGGCGGCGGCGCCGCGCGGGGGGAGAGGTGGGCGCGGGGGTGCGGGGCGCGGAGTCAGGCGGCGCGGGCCTCGCGGCACAGCAGCACGCCCCCGAGCACCAAGGCCGAGGCCGCGAACTGCTGCGGCGTGAAGACCTCGTCCAGCAGCCACCAGCCCAGGGCCACCACCACCACCGGGATCAGGTTCATGAACGCCCCGGCCTGGCTGGCGGGTAGGTATTTGACCCCGTAGTTGTAGCACAGGTAGGCGCCCAGGGTCACGCCCAGGCCCAGGAAGACCACGCTGCCCACGGCGGCGGGCGGGAAGCTGCGCGGCAGCTCCGTGCCCGGCAGGGCCAGGGCGGGCAGGAAGAACAGCGTGCCGACCACGGCCATGAACGCCGTGATGTACAGGGGGCTGTAGCGCGCGGACAGGTGCTTGGCGGTGACGATGTAGCAGGTGGCCGAGGCCATGGCCAGGACCTCCAGGAAATTGCCCAGCACCGGGTTGGGGGCGGTTTCGCTGGCCTGGCCCGAGGCCGACAGCCAGGCCACCCCGGCCAGGGCCAGGGCGAATCCGGCCATGGTCCGCCGCGAGACGCGCTCGCCCAGGAAGGCCACGGCGGCGGCGGCGATCATCAGCGGCAGGGTGGCGGCGACCATCCCGGCCTGGGAGGCCGTGGTCAGGCGCAGGGCGTTGGCCTCGAACACGAAGTACAGGCACGGCTCGCCCAGGCTCATGAACAGCAAAAGGCGCAGGTCGCCGGGGCGGCGGTCCTGGTGCGGGTGCATGCGCACGGCCAGGGGCAGCAGCACCAGCGCCGCCAGGGCCATGCGCCCGAAGACCACCACCATGGGGTCGAAGACCATCACCGCGTATTTCATGGCCACGAAGGCCCCGGCCCACAGCAGCGAGGCCACGGTCAACGCGGCCACGGGCAGCAGGGGGAAGCGGGGGGCGGAGGCGGGGGTCATGGGGGTGGCCTTGGTGCGGGTGCGCGGGCAACAGTGAGCACTAGCCCCGGGCGGGCCGGGTGTAAAGGGAAACCCGCTCCGCCCCGGGGGGCGGGCGGCCAGGGCGCCCGGCGGACCTCCCGCGCGGCGCGGCCCGGAGGCTGACAGGATTGCGCCGCGTGGCCGCACTGCGGCCCTCCCCCCTGCCGCGCGGCGCGGCCCGGGGCCCATTGGGGCGCCACGCATTGACGCGGCCCGGGGACGTACTTATCCTTTGGCTTCGCGCGCGCTGGGCGCGCGACCCCCGAGAATCGCCACGGAGCGCCCCGAGATCATGGATTCCCCCGCGCGGTCGCACGAGCCGCAGTGCATCCTGTGTGGCCGCTGCCTGGAAGTCTGCCCGCTGCTCGCCGCCACCGGGCGCGAGGAGCTCTCCCCCCGGGCCAAGCTCTACACCCTGCGCCGCCTGGCCGACGCGCCCGGCGAACTGGACGCCCGGGCCGTGGAGCGGCTGGCCGGGCTGTGCCTGTCGTGCGGGCGCTGCGCGCGGGTCTGCCCCCAGGGGCTGGACGTGCCCGGGGCCGTGGCCCTGGCCCGGGGGCGGCATCCGGGCTTCCAGGCTTGGCTGTGGCGGGCCTGGATCGGGCGGGCCGACCTGCTGTGGCCGGGCGCCGCGCGCCTGGGCGCGGCCCTGGGGCCGCGCGGCGGCCCGGGCGCCCTGGGGCGCAGGCTGGCGGCCCTGGCCCCGGCCCGGCGCCCGGCGCCCCTGCTGCGGCCCGAGGCATTCGGCCCTTGCCCTGACGCGGGGAAGACCGTACTTTTCAGCGGGTGCCTGGCCCGGACCCTGCGCCCGGACTGGGCGCGCACGGCCACGGACCTGCTGCGCCGCCTGGGCTGCGAGCCCGGGCCCGAGCCCGCCTGGGGCTGCTGCGGCGCGACCCTGGGCCACGCCGGGCTGGCCGGGGCCCGCGCCGGGGCCGTGGCCCGCAACGTGGCCGCCTGGCGTGCGGCGGGCCGCCCTCGGGTGGTGACGTTTTGCGCCTCGTGCACCCACGGGCTGGCCGCCTACGCCGCCGACCCCGTTGCCGGGCTGGACGCCGCCGAGGCCGCCGCCTGGGCCGAGGCCGTGACGCCCCTGTCGCGGCTTTTGGGGCGCGTCCGTTTTTCCGTGGCCGCCGCGCCGGGGCGGGTGCTGTACCACGCGCCCTGCCACGCCGGGCCCGCCGACCCCGACCGCGCCTGGCTCACCGGGCTGCCGGGCCTGGACGCGGACCCCGGCGACGGGCGCGACTGCTGCGGCCTGGGCGGCGTCATGCAGCTCGGGGCCCCGGACCTGTCGCGGGCCGTGGCCGCGCGGCTGTGGCAGCGGCGCGCCGCCGCCCCGGGCGACCTGATGCTGTCGGGCTGCAGCGGCTGCCTGACGCAGCTTGCGGCCACCGCGCCCCTGGGCGTGGCCGTGGCCCACTGGCTGGATTGCATCGACATGGCTTGAGAAGTCGCATACCACTTTGCCAAACGGTGCGCCCGGGCCCCCGGGCCGGGACGCGCGCCACGCCAAGCGAGGAAACCATATGCTGGGTGTCATCGGCCGCAAGATTTTCGGGACCAAGAACGAGCGCTACCTGAAGACGCTGCGGCCCCTGGTGGACGCCATCGGCGCCCGCGAACAGGACACGCGCAAGCTCGCCGACGCCGATTTTCCTGGGCGCACCGCCGAGCTGCGCGCCCAGGCCCAGGCCGGGCGCAGCCTGGACGAGATGCTGCCCGAGGTCTTCGCCCTGGTGCGCGAGGCCGGGCGCCGCGCGCTGGACATGCGCCACTTCGACGTGCAGCTCGTGGGCGGCATCACCCTGCACCAGGGGCGCATCGCCGAGATGCGCACCGGCGAGGGCAAGACCCTGGTGGCGACCCTGCCCGTGGTGCTCAACGCCCTGACGGGCAAGGGCGCCCACGTGGTCACCGTCAACGACTACCTGGCCCGGCGCGACGCCGAATGGATGGGCCAGATCTATTCGTTCCTCGGCCTGAGCACGGGCGTCATCGTCCACGGGCTGGACGACACCCAGCGCAGGGCCGCCTACGGCGCCGACATCACCTACGGCACCAACAACGAATTCGGCTTCGACTACCTGCGCGACAACATGAAGTTCTACCTCGAACAGCTCGTGCAGCGCGACCTGAACTTCTGCATCGTGGACGAGGTGGACTCCATCCTCATCGACGAGGCGCGCACCCCGCTGATCATTTCCGGCCAGGCCGACATGGCCGTGGGCATGTACACCCAGATCGACGCCATCATCCCGGCCCTCAAGGTGGACCGCGACTTCACCCTGGACGAGAAGGCCCGCACCGTGGCCCTCACCGACGAGGGCTCGGCCCGCTGCGAGCAGATCCTGAACATCGACAACCTCTACGACCCGGCCAACATCGCCTACCAGCACCATATTCTTCAGGCCCTCAAGGCCCACAAGCTCTTCAAGCGCGACGACGACTACATCGTCAAGGACGACCAGGTGGTCATCGTGGACGAGTTCACCGGGCGGCTCATGCCCGGGCGGCGCTTCTCCGACGGCCTGCACCAGGCCCTGGAAGCCAAGGAAGGCGTCAAGGTCGAGGCCGAGAACCAGACCCTGGCCTCCATCACCTTCCAGAACTTCTTCCGCATGTACGCCAAGCTCTCGGGCATGACCGGCACCGCCGACACCGAGGCCGTGGAGTTCAAGCAGATCTACGGGCTGGACGTGGTGGCCATCCCCACCAACATGCCCATGGTCCGCAAGGACCACCCCGACGCCATCTACAAGAACCAGCAGGCCAAGTACCGGGCCATCGTCAACGAGATCGAGGATCTGCACAAGAAGGGCCAGCCCGTCCTGGTGGGCACCGTATCCATCGACAAGTCCGAGCTCATCAGCGCCATGCTCACCAAGCGCCGCGTGCCGCACAACGTGCTCAACGCCAAGCAGCACGAGAAGGAGGCCGAGATCGTGGCCGAGGCCGGGCAGCGCGGTAAGGTGACCATCGCCACCAACATGGCCGGGCGCGGTACCGACATCAAGCTCGGCGAGGGCGTGACCGGCCTGGGCGGCCTGTTCATCCTGGGCACCGAGCGCCACGAATCGCGGCGCATCGACAACCAGCTGCGCGGCCGCTCGGGCCGCCAGGGCGACCCCGGCGCCTCGCGCTTCTACCTGGCGCTGGATGACGACCTGATGCGCCTGTTCGGCTCCGACCGCCTGACGGGCATCATGGAGCGCCTGGGCCTGAACGAGGAGGACGCCATCGAGAACGCCATGGTCTCCCGGGCCATCGAGAACGCCCAGAAGCGCGTGGAAGCCCACAACTTCGACATCCGCAAGCAGCTCCTGGATTTCGACGACACCATGAACCAGCAGCGCGCCGCCATCTACGCCCAGCGCCGCCAGATCATGGCCGCCGACGAGGAGCGCCTCCAGGAAATGGTTGAGGCCTTCACCGACGACCTGCTGGAGGAACTCTACGCGCCCATTACCGCCAGCAAGCAGCCCGACCCCGAGGACGTGGCCTACTGCGCCGCGCGCCTGGAAGAGATTTTCGACCTGTGGGACGCCCAGACCATGAAGGACGACCTGCCCGCCCGCGACGAGGCCCACGCGGGCATCATGGACAAGTTCTCCACCCTGCGCGCGGGCGCCGCCGACGTGTACAAGGAAATCCTGCGCTACTTCCTGCTCGAAGCCCTGGACCGCAACTGGAAGGACCACCTGCTGTCCATGGACCACCTGCGCGAGGGCATCGGCCTGCGCGGCTACGGCCAGAAGGACCCCAAGCAGGAATACAAGCGCGAAGGCTTCGGCCTGTTCCAGG
Source organism: Desulfocurvus vexinensis DSM 17965 (assembly GCF_000519125.1). Lineage (NCBI taxonomy): Bacteria > Pseudomonadati > Thermodesulfobacteriota > Desulfovibrionia > Desulfovibrionales > Desulfovibrionaceae > Desulfocurvus > Desulfocurvus vexinensis. Next base: position 200,375 of record NZ_JAEX01000001.1, read on the forward strand.
ACATGCTCGCGCGCATCAAGGAGCACGCCCTGCGCTCGCTGGTGCGCGTGCGCCTCAAGTCCCAGGTGGAGGAGGAGGACTTCAAGCACAAGGAGGAGCCCGCCAAGGTGCGCTACTCCGGCGGCGCCCAGGCCCCCCAGCAGCCCGAAACCGTGCGCCGCGAGGCCCCCAAGACCGGCCGCAACGACCCCTGCCCCTGCGGCAGCGGCAAGAAATACAAGAAATGCTGCGGCAAATAGCCCGGGCTGCCCGGGCTGGCCGACCCCTGCGGGCTGTGAAGCCCGGCGGGGGAGGGAAAACCCCCCTTTTCTTGAGGAGAAAAGGGGGGTTTTCCCTCCCCCGCGCCCCCTCCCTTTCCCCCCAAAAGACCTTTTTCTTTGGGGGGATGGGGTCGGCTTTCGAGAACGGTTGCGGCGGCGGTTGCCCCGTGCCGGGGCCCTGGCCGCCGCCCCGGCGGACCATACGAAAGGCCCCGCCGCGTTGCCGGGGCGGGGCCTTGGTGCTTGCGCGGGGGCGGGCTATTCGCCTGCGCCCAGCGAGAAGCCCTTGGTGGACGGGCCGGTGCTGGCCGAGGTCCCGGCGATCTTGGACAGGTAGGTGTCGCCCAGGGTCTTGATGTGGTTGCCCACGTTGTCGAAGTGGTTGAAGTGGGCCTGCTCCTCGTCGATGATGGCCTCGAAGAGCTTGGAGCTCACGTTGTCGCCGCACTCGCGGCAGACCTGCAGGAACTGGTTGTACACGTCGATGGTGCTGTCCTCGACGCTGGCGTCGAAGGGGAAGATGGTGCGCACGTCCTGGGCCTTGATGACCTTGTCGGCCAGGTCGGTGGTCGGCTCGCCGCCCAGTTCCTTGATGCGCTCGGCGAACTGCTCGGCGTGGCGCATTTCGTCGATGGCGATGAGCTTCATGTCGCGGGCCAGCTCGCCGTAGTCCATGCCGTCCAGCCCATAGTGCTGGTTCATGTACTGGGAAATGGCGTACAGTTCCATGGCCCGGGCCTTGTTCAGGACGACGAGCACTTTTTCCTTGCGTTTTTCCTTTTCGGTCTTTGCCTTGGGCATGGTATTCTCCTTGGGTTTGGGGTCGAGGCCGCGCCGGGGCGGCCGGAAGGTCCATCTTCGACCATACTATAGGGCAATGCGGCGCGGATTCAAGGGATGAGAGCCGTTTTCATCGCGCCCGGGCCGCGCGGCTTGACAGCCGGGGGGTGACGTCCTAATCAGGCCCATCATGCGCGCTTGCGCGCCCAACAGGATGCAAGGAGGCCCGCGATGCCCCGGATCGAATGGAACGACAGCCTGAAGCTTGGCGTCGCCAAGCTGGACAAGCAGCACGAGAAGCTCGTCGGCCTGATGAACGACCTGTTCGACGCCTGCACCCAGGGCAGGGGGGCGGATGTGGTGGAGGAGGCCATCTTCGAGGCCCACGACTACATCGACTACCATTTCACCTCCGAGCAGCGGCTGATGGAGGAGTACGAGTACCCTGACCTGGGCGAGCATGTGGACGAGCACGACGACTATATCGTGCAGGCGGCGGACGATTTCGCGGTGCTCCGCGAGGGGGCCGGGGATGAGGCCCGCGAGGTGCTGGAGCGCCTGACGGGCTGGTGGGTGGAGCATATCGGCGGGCCGGACCGCGGGCTGGCGGACTTTCTCCGGGCCCAGGGCCTGAAGTAGCGCCCCCGCGCGGGGGCCGCACGCACGGCGCGGCGCGCCCGGGGCTCCCCGGGCGCGCCGCGCTGCGTTGGAAGGCCGGGCTAGAAGCGGGCCATGGCCCGGGCGAAGCCCTCGGCGGAGCGGCGGATGACCTCCTCGCCCACGCAGAAGGTCAGGCGGAAGAAGCCCGGACAGCCGAAGCCCGAGCCCGGCACGGCCAGGATGCGCTCCTCCTGGAGGGCGGCGCAGAAGGCCACGTCGTCCCCGCCGGGGGCCTGGGGGAAGAAGTAGAACGCGCCCCTCGGCATGGTGAAGGTGTAGCCGGCCTCGTCGAGCACGGTGGTCATGGCCTTGCGCCGCTCGGCGTACACGGCCAGGTTGACCTGCGAGCCCAGGGCCCGCTCCACGAGCATCTGGCCGATGGCCGGGGCGTTGACGAAGCCCAGGATGCGGTTGGCCAGCACGATGCCAGCCACCACGGTGTCCTTGCCGGGCATGGCGGGGTTGACCAGGGCGTAGCCCACGCGCTCGCCCGCCAGGGACAGGCTCTTGGAGAACGAGCTGGCGACCAGGGCGTAGGGGTACAGCGGCAGGACGCTTGGCACCTCGCAGCCGTCGAAGACCAGGAAGCGGTAGGGCTCGTCGGCCACGAGGTAGACGGGCCGCCCGAACTCGGCGGTCTTGCGGGCCAGGATGGCGGCCAGGCCTTCCAGCTCGGCCCGGGTGTAGACCGCGCCGCTGGGGTTGTTGGGCGAGTTGATGAGCACCACGCGGGTGTGCGCGGTGATGGCGGCCTCCATGGCCGCGAGGTCCAGCTCGAAGGTCAGCGGCTTGGCGGGCACGGGGCGCAGGGTGCCGCCGTGGTTCTGCACGTAGAAGGCGTATTCCACGAAATAGGGCGCGGGGCAGAGCACCTCGTCGCCGGGTTCGAGCACGGCGCGCAGGATGGAGTTGAGCGCCCCGGCGGCGCCGCAGGTCAGCACCAGGTCGGCGGGGGCCACGGCCACGCCCTGCTCGCGCGAGAGGTGTCCGGCCAGGGCCTGGCGGGTGGCGGGGTAGCCGAAGTTGGGCATATAGCCGAAGGCGAAGGGCCGCTCGGCGGTGTCGGCGACCTCGCGCAGGGCCTGGGCCACGGCCCGGGGCGGGGCGAGGTCGGGGTTGCCCAGGCTGAAGTCGCACACGGCGTCCTCGCCGTATTTGGCCTTGAGCTCCAGGCCCGCCTCGAACATCTTGCGGATCCAGGACGAGCTTTTGAGGTAACCCTGGACCTGGGTGGAGAGCATCTGCATGGTCGGCGTATCCTCGTTGCGCCGCGCGGGGGCGGCGGCCCGGCCCGGGGCCGGGGGCTGGCGTCAGGGGATGTCGATTCCCCGTTTCTTGTACTCGGAAATCTTGTTGCGCAGGGTGCGCACGGAGATGCCCAGCAGGTCGGCGGCCTGGGTGCGGTTGCCTTCGGTCTGCTCCAGGCGGCGCATGATGGCGATGCGCTCGATCTCGGCCAGGGGGATGTCGCGGGCGTCCACGGCGCTGGTCAGCCCCGGGGCATTGGCGTCGGCGTCGGCGGGGGCGGCGGGCGAGGGGGCCGCCGGGGCGCAATCCGCCGGGGCCGCAGGCGCGGGCTCGTCCTCGGGCAGGGGCCAGGAGTCGGCGTCCAGCAGGAAGTGGCGCTCGCTGATGGGCCCGGCCCCGGCCAGCAGCACGGCGCGCTCCATGAGGTTTTGCAGCTCGCGCACGTTGCCGGGCCAGTCGTAGCCCAGCAGCCAGGCCCGGGCCGAGTCGGCGAAGGTGAGCCGGGGCAGGCCGTACTGGGCGGCGAAGCGGTCCACGAAGAACTGGGCCAGGAGCATCACGTCGTCGCCGCGCTCGCGCAGGGCGGGCAGCTTGAGGGGGATGACGTTCAGCCGGAAGAAAAGGTCCTGGCGGAACTCCTTGGCGCGCACGGACTCTTCGATGTCGCGGTTGGTGGTCGCCAGCACGCGCACGTCCACCTTCACGGTCTCGGTGCCGCCCACGCGGTCCAGCTCGCTTTCCTGGAGCACGCGCAGCAGCTTGGCCTGCAGCCCGAGGTCCATCTCGGTGATTTCGTCCAGCAGGATGGAGCCGCCGTCGGCCAGCTCGAACTTGCCGAGCTTGCGGCTGATGGCCCCGGTGAAGGCGCCCTTTTCGTGGCCGAAGAGCTCGCTTTCCAGCAGGTGCTCGGGCAGGGCGGCGCAGTTGATGGCCACGAAGGGCCGCCCGGCGCGGGTGCTGCTCTGGTGCAGGTAGCGGGCGAACATCTCCTTGCCGGTGCCCGACTCGCCGGAGATGAGCACCGAGGCCTTGGACGGCGCCACCTGCCGGGCCAGGCCCAGCACGCGGCGCATGGTGGGGTGCTCGCCGATGATGCGCACCCCGGGGCTGGCCGGGGCGGGGGCGCCGGGGCCGCCGGGGGCGGGCTGGCGGGCCGGGGCGGGCCCGGCGGGCAGGGCGGCCTGGATTTTTTCCCACGACAGGGGCTCTAGCCAGTAGTCCTGGGCGCCCAGCTCCAGGTAGCGCTGGGCCTCGGCGGCGCTGCCGCGCTCGGTGAAGACGATGACCGGCGGGAAGCCGTCCTCGCCGCGCGCGGCGGCCAGCAGGTCCTCCGGGCGCACCCCGGGCAGGTCGCTGGCGGCGAAGACGAGCGCAGGCCGCCGCTTGGCGACGAAATCCAGGGCCGCGCGCACGGTGTCCGCCAGGCCAGCTTCCACCCCGGCCTGCCGGAAGGACGGGAACAGCGGCGTGAGCGGCGTGGGCCGGGAGAGGAACAGGATGGTCTTGCCGGACATGAATTGTCCTCTTAGCCTTTCCCGCCGGGATTTTCAATCAAATGCGCAGGACCGGGCGCGGAGGCCCAATAGTGGTTCTCAGATTATGCGCTGTGTTATTGACCTGGACGGCAAGCTCGTCTACTTTGCCCTACACTTTGAGGAAGGATGCATGCACTGCGAAGACGCAATGAACGGACCGGCCCTGGCGCCCCGTCAGGGCCGCGGGCTTTCCCGGGAGGGGGCGTGAGCCCTGCTCCGGCCCCGGGTGGGGGCGTGCCCCGCGCCGCCGCCGCCGGGAAATGCCTGTCCCTGGTGCGCTGGGCCCTGGGGTTCTATGTGCTGTTCTTCCCCCTGGGCATGAGCTTCCAGGAGATCGGGGCCGTGGCCACCACATCGGCCCTGGCGGGCTACTACGTCCTGGACTGGCGCGGATCGAACCTGCGGCGCTTCCCGCTACGTTGGGTGCTGGCGGCGTTCTTCGCGCTGCTGGTGTTCAAGGGGCTGCACAGCATCTGTCCCTCGGCCAGTTGGTATGCCCTGGGCCACAACAGCTACAAGGGCCCGCTGCTGCTGCTGGCCGGGCTGGAGGCCGTGCGCGAGCCGCGCCACCTGCGGGCCCTGGCCTGGACCTTCGTGGTCATGAGCCTCTACAGCGGGCTGGACGGCATCTACCAGTACTTCACCGGGGTGGACTTCTTCTTCGGCATGCCCGACTCGGGGCGGATCAACGCCATGTGGGAGACCGGGCGCATCGGCAACCTCATGTCGCTGACCGTGCCCGTGAGCCTGGCCCTGCCCGCCCTGCTGCCCGCGCGCTGGCCCCTGGCCGCGCGGCTGGCGGTCTCGGCCCTGGTGGCCTTTCCGGGGCTGTTCCTGCTGGTGGGGGCCAAGGCGCGCAGCGGCTGGTTCGGCTTCATCGCCGCCATGGGCGCTCTGGCCTGGATGCGCCTGGGCACGCGCCACGCCCTGCTGGTGCTGGCCGGGCTGCTGGTGCTGCTGGTGGTGGCGGCGCCGCATTTCCCCCAGCAGCTGTCGCCCGAGGAGCTGCTGGACGCCCCGCGCTATATCATCTGGGACGTGGGCCTGGACGTGTGGCGGAACTGGCCGATCCTGGGCGCGGGGATCAACTGCTTTTCCGCAGGCTACAACGCCCTGGGCATCCAGTTCGACCTGAGCGTCTTCGGCGAGCCGGTGCCCCATCCGCACAACATCTACGTGCAGTTCCTGGCCGAGACGGGCGTGGTGGGCACGGCGGTGCTGCTGGCGCTGCTGCTGGGCAACGCGGGCTGGGGCGCGCTGCGGCTGCGGGCGCGCGTGCTGGCCGCCAGGGGCGCGGGCGGCGGCCTGCCCGGGCATGAGGCCGTGGGCATCTGCCTGTGGGCCTCGCAGGTGGGCTACATGGTCACGGCCTTCTCGGCCCACGATTTCTTCCGCACCTGGTGGCTGGGCATGTCCATGCTCGTCGCCGGGCTGGCCCTGGGCGCGGCCCTGGCCCGCTGGGAGCGGGAGGAGCAGGGGTGAAAGCCGCAGTCCACGAGGCCGCCTTCACCGTGGGCGTGGCTGACGCCGGGCCCGGGCGCGGGGCCAGGGTCTCCGCCGTGGCCGACTGGCTTCAGAACGCCGCCGCAGCCCACGCCCGGGAGCTGGGCTTCGGCAGCCGCCAGATGCGCGAGGCCGGAGTGGCCTGGGTGCTGGCGCGCCTGGCCCTGCGCATGGACGCCTACCCGCCCTTGGGCGCGCGGGTGGTGGTGCGCACCTGGCCTGCGGCCCTGGAGGGCCTGCGCGCCATGCGCGATTTTCACATCCTGGACGCCGCCGGGGCGCCCCTGGGCGCGGCGACCTCGGTCTGGGTGGCCCTGGACGTGGCCCGGCGCCGGGCCGCGCCCCTGCCGCCCTTCGTCACCGCCTGCCACCCGGCCCAGGCCGAGCGCGCCCTGGAGCTGACGGGCAGGGCCCTGCCCGCGCCCGGCCCGGGCGGCCCGCAGTGCCCCATCCTGACCCGGCTGGCCGACCTGGACGAAAACGGCCACGTGAACAACGTGCGCCTGCTGGAATGGGCCCTGGAGCCCGTGCCTGCGGGGCCGCCCCGCGAGCGGCCCCTGCTCGTGGACATCGCCTTTCGCGCCGAATGCCGCCACCCCGAGACCGTTACGGCCAGCTGCGCGCCCGAGGGCGGCGGCCCGGCCCTGCTGCACGCGCTGACCACCGCCGGGGGCACGGAGCTGGTGCGCATGCGCAGCCTGTGGCCTGCGGGCTGAGGCCGCCCCGCCCGCCTGCGTTCCTCCCTCCGGGCGCCCCTGCCGCCCGGCCCGATCCGGATATTGCCCCTGGCGCCCCGCCGCTGCGCCCGGACTGTTCCTTCCACCCGCCGCCCGGCCTGCGCGGGGTGCGCCCTTGCCGCCTGCCGCCTGCGTCGCTGCGCCCGGGTCGCGTTGCCGCCGTCGCGTCCGGCCTGCATTGCCATTTGCCCGGGCGCGGACTACAGTGCGCCTGCGGTGGGGCTTTCCCGCTCGTCCGCCCTCGGCTCCCGCGCCGGGGCGGGGGACGTCCGCCAGGGCACAGGAGACCGCGTGCACGCGACGTACTGCATCATCGGGGCCGGGCCCGCCGGGATCGGCGCAGGCTGGGGCCTGTCGCGCCTGGGCGAGGACGATTTCCTGATCCTGGAGCGCGAGGCGCGCATCGGGGGCCGGGCCGCTGGCGAAAAAGACGCCGCCGGGTTCACCTGGGAGCCCGAGCCCCGGGCCCTGTGCGGGCGCCACAAGACGTTTGCCCGGCTGGTGGACGACCTGTTGGGCGCCGACGCGCCCCAGGTCCCGCGCGAAGCCTGGGTCCGTGCGGGCGGGGCCTGGGTGCCCCAGCCCTTCCAGCGCAACCTGCGCTACCTGCCCGCCCAGCAGCGCCTGGAGTGCCTGCGCGGCCTGCTGGGCGCCGCCCTGGCCCGGGGCCAGGCGGCCCCGGAGCCCGACAACCTCGCCCAGTGGCTGGAGCGCGCCTACGGCCCGGGCATCGCCCGGCTCTACCTCGCGCCCCAGACGGCCAAGCGCCGGGGCGCGCCCCCGGAAGACCTCGACTGGCGCTGGGCCCCGGGCCGTTTCGTCCCGGCGGACCTGGACGCCCTGCTGGAAACCCTGGTCCTTGAGCGCGACGACACGGACCACGGCCCCGACGCCACGGTGCGCACCCCGGCCTTTGGCGGCACGGTGGAGCTGTTGCGGCGCATGGCCAAGCGCCTGCGCGAGCGCATCCTCATCGGCCAGGACGTGGTGCGTGTGGACCCGCTGGCGCGCGTGGTGCACCTGCGCGGCGGCCAGACCGTGGGCTACGCCCACCTGCTGTCCACCATGCCCCTGGACCGGCTGGTGGGCGCGGTGCTGGACGCCCCGCCCGAGCCCGTGCTGCGCGCCGGGGCCACCCTGCGGCACACCTCGGCCCTGGCCGTGGGCGTGGGCGTACGCGGGGGGCGCCAGGGCACGGCGCACTGGATGGAATTTCCCCAGGACAACTGCCCCTTCCACCGCGTGACGCACCTGCACAACCTGGCCCCGGGGCGGGTGCCCGAGCCCGGGGCCCGCGCGCTGCTGGCCGAGGTGGCCTGGTGCGGCCCGCGCCCGGCGCCGGTGGAGGCCATGGTCCAGGACGTGCTGGCCGGGCTGGAGAACGTCTCCCTGCTGCCCGGCGGCCCCCGGGCCGAGGTGGCCGCGCTGTGGCACGCCGAGCGGCCCTGGGCCGCGCCCCTGCCGGACCTGGCCCGCGACGCGGCCCTGCGCACCATCCTGCCCTACCTGGAGGCCCAGGGCATCTTCTCGCGCGGGCTCATGGGCGGCTGGCGCCACGAGGCGGGCGACCTGGACCAGTGCGTCATGCAGGGCATCGAATGGGCCCGGCGGGTGGTCCACGGCGAGCCCGAGACCGTGTATCCCGCCTGACGCGGGCCCGGCGCGTTGCCTATCGCGCCGGGGCGCGCTATACAGGCAGGCCCGGGCGGGCGCCGCGCCGTGCGCGCCGCCGGGAACGCGACCGCTTCCCCCGACCCCAAGGAGCACCGATGCCCACAAGCGATATCCACGCCGCCCGCCGCGAGCGCGTGCGCGCGGCCCTGGCCGAACGGAACCTGGACGCCCTGCTGGTGACCCACGCCGCCAACCGCTATTACCTGTCCGGCTTCGAGCTGCACGACCCGCAGTGCAACGAGTCCGCCGGGGCCGTGCTCGTCTCCCGGCGCGGCGACGACTGGCTGCTCACCGATTCGCGCTACCTGGACGCCGCCCGCAGGCTGTGGCCCGAGGAGCGCATCTTCATCTATGGCCGCCCGGCGCACAGCAGCATGGGCGCCTTCCTGCGCGGGGTGATCCAGGGGCCGCTGGGTTTCGAGTCCGACGGCGTGAGCCACCATTTCGCGGGCAAGCTGGGCGAGCACGTCGGCCTGGTGCCGACCATCGGCATCGTGGCCCAGCTGCGCTACGTCAAGGACCAGGCCGAGCAGCAGGCCATGCGCCGGGCCTGCGCGCTCAACCACAAGGTCTTCGCGCAGATCCAGGAGCACCTGCGCCCGGGCATCACCGAAAAGGCCCTGGCCTGGGAGGTGGAAAAGCTCTACCGCAGCCAGGGCGCGAGCGGGCTGTCCTTCGACACCATCGCCGCCTTCGGCCCCAACGGCGCGCTGCCCCACGCCATTCCCGGCGACGACGTGCTGGCCGACAACAGCCCCGTGCTGCTGGACAAGGGCTGCCGCCTGGACGACTACTGCTCGGACCAGACGCGGACCTTCTGGGTCGGCGACGCGCCCGCCGGGCACTTCACCCGCGCCCTGGAGCAGACCCGCGAGGCCCAGGAGGCGGGCATCAAAGCCGTCGGCCCGGGCCTGCCCATCGCCGGGGCCTACGAGGCCGCGCGCGCCGTGTTCGAGCGCCACGGCGTGGCCGCGCATTTCACCCACGCCCTGGGCCACGGCATCGGCCTGGAAACCCACGAGGCGCCCAGCCTGGGGCCCAAGGCCTCGGGCGTGTTCGAGCCGGGCATGATCGTCACCGTGGAGCCCGGGCTGTACTACCCCCAGTGGGGCGGCATCCGCTGGGAGTACATGGTCCTGGTCACCGAGGACGGGAACGAGATCCTGTGAGCGCCGCCCAGTGGAAGGGGCGCCGGGTGGGCAAGGCCCGCTCGGCGCAATACGCCCGCCAGGCCGTGCGCCCCGCGCGCTCGCGGCGCATCTACGTCCGCCTGCGCCCGCAGGACATGGCCCCGTTCAAGTTCATCCTTGAAGGCCACGACAATTTGGCCTATCTGAGTGTCGTGGATAAATACAGCGCGGTATGCCGCCTGGTGCATTCCCCGGGGCAGGAGCGGGAGGTCCGGGAGTGGCTTGAAGCCATGCGCACCCAGGTGGAATTTTCCATCATCGAACCCTGAGCGCCCGCGGAGACAGCCGATGCCAGCCTTGCGACGCCTTGCGGCCCTGGCCGCCACCCTGCTTCTGGCCCTTGCCTGCATGGGCATGGGCGGCATGGGCGATACCGGGATCATCAACAAGATCCCTGAGCCCGACCGGCATTTCACCGTGACCGTGGTGGACGTGACCGACACCACCTTCCAGGCCGAGGACTTCTCGGTGGAGGGGCTGACCATGGTGCCCGTGCAGATGGGCAAGGCCAGCCTGAGCATCGACTTCGCCCGGGTCTCCCGCGTGGTCTTCCTGCACCGGGGCGAGGAGCTGCAGGCCACGGTGACCTTCACCGACGGCCAGGAGAAGACGGTCACGGCCTCGCCGCGCACGCTGTTCTTCGGGCGCACGCCCTGGGGCCTGATGCGCCTGGCAGCCAAGGACATCAAGGAAATCCGCTTCTAGGCGAAGCCGGAGCCGCACGAAAAAGGGAGCCGCGAGGCTCCCTTTTTTTGCGCCCGGCGCCCGGGGGCGGCGATGTCTGGCGCGGCGCGGGCCGGGGGCCTAGAGCCCGAAGAACTGCGTGGCGTTGGCCGCCGTGCTGTGCCACAGGGCGGCGGGGTCTTCGCCGCGCAGGGCGGCCACGGCCAGGGCCGTGAAGCCGAGCAGGGCGGGCTCGTTGGGCTTGCCCCGGTAGGGGTCGGGGGCCAGGAAGGGGCTGTCGGTTTCAAGGACCAGCCGGTCTCCGGGCGCGGCGGCGGCGGCCTGGCGCACGGCTTCGTTTTTCGGGTAGGTCACCGGGCCGGGCAGGGAGAGCAGCCAGCCGCGGGCGGTGATCTCGCGCATCCGCTCCGGGCCCTCGGTGAAGCAGTGCCACAGCAGCGGGCGGCGGTGGAAGCCCTGGTCCAGCAGGATGGTCATGGTCTCGTCCCAGGCCTCGCGGGAGTGGACCACCACGGGCATGTCCAGCTCGCGGGCCAGGGCCAGCTGGTCGGCGAAGGCCGCGCGCTGCACCTCGCGCGGGGAGAGGTCGTAGTGGAAGTCCAGCCCGATCTCGCCCAGGGCGCGCAGGCGCGGGTCGGCGCGGAAGGCGTCGGCGGTGGCCTGCAAGCCGTCCGGGGTCAGCTCCTTGGCGTCGTGGGGGTGGGTGCCCAGCAGGAAGAAGACCCCGGGGTGCGCCGCGAAGGCCGCGCGGTTCGCGTGGTAGGCCTGCGGGCCCAGGAAGACCTGGCCGATGCGCGACACGCCGCAGCGCGCGGCGCGTTCGATCACGGCGTCCAGATCGTCCCTCAGGGGGGGCATGTCCAGGTGGGCGTGGGTTTCCACGCCGCCTGCGGGCAGGCCCAGGGTCTCGGGCAGCGGTCGGTGCTTCTTTCCCATGGTGGCGCGGTGTCCTGTTGGCGGTGGCGGTGGCGGAGGGGCGGCGGTTCGCGGGCCGTTGCGGGCCGTTGCGGGCCGTTGCGGGGGTGACTATAGGCTTTTTCGCGCCGATGCCAAGCCCCGGGGCGGCGGGGCCCCGGCAGGGGGGCACGGCGGGCCGGGGCTTCAGGCCCGGGGCGGGCGGGCGGCCAGGGCGTCCCAGGCGGCCAGGACCTCGCGGCGCTGGGCCTCGGGGCTGTAGGCGGCGGCGGTGGCCAGGGCGGCGTCCACGGCGCGGGCCAGGGCCGGGTCGGCTCCGGCCACCCAGCGCGCGGCGCTCTCCAGGGCCAGGGCCGCGCCGAGCACGTCGGCGTCGGCGCAGAACAGCCCGTTGCCGCCCCAGGGCACGGGGCGCTGGGGCAGCCAGGGCCGCAGGGCTCCGGGCAGCTCGGCGGCCTGGCGCATGGAGTCCTGCCCGCCCAGGCCGGTGTAGCCCACCACCAGACAGCCCGAGGCCATGGCCTCCAGGGGCGGCAGGGGGCAGCCCTCGGGGAAGCCCGTGGCCAGGAAGATATGCGCGCGGCGCAGCAGCTCGGCCACGCCCTGGGGCGGCTGCCCGGCGATTTCCAGCCAGCGCAGGGGCGGCGCGCCGGGGTCGCGCGCGGCGCGGGCCTCGACCACGGCGCGGACCTGCGCGGCCAGGGCCTTGTTCTTGCGCGGCATGCAGGCCACGGTCACGGGGCTGGCCGGACGCGGCGCGGCGGGCGGGTGGAACAGGGCCGGGTCCACGGCGGGGCGCACCACGGGCACGCGTTCGCCCAGGGCGTATTCCAGGAAGCGGGCCACGGGGTCGGACACGGCCAGGAATTCCACGGGCAACTGGTCCCAGCGCACATCGGGCGGCAGGGCCGAGAAGAGGTAGGCCCAGTTCTGCACATAGAGCACCGTGCGCGCGCCGGAGTGCAGGCCCGGAGCCAGGGCGTTGACCCAGCCCTCGGGCACCAGCCAGATGTCCCCCGGGCCCAGGGCCAGCTCGGCCCAGGGCACCACGGGCACGGCCCGGGAGCAGTCCGGCCGCCAGAAGCGGGACTCGCGCGGCACCAGGGCCACGGGCCGCCCGGCGTCGAACAGATGCGCGGCCACCTGGTGCAGCACGGCCAGCCCGCCCGTGGGCGTGGCCAGGGGTGGCAGGAAGATGTGGGTCGTGCCCGGGGTGTTCGTCTGTGCTGTCATGCTCCTGGTGTTAGCCCAGGCGGCGGGGTGTGGCAAGGCCAGGGGGCACCCCGTCAGGTCTGCTCCGGCCCTTGCCCGCTTTCGTCCTGCCCTCTCCCGGCCCTGCGGTCAGGAGCGGTGGCAGTCGTTGCAGCACCAATAGCAGCCGTCCACCTGCGCGAAATGTTTCCGGGCCTCAAGTACGGCGCCATGGCAGGACGGATGCCAGCCCAGGGCGATGCGGTTGGCGGGCGCGGGCAGGTACGGGCAGGTTTCCTCGTGGACCTCGTGGTCGCCGTTTTCCTGGGCATTCCTGTTCACGTAATACTGGGGCATGGCTTCCTCCAAACGCTACGGGTGTGGTTCGTCCTGGTCTGCGGACATTGCGGGCGCCGCCGGGGCCGGGTCCGGCTCCGGGCCGGGGTGGCATTCCAGGCAGCACCAGTAGCAGCCGCGCACCCGGGGGTAGTGCTCCCGGGCCCTGGCCAGGGCGCCGTGGCAGGTCGGGTGCTGCCCCAGGGGCAGGCAGTCCGCCGGGGCGGGCATGTACATGCAGCCCCGCTGGTGCACCTCGTGGTCGCCGCCCGGTTGTGGGGCCTTGGTGACGTGGTAGTACGGCATCCGCGCAATCCCGCCGCTATAGCTTTGCAGGTTACGCCAATTCTATTCACTTCCGCCGCCGTGTCAATCGCCGGGGCCGGAGCGCGCCCGGCATTTGCGCGCCCCTGGCCAAAGCGGCGCGCCCCGGACCTCCTCGCGGAGGACCGGGGCGCGCGGGGGCGGGCGGCGCGGGGCTATTCGCCCAGGTAGGCCTTCTTGATGGCCTCGTTGGAGAGCAGCGCCCGGGCCTCGTCCTCCATGGTCACCCTGCCGGTTTCCATGACGTAGGCCCGCGAGGCCAGTTGCAGGGCCAGGTTGGCGTTCTGCTCCACCAGCAGGATGGTCACGCCCTCCTGCTTGTTGATGCGCTCGATGATGGAGAAGATGTGGCGCACGATGAGCGGGGCCAGGCCCAGGGAGGGCTCGTCCAGCAGCAGCATCCGCGGGCGGCTCATGAGCGCGCGGCCGATGGCCAGCATCTGCTGCTCGCCGCCGGACAGGGTGCCCCCGCGCTGGCGGCGGCGCTCCTTGAGCACCGGGAACAGCGAGAACACATGCTCCAGGTCGTGTTGCACGCCGTCCTTGTCGCGGCGGAAAAAGGCGCCCATTTCCAGGTTCTCGCGCACGGTGAGCCGGGGGAAGATGCGCCGGCCCTCGGGCACCTGGCACAGGCCCCGGGGCGGCAAGAGGTCGGGCGAGACGCCGCTGATCTGCTCGCCCTTGTAGAACACCGCGCCGGACTGGGGCGGCGTGATGCCGCAGATGGTCATCAGCGTGGTGGACTTGCCCGCGCCGTTGGCGCCGATGATGGTCACGATCTCGCCGGGCATGACGCGCAGCGACACGCCCTTGAGGGCCTGGATGCGCCCATAGCTGGTGACCACGTCGCGCAGTTCGAGGATGGGGGTCTGGGTGGCGGTGGCTGCGGTCATGGCCTAGTCCATCTCCTCGGAGCGCGCCCCGAAGCGTTTGGCGGGCCACAGGCCCTTGGGGCGGAAGAGCATCATCACCGTCATGGCGCCGCCGAAGGCCAGCATGCGGTACAGCTCGAACTGGCGGAAGACCTCGGGCAGGGCCACCAGGGCCAGGGCCCCGAGCATCACGCCCGGGATGGAGCCCATGCCGCCCAGCACGACCATGGCCAGGACCATGGCCGACTCGATGAAGCTGAAGCTCTCGGGGCTGACAAAGCGCATGCGCGCGGCGAAAAACGCCCCGGCCAGCCCGCCGAACACCGCGCCCATGGCGTAGGCCAGCAGCTTCAGGCGGAAGGTGTTCACGCCCATGAGCTCGGCGGCGGTCTCGTCCTCGCGGATGGCCTCCCAGGCGCGACCGATGCGCGAGAAGTTCAGGCGGTGCACGGCGACGATGGTCACGATGGTCAGGCCCAGGATGATGAAATACATGGCCGTGAGTTTCTTGAGCTGCAACAGCTCGAAGCCGAACGTGCCCTCGAAGTTCGGCCACCAGATGGTCGGCGGCTGGATGCCCAGGATGCCGTTGGGCCCGTTGGTCAGGGCCATCCAGTTGTTGAGGATCAGGCGCACGATCTCGCCGAAGCCCAGGGTCACGATGGCCAGATAGTCGCCGCGCATGCGCAGCGTGGGGTAGCCGATGATGCATCCGGCCAGGGCGGCCAGGGCGGCGGCCACGGGCAGGGCCAGCCAGAAGGGCAGGGCGTAGTGGATGCTCAGCAGGGCGTAGGTGTAGGCGCCCACGCCGTAGAAGGCGATGTAGCCCAGGTCCAGCAGGCCGCACAGGCCGATGACCACGTTGAGCCCCAGGCCCAGGCAGATGTAGATGAGCACGTTGATGGCCACGTCCTGCACGTAGCGGCTGGTGCCGAAGGGCAGGGCGGCGGCGATGCACAGCGCCAGCGACCACCAGACCACCGGGGGCACCCGGTCCATGCCCGCCTTGGCGCCGCCAAGGGCCCGGGCCAGGGGGGTGGTCACGGCGGTGAACGAGCCGCGCGCGTGCTGCTGGCGCAGCGCCAGCAGCACCGCCGAGATCGCCGCCACGTAGCCCCAGACCGTGAGGCTGTCCGCAAAGGTCACGGTGCCGTCGGCGCCGATGCCCATGAGCGGCCACAGCAGCAGGTAGAACCAGGCCATGCCTGCGGCCCAGTACAGCCAGACCTTTCTAGACCCGAGTATCATTGACATTTTCACCCATGATTCCCGTGGGCCTGAAGTACAGCACCGCGATGAGGATGATGAACGCCCACACGTCCTTGTATTCGCTGGACAGGTATCCGGCGGCGAAGATCTCGACCATGCCGATGATCAGGCCGCCGATCATGGCCCCGGTGATGTTGCCGATGCCGCCGAGCACGGCGGCGGCGAAGGCCTTGATGCCGGGCACGAACCCCATGTCGTAGCGCACGCTGCCGTAGTACAGGCCGATCATGATGCCCGCCGCCGCCGCCAGGGCCGCGCCGATGGCGAAGGTGGTGGCGATGATGCGGTTGGAGTTGATGCCCACCAGGGAGGACATGACCTTGTCCTGGGCCGTGGCGCGCATGGCCGTGCCGATGCGCGTGCGGAAGACCAGGGCGTTGAGGCCCACAAGCAGGATGATGGTCACGGCCACGATGAGGATCTGCATGTAGGAGAAGGTGATCAGCCCGAAGTCCAGCCCGCCGCTGGTGAAGTCCGTGGGGTAGGCCTTGTCGTACACGCCCTGGGTCAGCATGAGCCCGTTCTGCAAAAAGATGGACATGCCCAGGGCCGAGAGCAGCACCGACAGGCGCGAGGCGTAGCGCAGGGGCTTGTAGGCCACCTTCTCCACGGCCATGGCCAGCATGGCGCAGTAGCCCATGGTCAAAAGCAGCGCGCCGAACAGGCAGAACCAGGGGTGGGTCTCCATGTAGCCGTGGGCCGCCAGGAAGGTCAGCAGGATCACGCCCATGTAGCCCCCGGCGGCGAAGAACTCGCCGTGGGCGAAGTTGATGAGCTGGATGATGCCGTAGACCATGGTGTAGCCCAGGGCGATCAGCGCGTAGAGCCCGCCCAGGGTCAGCCCGTTGATGACTTGCTGGATGAAAAATTCCATAGGCCTGGTTCCTGTCCTTCGTGTCCTGTCGCGTTGGCTGCGCCGGGAGGGCGCCCGGCGCTCCGGGTGCGTTGGGGCGCCGGGGCGCTCCGTGGGCCGCCCGGCGCGCTTGCGCCCGCCGGGGCCGCGAGGCCGGGCCGGGGCCCGGGGGAAGCATGGCGGGAGCCGCCGCCAGGGCGGCTCCCGCCGGGGAGCCCGCGACGCTAGTAGAGCGTGTTGGTCTCGGGGTTCCAGTAGTTGATGAACTCTCCGCCCTGGACCTTGCGGATGATGTAGTTGGAGCCGGAGTCGCCATTCTCCAGGAACTTGATGCGCTTGGTGGCGCCGTCGTAGTCCATGGCCATCAGCGCGGCCTTCATCTTGTCGGGGTCGGTGCTGTCGGACTCCTTGATGGCCTTCAGGGCCGCGTAGGCGGCGTCGAAGGCGTAGCCGGAGTAGGCGCCGGGGGCGGCGAAGCCCATCGTGGCGTACTGCTCGCGGAACAGCTTGTACAGCGGGCGCTCCTCGTCGATGAAGCCGAAGGTCAGGTACATGCCCTCGGCGGCTTCCTTGGCGATCTCCATGAGCTGCGGGTGGTACACGGCGTCCTGGCCGATGATGGGCGCGTTGATGCCCATGCGCCGGGCCTGGATGGCCATGAGGGCGCCGGAGGACGAGTTCTGCAGGCTCATGTAGAACACGGCGGGGTCGGCCTGCTTGACCTTGGTCAGCACGGCGGAGAAGTCCTTGTCGCCCTGGTTCACGTGGTCGTGGCCCAGCACCTTGATGCCAGTGGCCGCAGCGCGGGTCTCGACGTTGTCGGCCAGGCCCTGGGAGTAGGTGGTCTTGTCGTCGATAATGTAGACGGTGCCCGCCTTGAGGTGCTCGACCATGAACTTCACGGCCACCACGGACTGGTCGTCGTCACGCCCGCAGAGACGGTACATGTGGGCCAGGCCGCGCTCGGTGACCTTCTCGCTGGTGGAGGCCGGGGTCAGCATGGGGATGGACTCCTCGTCCAGGGTCTCCGATGCCGGGATGGTGGCCGACGAGCAGTAGGCGCCGACCACGAAGGCCACCTTCTCGTTGACGAGCTTGTTGGCGGCGGCCACGGCCTGGCGCGGGTCGCAGGCCGAATCCTGCGCGAAGAGCTCGATGGCGTCATAGCCGGGGATGCCGCCCTCCTGCTCGACCACGGCGATGGCCGCGCGCACGCCGTTGGCGATGTCGTTGCCGTCGGCGGCGTAGGGGCCCGTGAGCGGGCTCAGGCTGCCGACCTTGAGGGTCTTGGCGTGTCCGGCGGTGGCCGTCGCGACGGTCAGCGCCAGGGCCAGGGACAGGGACAGGAAAAGAAACCGTTTCATGCCGAATCCTCCTCTTGTTTGCCGTCCGCGCTACTGGCCCAGATAGGCCTCAATGACCTTCGGGTCGCGCTGGACTTCTCCGGGGTTGCCCTCACTTATCTTCACACCGTGGTCCAGGACCACGATGCGGTCGCAGATGCCCATGACGACCTTCATGTCGTGCTCGACCATCAGCACGCTGATGCCATGGTCGCGGATTTTGCGGATGTAGACGGTCAGGTCGGCGCTTTCGGCGGGGTTCATGCCCGCTGCGGGCTCGTCGAGCAGCAGCACGGCGGGCTCCGAGGCCAGGGCCCGGGCGATCTCCAGGCGGCGCTGGTGGCCGTAGGGCAGGTTGGCGGCCACCTCCCCGGCGATGTCGCCAAGGCCCATGAAATCCAGCGCCTGCTGGGCGCGCTCGCGGATGCGGCGCTCTTCGCGGCGCTGGGAGGGGCTGCGCAGGATGGCCCCGAGCACGCCCTTGGTGGAGCGGCAATGCTGGGCGACCATGACGTTTTCCAGGGCCGTCATGGCCGTGAACAGCCGGATGTTCTGGAAGGTCCGGGCGATGCCTGCGGCCAGGATGCGGTGGGGCCGCAGGCCGAGCAGGGGCCGCCCGCCGTAGGCGACGCTGCCCTCGGAAGCCTTGTAGACGCCGGTGATGACGTTGAAAATGGTCGTCTTTCCGGCGCCGTTGGGGCCGATGAGCCCGACGATCTGCCCTGCGGAGACGCAAAAGCTCACGTCGGCGACGGCCTTGAGGCCCCCGAACTGGACGGTGACGTCGCTGAGAATGAGGTCGGATTCGCTGTTCATACGCCAAATTCCCATAGTTGAAACAAGCTGCAAACGCAAGCGGATTGCCCGGAATTTGCCGCTGTCGATGATTCTGTCCAATTATGTTAAATCAAATAAAATCAAAGAAATACGTCCGTGGCACCTGGCCTGCCGCCTGGGCGGGCCAGGGCCGGAAAGGGCTATTTTTTGACGTTATTGTTAAATTTTGGCAGGCGGGCTCCGTTGCCTGCTGGAATCGGGATGGGGCGGGCCTTTTGGGTGGCGGGAGGCATGTGGTGCGCCGGTGGCGGGGGCATGGGCGGCAGGGGGGGCGTGGGCGCGAGCGGGAGCGGGGGGAACGGGGGCGGGGAGAATTGCGAGGCGGGAAGGATCGCGAGGCGAGGCGAGGCGGGAGGTGAGGGGGGAGGCGAGGCGAGGGGGGGCGAGGCTGCGTGGGAGGGCGCAAGGGGGCGTGGCAGGGGGCGCCGGGCGGGGCATGGGGGGCGGGGACGGCGGGGCAGGATGCGGCGCGTGCGTGGGGCGAGGGGAGGGGAGCCGCCCTGCGCGGGGCGCAAAAAAGCCCCCGGCCAGGGCCGGGGGCTTGCTTTTGCTCGGGGGCGTGCGGGGCTAGAAGCCGAAGCTGTCGCCGCCGGAATCCTCGGTGCCGAAGCCGAAGTCCGAGGAGACGGCGCCGGGGCTGTCCACGGCGGCTCCGGCGGCGGGGGCGGGCCCGTCGGCAGCCGCGCCAGCGCCACCAGCAGCGGCAGTGACCACGCCGTGCTTGATGACTTCTTCGATCTTGGCCAGCAGGCCGTCCACCTTGCCGATGTAGTCATTGACCTTGGTCTCGGAGAGCTGGAGCTTCTTCTCGTCCTCGCCGAGCTGGGCCTCGTAGGTGGTGACCTTGGCCTTGGCGGTCTTGAGCTCGGCCTGGGTGTCGGCCAGCTTCTTCTCCAGCTCGGAGATCTTGGTGGCCTGGGCCTTGTTCTTGGCCTGGGTGTCCTTGAGCTGGCCCACGATGGCGGCGACCTGGGCGGTCAGCTCGGCGGGCAGCACCGGCACGGAGACGTGCTGGCCGAACTGGTCGGCCTTGCCCGCGATGTGGATCAGCTCGGGGTTCTGCTCGTAGATCCAGGCCTTGGCCACGGCTTCGGCGAACGGCAGGGAGGTGCCGTCGATCTCAAGCTGGGTCATGTAGCCGAGCATCTCTTTGATGCCAGCCATGTTGGCGTCCTTGTCCTCGCCGGTCAGATAGGCGGCGAAGGTACCCATGGGGAACACTTTGCGGTCAACGCTCTCAGCCATTGTCATTTCCTCCAGGTAGGTAAGGAAAGTTGGTTCCTTGGTTGCCTCGGCCCTAGCTCAGCGGCACGCGGCCAATGTAGCGGGCATAGATCAGCGCCACGGTCCTGTACACCAGGTGCCCGAGCTTGGACCAGGGCAGGTAGGCGAACAGCATCCAGACCGCCACGAGGTGGACGTAGTAGGTCACGTAGGCCAGGGTGGCCACGCCCGCCAGGCGGAACAGCAGGGCGCCAGCGCCGGTGGCGAACACGGCCCAGACAACGCCCAGCAGGTACCAGTCGTAGTAGCTGGACTTGGTCTTGGCCTGGTCCAGGTTCATGCGGCGGCTGGTGAGCTTCACCAGGCCGTAGATGCCCAGGCACATGCCCACCAGGGCGGCGAACTTGTGCGGCGCGTACAGGGGCAGCGGAGTGTGGCCCATGGGCTCCAGGAAGTGGATGACCTTGCCGCCCCAGTGGCCGAAGGCGATGAGCCCCGTGACCACGGCCAGGATGACGAAGGAGTAGAACAGGGCGAGGTGGCCCTTGAAGCGCTCCTCGTCGGCGGGTTTCTGCTCCGCGCCGCCGCACTCCTTGAAGTTGGTGTGCTGGCCGACTTCGTTGAAGAGCACGTCCTTGATGCAGTCCACGATGCTGGGCTTCTTGTGCGCACCGATGTAGTAGGTGCCGCCCGAGGCCCCGAAGGACTTGATGAGCCTGGAGACGCCCAGCACGAACGAGGCGACCATGAAGAAGAAGGTCAGGCTCATGATGGGGTCGATGGTGTAGTCGCCGGGGAAGATCTTGCCGAAGACGATGTCGCCTTCGGGGAAGGTCAGCCCCGTGGTCAGGTACCACACGAACAGCCACAGCGCCGCCGGGATGGCCACCAGGATGGGCAGGTACTTGGCGGAGCCCATCCAGGTGCCCAGGATGGTGGGCGACACCAGCCCGCGGTAGGCCATGTTGCGCAGGGCCGACAGCAGGTCGCCGGGCTTGGCGCCGCGCGGGCACAGGTCCGAGCAGGTGCCGCAGTTGTGGCACAGCCAGATGTCGATATCGTTGACCAGCTTGTCCTTCAGGCCCCATTGCGCCCAGACCATCTCCTTGCGGGGATAGGGCGCGTCGGCCGGAGACAGCGGGCAGGCGACGCTGCAGGTGGCGCACTGGTAGCACTTCTTGAGCGAGTCGCCACCCACGGCCTGCAGGTCTTTGATGAACTGGAGATCGGGTTCGATCCGTACTGCCTTGGACATGGTATCTCCTCCTAGTAGCCCTTGAACGGGTTGGGACCCTTCTCAAGGATCATCGCCATGAATTCCTCGATCATCCCGGGCACCTTGTCGTACTCGTCGATGGCGACCTGGTACTGCTCGACGCGGTCGGGTTCCACACCGAGGCGGTTCAGGGTCTCGGCGATGTTCTCCTTGCGGCGGTTGCAGATCTCGGAGCCCTTGACGAAGTGGCACTGGTAGTCGTCGCCGTACTTGCAGCCGAGCATCATCACGCCGTCAACGCCCTTGGACATGGCGTCGGCCACCCAGATGGCGTTGACCGAGCCCAGGCAGCGGACCGGGAGGATGCGCGCGTACGGGCTCCAGCTCTTGCCGCGCATGGCGGCCATGTCCAGGGCCGGGTAGGCGTCGTTCTCGCACGCCAGGATGAGGATGCGCGGGCCGTCGGTCTCCATGTTGTCGGGCACCTTGATGGCCTTGATGGCCGAGCCGATCTGGTCCACGCTGTAGTTGTCGAAGGAGATGACGCGCTCGGGGCAGGCGCCCATGCAGGTGCCGCAGCGGCGGCAGCGCGTGGGGTTCGGCTTGGGCGTACCCTTCTCGTCGTCGTCCAGCGCGCCGAAGGGGCATTCCTCGGTGCAGCGCTTGCACTGGGTGCAGCGCACGAAGTTGAACTTCGGGTAGGTCAGGTCGCCCGAGCGCGGGTGCACCGCCACGCCCCGGTTGGCCGACTCGATGCACTGGATGGCCTTGAGGGCGGCGCCAGCGGCGTCTTCCTCGGCGTTGTCCATGAGCATGGGCTGGCGCACGGCGCCCGCGGCGTACACGCCGGTGCGGCGCGTCTCGTAGGGGAAGCAGATGTAGTTGGAGTCGCAGAACCCGTCAAAGAGGTCCAGGTCCGGGAAGGCCGGGCCCTGGCGGTAGACGAAGTTCATGACCGGGTCCTTGGCCGTGGTCGGCACCATGCCCGTGGGCAGGACCACCAGGTCCGCCGCCAGCTCGAAGTCCTGGCCGAGCAGGGTGTTCTTCACCGTCAGCAGCACGCCGCCGTCGCCCTGCTCCACGCGGGCCACATAGCCCTTGGTGAGCATGACGCCGGGGTCGTCCTGGGCGGCCTTGTAGTAGCGCTCGTGGATGCCCTGGACCATCATGTCTTCATAGATGATGTAGGCCTGGGCCGTGTCGTCCAGCTCGCGGACGTAGCCGGCCTGCTTGAGGGCGACCACGGAGTTCACGGCGCTGGCGTAGGGCAGGTGCCGGGCGCTCTCCAGATCCTTGAAGGCGGGCTCCTCGGGGGCCTCCTGGCCTTCGGCGGGCTCGGCGGGAGCCGGGGCGGGCTGGTAGAGGTCCTTGGGCGTGGCCTTGGCGGTGTTGAGCACGAACGCCACGCGCTTGGCCTTGAGCTGGCCGTCCTTCATCATGGCTTCGAACTCGGCGGTGGTGACCACGCCGGGCACGCTGCCGTAGCCCAGGGGCGCCAGGGCCGCCGTATCCTGCGGCACCCAGCCCGTGGCCAGGATCACCGCGCCGATGGCCTTTTCCGTGCCGTTGGTGAACTTGGCGGTGTAGGCGCCGGGCGCACCCTCCAGGGCCTGCATCTGCGCGCCGGTGATGACTTCGATGCGCGGCTCGGCCTGGACGCGGGCAACGAGATCCTCGATGCCGGTGGGGTGGGCCTGGGTGTAGGGCGGGGCCAGGGGCACGGTCTTGTACATGGTGCGGGCCTTGCCGCCGAGCTGGTCGGTCTTCTCCAGCAGCACCACGTCGGCGCCCGCGCCAGCGGCGTGCAGCGCCGCGTGCAGGCCGGTCCAGCCGCCGCCGACCACCAGCACCGTGCGCACGGTCTCGATCTTTTCGGGCTCGGGCACCAGGGTCTTCTGAAGCTTGAGCATGCCCATGTTGATGTAGTCGATGGCCATGAGGGTCTTGAGTTCCTCGTCCTCGTCCTCGGGGAAGCACATGCCGCACTGCTCGCGCAGGTTCACGCGCTCCACGGGAATGGCCGGGCCGAAGTCGAAGAACTGCCAGTCCACACGCGGCGACGAGCCGCAGATGAGCACGCCGTCGATGGTCCCGGCCTCGATGGCCTCCTCGATCATGGCGCGGCCTTCCTCGCCGGCGAGGATGGGGCTGGTCTCGATGACGGGACAGTTGCCGCCCCAGCGGTTCCTGACGTTCTCGGCCAGATCCTCGACGCTCAGGTACGGGCCGATAGCGGATTCGTCGAAATAGACACCAATTTTCTCGGCCATCGTCTCTACCTCCTCACCGTTTCAATCGCCTTCATCGCGGCGCCGGTGCCAGACTGGGCGGATTTCATCACGTCCAGAGGCTTCTTCGCGCACCCGGCGGCAAAGATGCCCTTGTCCTCGCCGCCGACGACGAAGCCGTCCTCGTCGATGGGCACGTCGATGGGCAGGCGCTCGCCGGCCAGGGTGGGCTGCATGCCCGTGGCGAGAACGACGAGATCAAAGGTTTCGTGGGATTTGGTTCCGGCAACGGCGTCCTCGACGGTGAGCACCACCGAGCCGCCCGGGCCCTGGGCCGCCGCGGCGACCTTGCCCTTGACGGTGCGGATGTTCTCGTCGGCCAGCACGCGGGCGCGGAACTTCTGGTAGCGGTCCGGGGTGCGCAGGTCGATGTAGAAGATGGTGACCTGGGCGTCGGGGTACTGCTCGCGCACGTAGGTCGCCTGCTTGAGGGACGCCATGCAGCAGATGTAGGAGCAGAAATTCAGGTGGTTCTCGTCGCGCGATCCGGCGCACTGCACGAAAGCGATCTTCTTGGGTGCGGCGCTGTCGGAGGGGCGCAGGATCTGGCCGCCGGTGGGGCCGCAGGGCGCGGCCAGGCGCTCCATCTGCATGTTGGTGATGCAGTTGTCGATGGCCCCGGCGCCCAGGTTGGTCAGGCGCGTCACGTCGTAGGGCTTCCAGCCCGTGGCGATGACAATGGAGCCCACGGCGACCTCGATTTCCTTCTCGGTCTCGTCCAGGTCGATGAACTCGTTGTCTTCCAGGGTTTCGAGGTCGGCGGCGCGCAGTTCGTCCTTTTCCAGCACGTAGCGGGCCGGGAAGGCGAAGGGCATGTCCAGGTGCAGCGGGCCGCGCTTGGCCAGGCCCAGCTCGAAGGCGTTGTCGGCGCGGGCGGGAAGTTCACCGGCCAGCTCGGAGAGGTCGGCGCTGCCCGGGGCGGTGTGGCGCGGGCGGATGCGGATCTTGGCCGTGTAGTCGCCCTGCTGCCCGGAGACGGACACCACCTCGGCCAGGGTGAAGACCTTCACGTTCTTGTTTTTCTTGATGCGCTGGAACTGGATTTCCAGGCCGCAAGACGGGGGGCACAGCTTGGGGAAATACTTGTTGAGCTGCGCGACCCGGCCACCCAGGAAAGGCGTTTTCTCTACGAGATAGACCTCGTGTCCGACTTCCGCGGCTTCGAGCGCGGCAGTGATGCCGCTGAAACCGCCACCGACAACGAGCACGCTGGTGTTTGGCATGTGTTCCTCCCTAAATCAGGTTCCGGCCAGCTGTTAAAAATGGCCTAAGCCTGAACAATATCTCATTGTACGGCTCAGGCTTAGACCATTTTCTGCCTCGTGCGCGCAAAGGGAAAGGTGGCCGCGGACCGCGGGGTCCGCGGCCACCTTGGATTACCTCAGGCCACTAGGCGGGGATGATCTGGTAGTAGGGCTTCTTGAAGATCGCAGTCTCACCCTTGGTGGGATCGTACTTGGAGTTCACGAAGCACTTCCACTTGCTGTCGTCCAGGCCCAGGAAGTCGCCGCGGTAGTAGAAGCCGGGGTAGCGGGACTCCTCGCGGAACCGGATGTGCTGCATGTGCAGGCGCACGGTCCACAGGCGGTGGTAGTTCTCCCAGCAGCGCAGCAGCTCGTGCAGGTCGCGGGCGGCCAGCTTCTTGGAGTCCTCCTCCAGCATGTCGAGGAGCCAGAAGCCCATGTCGAGCAGCGCGGCGGAGGTGGTGTAGTAGGTGCCCACGCCACCACCGTACTCGTCGGTGCACTTCATGAGGCGCATCATGAAGTTCTTGGGCGTGATGTACTCGGGGTTGACAACCGGGTCGGTGGAAGCGCCCTTGCCGGCCTGGAAGTTGTAGTACGGACGGTAGATCTCCTTGGCGAGATCGGCGGCGTTTTCCTTGATGGCGGGTTTGTAGTCCTTGTGGTCAAGGTACCAACGCACCATCTGCTTGCCGACGATACGGCCCTCGGCGTGCGAGCCGGAGGAGAACTTGTGGCCGGAGGCGCCCACGCCGTCGGCGCAGGTGAACAGGCCGTTCACGGTGGTCATGCGGTTGTAGACCTTGCCGTTGTCAGCCCGGACCTTGTAGTCCTCGGGGACCCAGGCCTCGTCGGGACCGGACACCCAGATGCCGCAGCAGCCGGAGTGCGAGCCGAGCAGGTAGGGCTCGGTGGGCATGATCTCGGAGCCACGAACCTCGGGAGCGCAGTTGGTGGCGGCCCACAGGTTGGCCTGGCCGACGCACATGTCGAGGAAGTCTTCCCAGGCCTCGGCCTCGAGGTGCTTCTGCTGGGCGGGGGTCATGGTGGCGAAGGAGGTCTGCAGGGCGGTTTTGGTGTCCATGAAGATGGGACCGCGGCCTTCGCGCATTTCGCGCAGCATCATGTGGTTGCGCAGGCAGGTGGGGATGATGTGACCCTTGGCGTAGCCGCGCTCCTCGTAGGGCTTGATCATGGCCCGGTTGGTCTCGCAGTAGTCCTCACCCTTGTAGTTGGTCGCCTTGGCCTTGAAGAGCAGGAACCAGGCGCCGACCGGGCCGTAACCGTCCTTGAAGCGGGCGGGCACGAAGCGGTTTTCCATCATGGTCATTTCGGCGCCAGCCTGGGCGCACATGGTGTAGGTCGAACCAGCGTTCCACACCGGGTACCAGGCGCGGCCCAGACCCTCACCGGTGGAGCGGGGGCGGTACACGTTCACGGCGCCGCCGCAGGCAACCACGGCGCAGTTGCAGCGGAAGATGTGGACCTTGTTCTCGCGGGCGTTCATGGCCACGGCGCCGGCGATGCGGTTGGGCTGGTTGGCGTCGAGCAGCAGCTTGACCACGAAGATGCGCTCCATGTAGCGCTCTTCGCCCAGGGCGTTCTTGGCGGCCTCGGCCACGATGCACTTGTAGGACTCACCGTTGATCATGATCTGCCAACGGCCGGAGCGCACGGGCTTGGCGCCCTTGCGGATGGACTTGCCAGCAGCCTTGGCGGCGGCGCCGTCCAGGTTGTGGTCGTGCTCGTCCTTGCACCAGACGGGCAGGCCCCACTCCTCGAAGTGGTGCACGGAGTCGTCCACGTGGCGGCCCAGGTCGAAGATCAGGTCTTCGCGGACCAGGCCCATCAGGTCGGTGCGGACCATGCGGACGTAGTCGTCGGCATTGTTGTCGCCGAGGTAGGTGTTGATGGCCGACAGGCCCTGGGCGACGGCGCCGCCGCGCTCGAGGGCGGCCTTGTCCACCAGCAGGATCTTGGCTTCGGGGGCGTACTTGTTGGCCCAGGCCACGGCTTCCCAGGCGGCGCCGCAGTTGCCCATGCCGCCGCCGATCATCAGGATGTCGACGTCATGCTCGACGATGGTGGGCTCGGCCAGGGGCAGGCCCTTGGGGGATTCTTTAACAGGAATCTTAGGCATGTGAGTGCTCCTTTATGATTCGCTTGTTGTTGTCTTGTTCACCCATGCAGCAAGGGGAGGGGCCTACTCGCAGGGAATGTCCTGCCAGCACTGGCTCTTGCCGCCGTCGGCGACGTCGAACTTCTGGCAGAGGGCTTCCTTGGGAGTCGCGAGGGCGGTCTCGGTGAAGAGCAGCTCGCTCTCGATGTCGCCGGGCTCGGGCTTGCCGTCGAAGGGCTTGATGGAGCCCTCAGGGGTGGTGCGAATGGGGAACTTGAAGCGCTTCACGGAACCGTCGCGGAACTTGATGGTCCACATGATGTCTTCGGAGGAGCGCATGGGAATCGAGGTGCCGCCCATGGGCGCGAAGTCGGCGTAGGGGCGGGCCGTGATGGCGCCCTGGGGGCAGATCTTCACGCAGGAGTAACACTCCCAACAGGCGTCCGGCTCCTGGTTGTACGCCTTCATCTCCTCAGGATCCAGGATCATGAGGTCGTTGGGGCAGATGTACATGCAAGCGGTTTTCTCGCCACCCTTGCATCCATCGCACTTCGAGGGATCAACAAAAGTCGGCATACTAGTCCTCCAACAATATTAGGGTTGATACAAACAACCAACTCCGAATATCCCGCATCACGATTGATGGAGATATGAAAAGCAGGGAAAGGTTCCCCCGCCTTCTGCCATTTCGGCGCGGTGTCGTTCCGCAGCGACCGTCCACGGGTGTGGCTGCCGGGGTCGCAAGCGGGACTTTCAATGACCGCGCGCCGTGTATGCCTGCCGGAGTTGCCCGTGGGCCGGAGCCGATCCGGCCTCCTCGGCGCCGCCCCTGCCGGGGCGCTGACCCGCTCCGCCCCCGCGGCCCCGGCGCGGGGCTTGTGAGGGATGGAACAAGCTGGTTCTGTCTAGCAAGTGGGGACTGACCCTGTCAAGGTGAAAGTGAATTTTATCCCAAGCGGCGGGCGCTTATCAAAAACACCTTGATTTTACTTGCGTTCGAGGCAGTTTCGGGCTCGTTTGTGAAAATATGGTCCGGCAGCAGACGTGTCTATACCTGCAATGCCCAGACAGTGCAAGGGCTGAGAAAGAAATTCAGTCCTTCTTTTTGTATAACATTCTGAAATGAAAGAAATCATTTTCGGTATCCCCGGGCAGGGGATTTCCGTCGGAGTCCCGGGCCGCCCGGGGCGGGCGGGGCATGGCGGCGGTGGCCCCGGAGCGGGGGCCCCGGGGGTGGAAAACCGGGGGTCGGCGCATTGCGGCGGAGGGCGCCGAGGGGTTTCTGGTTCAACATGCTGTTTTATAATGCATAAAGACTGCCCTTGACATTTGCGCATTTTTTTCACAAACACCGACAGACGATGCCGGAGATGGTAGAGGACGAATCGGGCACCCTGAATTTCCAGACGGCATGTCCGACCTGCACGGGAAAATTCGGATGCCTCAACAAGGCTGTGGATTAATTTCCTGTTACACATCATTGAAGAAAGGAGACCACAAATGTCCAAACTGGTTCCCCCTCATGGTGGCAAGGGCCTGGTCGAGTGTCTGCTCAAGGGCGACGCCCTCAAGGCCGAGCTGAAGAAGGCCGAAGGCCTCAAGACCCTGGAGATCTCCAACCGCGTCAAGGGCGACCTGATCATGCTCGGCATCGGCGGCTTCTCCCCGCTGTCCGGCTTCATGGGCAAGGCCGACTGGAAGAGCGTGTGCGAGAACTTCACCCTGGCCGACGGCACCTTCTGGCCCGTGCCCGTGTGCCTGGACACCAACGACGACTCCGTGAAGGTCGGTGACGAGATCGCCCTGAAGAACGACGGCGAGATCTTCGCGACCATGAAGGTCACCGAGAAGTACGAGCTGACCGAGGCCGACAAGAAGTGGGAGTGCGAGAAGGTCTACCGCGGCAGCGGCGAGGAGTCCGAGGGCGACAAGTTCTGGGAGATCGCCCCCAAGGATCACCCCGGCGTGCAGATGGTCCTGGCCCAGGGCAAGTTCAACCTGGCCGGCCCGGTGAAGGTCCTCTCCGAGGGCGACTACGCTGACCGCTACCCCGGCGTCTACAAGACCCCGGCCCAGATCCGCGCCGAGATGGAAGCCAAGGGCTGGGCCAACGTCGCCGCCCTGCAGCTGCGCAACCCCATGCACCGCTCCCACGAGTACCTGGCCAAGATCGCCTGCGAAGTCTGCGACGGCGTGGTCATCCACTCGCTCATCGGCAACCTGAAGCCCGGCGACATCCCGGGTCAGGTCCGCATCAAGTGCATCCAGACCCTGATCGAGAAGTACTTCGTGAAGGACAACGTGATCAACGCGGGCTACCCCCTCGACATGCGCTACGCCGGTCCCCGCGAGGCTCTGCTGCACGCCACCTTCCGTCAGAACTACGGCATCAACAAGATGCTCATCGGCCGTGACCACGCTGGCGTGGGCGACTTCTACGGCCTGTTCGAGGCCCAGGAGATCTTCGACCGCATCCCCTACGCCAACGAGGCGTGCCCCACCCCGGGCAAGGCGCTGCTGACCCAGCCCATGAAGATCGACTGGACCTTCTACTGCTACAAGTGTGACGGCATGGCCTCCCTGCGCACCTGCCCGCACGGCAAGGAAGACCGCGTCATCCTGTCCGGCACCAAGCTGCGCAAGGCCCTGTCCGAGGGCGCCGAGGTTCCGGATCACTTCGGCCGCGACGAGGTCCTGGCCATCCTGCGCGAGTACTACGAGGGTCTGACCGAGAAGGTCGAGATCAAGATGCAGGGTGCCGCTTCCGGCGCCGTGATGAAGTAGCCTCCGGCTGCGCTTCACGTCCGCGATCCACGGGAGGCGTCCTCGGATGCCTCCCGTTTTTTCATCCCGGCCCTGCGGCCGGGGCGGGGAGGGGCGGCCCGTGTGCGTCCTGGCTTGCGAGGCCGCCGCCGGGGGGTGAATTCCGCTCTTGCCGGGGGCGCATCAAATGGTATAGGAACGTCTCCCCGATCCCCTTTTTCCCCGAGAACCAGATGACCGAACAGCACAAAGGCGGCAAGGCCCCCAAGGCGGGCCAGTCCGGCGCCCGCAAACCTTCAGGCCAGCCGCGCAAGCCCGGCCAGGGCCCCCGCAAGCCCTCCGGCAAGGCCGGGGCGCGTGAGGACCGTGACCGCAAGCCCTACCGCCCCAAGGGCGAGGCACCCAAGAAGCCCTACCGCCGCAAGGACGAGGCGCCCCAGGACGGGGAGCGCAAGCCGTACCGGAGCGCGGACGAGGCGCCCCGTGAGCGCAAGCCCTCCGGCAAACCCGAGTTTTCCCAGGACCGCGAGCGCAAGCCGTATGGCAAGGCCGGGGCCCCTGGCGACCGCGAGCGCAAGCCCTCCGGCAAGGCCGGGGCGCGCGAGGACCGCGACCGCAAACCGCACCGCCCCAAGGGGGACACCCCCCGGGATGGAGAGCGCAAGCCCTACCGCGCGGGCGCGGACGAGGCGCCCCGCGAACGAAAGCCCTACGGGAAGCCCGAATTTTCTCAGGACCGCGAGCGAAAGCCGTACCGCAAGCCCGGCACCCCTGGCGACCGCGAGGGCAAGCCCTATGGCAAGCCCGAGTTTTCCCAGGACCGTGAGCGCAAGCCCTTCGGGCCGGGCACTGCCCCGGGCGAGGGCGCGCCGCAGCCTTCCAGCGCCGACCAGCCGCCGCGCCGCAGCCCCGCTGCCCAGGATTCCGGCGCCCAGGGCGCACGCCCCGGGGCGGCCCCACGCCGCGCCCCGGCCTACGAGGGCCGGGGGCCTGCGGGCATGGGCCGCAAGCCCGGCGGGCGCCCCCAGTCCATGACCGAGGAGCTGGCGGACCTGGAGTTCGACATCGCCAACCTCATCGCCCGGCGCACGGCCCTGCTGGGCCGCTCGGCCAAGGCCCGGATCGACAAGGGCCTGCCCCTGGCCGACCCCAACCAGGAGCGCACCCTGCGCCGCGCCTGGGACGTGGTGGCCGGGCGCGAGGGGCTGGAGGTCGGCCCGCTGCGCGGCATCTTCACCCTGGCCAACGGCTTGGCCTACGCCCATGCCACCAAGCCCGAGGTGGGCCGCAAGGCGTTCTACTTCTCGCCCCACGTCAAGGACCTGGACCTGACCATGGCCGGGCCGCGCTCCCTGGTGCGCACCCGGCTGTGGGCCGCCGCGGCCGCTGCGGCCGGGGCCGACTGCACCCTGGCGCCCATCGTGCTCAACGATCCGCTGGTGGAGCTGGTCAAGGCCCTGAACCAGGCGGGCGCGGGCCTGGCCTGGGAGGACGGCACCGTACGCTGCCAGGGCGGAGCCCTGGGGTTCGCCGACCGCACGGTCTTCGCCGGGGCGGACCTGCTGAACCTCTACCTGCTGCTGGCCCTGGCCCTGCCGCAGGTCGGGCGCATGACCTTCACCGGCGGCGCGGCCCTCAAGGTCCACGACCTGGGGCCTGCGGCCGGGGTTTTCGCCGGGCTGGGGGCGCGGCTCACGGCCCTGGAGCCCTACACCCCGGGCCTGCCCGCGCGCCTGGAAAGCGGCGGCATGACCCACAACACCTTCCACGTGCCCGACGCCCTGCCCGCCGAGGCCGCCGTGGCCCTGGCCCTGGCCGGGCCGACCTACCCCGACGGCATCCGCTTCACCTGGGGTCCGGACTGGATGGGCGCGCCCCTGCTGGCCCACGCGGCGGCGGTGCTGCGCGCCTGCGGCGTGCCCTGCGAGCTGACCGGGGGCGGATTCTCCGTGGCCCGGGGCGCGCTGGCCGTGCCCGTCGCCCCCGCCGGGCAGGATCTGCCCCTGGACCCGCTGCTGGCCGCCAGCCTGCTGGCCGTGCCGCGCCTGGCGGGCGGGCGTGTGACCCTGAGCGGGGCCTGGCCCGGGGACGACCCCCTGGCCCCCGCCGCCCGGGCGCTGCTCGCCGCCAGCGGCCTTGAGCTGGACTTCTCGCCCACGGTGGCCGCCGCGCGCTCCGGGCCCTGGCCCGAGGCCGTGGAACTGGACGCCACGGACCCGGCCCTGGTGCCCCTGGCCGTGGCCCTGGGCCTGGGCGCGCCGGGCGACACGCGCATCCTGGTGGACGAGCGGGGCGATAGCGCCACGGCGGAGATCGTGGCCGAGCGCGCCGGGCGGTTTGCCCGCGTCAAACCCGGGCGCATCGTCATCGTGGCCGGGCAGGGCGCCGGGGAATGGGCCGACGCCGAGCGGCGCATGTCCAGCCCGTCGGCGGCCTGGACCCTGGCCCTAGCCCTGGTCTCCCTGCGCACGCCCAATATCGGCCTGGCCAACCCTGGCGGGCTGGCCGAGGTCTGGCCGGGGTTCATCAGCCTGTTCGCCGACAACTTCACCGTCAGGGAGAAGGAGCCCGAACCCGATGACGCAAAGAAAAAAGGACGACGAGTCCGTCTCGATTGAGGAGGAGGTCGCGCGCCTGGACGCCGAGCGAGCGGCCTTCGAAGCCCAGCGCCAGCAGGTGGCGGCGGAAGTCCGCCGCCTGCGCGACGCCGAGAACCCCGCCACCGGCGTCTACCACGCCCAGGAGATCTTCCGGCTCTCCCAGGAGAAGCTGCGCCTGGACACGGAAATCGAGGTCTGCCGCCGCCGGGCGGCGCGCCTGCTCATGCCCGACCCCCTGCACGGACCCCTGCAATAAGCCACGCCCGGCGGGACGCCTGCCCCCCGCCGCCAGGAGCCTCCCATGCCCATGAACCTGACCCGCAAGATCATCGCCGCCCACCGGGTTGACGGGGAGATGACCCCCGGCAGCGAGGTGGCCCTGCGCATCGACCAGACCCTGACCCAGGACGCCACCGGGACCATGGCCCACCTCCAGTTCGAGGCCATCGGCGTGCCCCGGGTGCGCACCGAGCTGTCGGTGAGCTACGTGGACCACAACACGTTGCAGATGGGCTTTCGCAACCCCGACGACCACCGCTACCTGCGCACCGTGGCCGCGCGCTACGGCATCGTCTTCTCCCCGGCGGGCACGGGCATCTGCCACCAGCTGCACCTGGAGAATTTCGCGCGCCCGGGGCGGACGCTCATCGGCTCGGACAGCCACACCCCCACGGCGGGCGGCGTGGGCAGCCTGGCCATGGGCGCGGGGGGCCTGTCCGTGGCCCTGGCCATGGCCGGGGAGCCGTATGTCATCACCATGCCCCGGGTGGTGGAAGTCCACCTCGCCGGGCGGCTGGGCGGCTGGGCCACGGCCAAGGACATCATCCTGCACCTGCTCGGCGAGCTGAGCGTCAAGGGCGGGGTGGGCAAGGTGCTGGAATACACCGGGCCGGGCGTGGCCACGCTGACCGTGCCCGAGCGGGCGACCATCACCAACATGGGCGCCGAGCTGGGCGCCACCACGTCCATCTTTCCCAGCGACGAGCAGACCCGGGACTTTTTGCGCGCCATGGGCCGCGAGGCGGATTTCGAGGCCCTGGCGGCCGACCCCGGCGCCGACTACGACGAGCGCGTGGAGATCGACCTGGGCGCCCTGGAGCCCCTGGTGGCCGCCCCGCACATGCCCGACCAGCGCCGGACCGTGCGCGAGCTGGCCGGGCTCAAGGTGGACCAGGCGGCCATCGGCTCGTGCACCAACTCCTCCTACGCGGACCTCAAGACCGTGGCCCTGATGCTTGCGGGCCAACGCATCGACCCGGGCACGGACCTGCTCGTCTCGCCGGGTTCCAAGCAGGTGCTGGCCATGCTGGCCGCCGAGAATCTCGTGGAGCCCGTGCTGGCCTCGGGCGCGCGGCTGCTGGAATGCACCTGCGGGCCGTGCATCGGCATGGGCGGTTCGCCGGTGTCGGCGGGCGTGTCGGTGCGCACCTTCAACCGCAACTTCGAGGGCCGCAGCGGCACCCAGGACGCCCAGGTCTACCTGGCCAGCCCGCAGACCGCCGCCATGTGCGCCCTGCGCGGCGCGTTCAGCGACCCGGCCACCTGGGGCCAGCCCCCGGCGCAGCCCGAATTCCCGGCGCGGGTGCCCTCCATCCGCCACCTGTTCGTCATGCCCCCGGCCGACGGCGCGGGCGTGGAGGTGCTGCGCGGGCCCAACATCGTGGCCCTGGAGACCTTCGACGCCCTGCCCGCGAGCATCGCGGCCACGGTGACCCTCAAGGTGGGCGACAACATCACCACCGACCATATCCTGCCCGCCGGGGCCCAGATCACGGCCCTGCGCTCCAACATCCCGGCCATCAGCGAGCACGTCTTCTCGCGGGTGGACGCGGGCTTCGTGGCCCGCCAGCGCGAGGCCGGGTGCGGGATCATCGTGGGCGGCGACAACTACGGCCAGGGCTCCAGCCGCGAGCACGCGGCTCTGGGCCCGCGCCACCTGGGCGTGCGCGCGGTGCTGGTCCGCTCCCTGGCGCGCATCCACCGCGCCAACCTCGTGAACTTCGGCATCCTGCCGCTGTTGTTCGCCGACCCGGCGGACTACGAGCGCGTGGCCCAGGGCGCGGCGGTGTCCATCCCCGCCGCGCGGCTGGCCGCCGGCGGCGTGCTGGAGCTGGAGGTGGCGGGCGCGGGCCGGGTGGCCGTCCGAAACGATTTGACGGAAAACGAACTGGCTATTATTCAGGCAGGCGGCCTGCTCAACCATGTGCGCACCCGCGCGGGCGCGTAGGCCCGCCACAACCGAACCCCCTTTGGAGACGTCATGCTAGACGGAATGCGGCAGCACGCCGGATCGTGGGTCATCAAGATCCTGTTCCTGATCATCATCCTGGCGTTCATCCTGGCCTACGGCTCGGGCTCGCTGCAGCAGGGCGGCAGCGGCATCCTGGCCTACGTGGACGACGAGCCCATCCTCGTGCGCGACTTCGAGCGCCAGTACGAGACCGACGTGCGCCAGCTCCAGGAGCAGATCCCCAACCTGAGCGCCGAGGACATGGCCAAGTTCGACATCAAGCAGGCCGTGCTGGCCAAGATGGTCAACACCATGCTGCTGGACCGCCAGGCCCAGCGCCTGGGCATCGGCGTGACCGACGCCGAGCTGGGAGCCTTCATCCGCTCCAACCCGCGCTTCCAGGGCGAGGGCCAGGCCTTCGACGAGCAGTACTACGAGCGCGCGGTGCGCGCCCAGGGCATGACCCCCGCAGCCTTCGAGGAGTCCACCCGCCGGGCCATCGTGCAGCACAAGCTCATGGAGCACGTGGGCCGCGCGGCCCAGGTCCAGGAGCGCGAGGCTCGCGACCTGTTCCTGTTCAGCCAGGAGCGGCTGGTGGTGGACTACCTGCTGCTGCCCTGGGAGGACTTCAAGGAGGGCGTGACCCCCGCCGAGGAGGAGATCGCCACCTACTACAAGGACAATATGGAGCGCTTCAAGCGTCCGGCCACGGCGGGCTTCAACCTGCTGCTGCTGGCCCCGGCCAACCTGGCCTCGCGCCAGGAGGTGGACGACGCCGCCGTGCGCGCCTACTACGACACCCACCCCGGGGAGTTCGAGGTCGCCGAGTCCGTGCGCGCCCGGCACATCCTGCTGGAGTTGCCCGCCGACGCCCCCGGGGCCCAGGCCGACAAGGCGCGCGTCGAGCTGCTCAAGCTCAAGGCCCGCCTGGCCAAGGGCGAGAGCTTCGCCACCCTGGCCGAGAAGCATTCCGACTGCCCGAGCAGCGCGCGCGGCGGCGACCTGGGCTGGTTCACCCGCCAGGCCATGGTCGCGCCCTTTGCCGAGGCCGCCTTCGCCCTGGAGCCCGGGGCCGTGAGCGACCCGGTGCGCACCGAGTTCGGCTGGCACCTGATCAAGGTCGAGGAGCGCCGCGAGGCCGGGACCAAGACCTTCGAGGAGGCCGCTCAGGGCATCCGCCAGCAGCTGGCCGAGGAGAAGGCCGCCGACGCCCTGCACGAAGTGCTGGACATGGCCATCGGCCGTCTGGTGGCCGGGGACACCCTGGCCCAGGTGGCCGAGTCGCTGGATCTGCCGCTGCAGCCCGTGCCTGCCGTGGCCAAGGCCACCCTGGTGCAGCGCCTGGGCGTGGACGAGGCCTCCGCCGAGATGCTCTTCGGCCTGGCCGTGGGCAAGGCCACCGAGATCCCCGTGGAGATCGAGGAGGGCGCCCTGCTGGCCGAGAAGACCGTGGACAACCCCGAGTCCGTGGCCGGGCTGGACGAGGTGCGCGAGGCCATCGTGGAGGCCCTGCGCCGCGAGGCGGCCATGCGCCTGGCCCGCGAGAAGGCCGTCCAGGTGCTGGCCGAGACTGCGGACGGCGACCTGCCCGCGACCCTGCGCGGCAAGGTCAAGACCAGCGAGCCCTTCCAGCGCTCGGGCGTGGTCGGCGAGCTGGGCATGAACCCGACCCTGGCCGAGGCCGCCTTCGCCGCCGAGGCCGGGAAGTGGCTGCCCGAGCCCCACGCCGTGGCCAACGGCTACGCCCTGGTGCGCGTGCGCGAGCGTCAGGTGCCCTCCGACGAGCAGTGGGCCGCCGCCAGGGACGTCATGCTGGCCCAGATCCGCCAGTCGCGCCAGCAGGAGATGTTCCAGGCCTTTGTCATGGAACTGCGCGACAAGGCCCAGGTCAAGATCGTGGAGCCGCGCGTGCTGCAATAGCGCGCGGCCACCTTGCAATGGCAAAGGCCCGTCCGGCATGTCCGGGCGGGCCTTTTCGCTGGCCTGCGGGGGGCGCTGCGGTGGTGCGGGGGCTGGCCCGCGCCGCAGCGCCGTTGCGGTGCAGCCGGGCCGGGGCGGAGCCCGCCGGGCCGCGCGGCGCGGGGCTCAGTCCTGCCCTGCGGCCCCGGGGTGCAGCCTGCGCCACAGCCGAAGGCCCAGGGCCGCAGCCTTGAGGGGCAGGTACATGTAGACCACGATCATCACCAGGGCGTAGATGTAGCCCCCGTTCCAGGGGTTGTCCTTGTACCAGGAATACGCGGGGTGGTTCCAGATGACGAAGAAAAAGAAGATCAGGCCCATGGTGTGCAGGAAGGAGCCCAGGCGCTGGCCCCGGTGGTAGCCCCAGCCGATGGCCGCCACCAGCGCCAGGTACAGGACCAGCGACAGCGGCGAGATCAGCGTCAGCGAGACTTCCAGGGCCCGCTGCACCAGCAGCAGAAGGTTCTTCAGGCCTTGCACGGCGCCTCCGGGGCTTTGGCCCAGGGTAGCGCATTGGCCGCAGCCGCGCAACCCGCCCCGGGCCGCCGCCTCAGCCCGGGGCCACCCGTGCCTGGCGGCGCAAAAGCGCCAGGTTGGGCAGCACGATGCCCGCCACGATGAGCGCCGCCCCGGCCAGCTGGCGGGCGAAGACCGGCTCGCCCAGCAGCAGGGCCGCCGCAGCCACGGTGGTCACCGGTTCCATGGTGGAGAAGATGGACGCATACGCGCTGCCCACGGCCTCGATGGCCGTGTAGAGCAGGGTCAGGGCCAGCACCGTGGGCACCAGGCCCAGGGCCAGGGCCACGCCCGCCTGGGCCGGGGTCACGCTGCCCGGGTCGGGCAGCCCGCGTAGCAGGGTGAAGGCCAGGGCGGCGAAGAAGATCACGTACAGCGAGAAGGTCAGCGGGCGCTCGCCGCGCATCAGGCGCTGCACCAGCAGCATGTAGACCGAGAAGACGGCCATGGACACGCAGGCCCACAGCACCCCGGCCAGGGCCACCTCGCGCATGAAGGCGTCCAGGAATACCAGGGCGCACCCGGCGGTGACCAGCACCAGCGACAGGCCCACCCGCCGCCCGATGCGCTGGCGGTGGATGAGCGCCCCGAGCAGCGTGACCACGGCGGGGTAGAAGTACAGGATCAGCGAGGTGGTGGCGGCGGGGATGGTCTCCAGGGAAAGCATGAAGCAGGTGCTCTGCACCGGGGAGATGAGCCCGCCCAGCAGCGCCGTCTTGAGCAGCCCGGCGGGCGAGATGCGCAGGGCCTCGCGCCGGGTGGCCGCGAACCAGGCCGCCAGCAGCAGCGCCCCGATGACGAAGCGGTATTGCAGCATGCGCGTGGAGTCCAGGCCGTGGGCGAAGCCGAGTTTGCCCAGGATGGGCAGCAGCCCGAAGCAGCAGGCCGAAAGCACGGCGCAGACAAGACCTTTTCGCATGGTGCAACCCCGGGAAGCGGTGAGCGGTGCGGGGGGTTATAGCACCATGGCCCCCGGGGGCAAGCGGAATCGCGCCCGGGGCGCCCGGAACGGCCAGCCGCGCAGGTCCGGGGGCGTGTCGTGCGATCCTGGCGGGGCGGGCCGGGGGCGCGAACACCCGGCCATGGCGTCACACCTGGCCCATGCGCTGGGCGATCTCGTGGTGGTTGACCAGGCAGCGGCTGACGTAGCCCACGGTGTCGGCGAAGGCCGGGATGCGCCCGTAGCGCTTGTAGACCCCGGCGTCCTCGCTGGTGTTGCCCAGCCCGGCGTGGTAGCCGGCGGCGGCGGCCAGGATGTTGCCGCCCCGGGCCCGCAGGAAGCGCGCCAGCATGAGCACCATGGCGCCCACGGGTTTGGCGTAGAGCACGCGCTCGTCGAAGCCCTGGAAGAAGGCCACGTCCTTGGCGTCGAAGATGTTGCGCCCGGCGAAGTTGGCCTCCAGGTAGGCCGTGAAGCGCTGGCGGGCGTCCTTGACCTCGGCGTCCAGCGCGTCCACCGCGGCGGCGGCGTCCAGGTAGGCCCGGGCCTGGGGGAAGGGCGCGCCGTCGGCGTGGGCCTGCATGGCCGCGCGCAAGAGCTCGGCCTCGTCGCCCAGGCGCCTGCGCTCGCGCAGGGCCTCGCGCCACTGGGCGCGCACGGCGGTGTAGTGCGCCCCGGCCCCTGCGTCGGCGGGGTTCCTGTAGGGCGCGGCGCCGTGGGCGGGCACGGAGCCTGCCACCATCAGGCCGTACTCGCTGGCCGTGGGGCCGATGAACTGGCAGATGCCCACGGCCAGGGCCCAGGACACGGCGAATTCGTTGAAGAACGATTCGGCCATGATCTGCCCGGCGACCCAGGCCGGGTCCATGGGGTAGACCTCGCGGTGGGCGTGGCAGGAGCGCACGATCCACAGGCAGATGTTGGCCACGCGCTTGTGCAGCTCCACCTCGGCCAGCGGCTTGCGCCATACGGGCAGGTTGCGGCCCTGGTAGTTCTCGCGCACGAAGTCCATGACGGCCAGGGTCAGGCGCTCCTGGACGGCGCGGCCCGCCGCCCCGTCCAGGTCGAGCTGGCGGGAGCGCGGCAGGATGACGTTGATATGCGTGGCGGCGGCGGGCGCTTGGGGCGCGGCCAGGGCCGGGGCGGCCAGGGGCAGCAGGGCGGCGGCCACGGCGGCTTGCAGGGCGGTGCGGCGTTGCTTGTCCATGGCGCAAGGCATAGCACGGCGCGACCCGGTTGCGAAGGGGGGCGGGCAGGCTTTGCCCCCGGCGCCCGGAGATGCTAGCATGGACCCCGAGGGGGACGATGCCCCGGCAGGCCCGGGGCGTGGAGGTTTTCATGCCCGATGTGTCGCGGGTTCCCGAGGACGCGTATTTCGCGGTGTCGCCGCTGATGCTGTTTCCGCACACCCACGGGAACTTCGAGGTCTACCTGCGCCAGGACGGCGAGTACGTGCTCTACACGCGCACCGGCGAGCTGTTCACGGCGACCCACAAGCGGACCATGCACGACCTGGGCGTGCGTGAGGTCTTCGTGCTGCGCGAGCAGAGCGCGCGCTTTCGCCGCTACGTCGAGGAGAACCTGGGGGCGATCCTGTCCAACGAGAGCCTGCCCGTGCGCGAGCGGGCGGGCATCTTCTACGACGTGTCGGTGTCCATCGTGCGCCAGGCGTTCACCCGGCGCCTGCCCGAGACCATGAGCGAGGCCGAGTTCGCGCGCATCCGCCGCCTGGTGCGCGGCTGCGTGGGCTTTTTGTCGCGCGGCGACGGGCTGCGCGCCGTGGGCGGGCTGGTCAGCCACGACTACAAGGTCTACCGCCACAGCATCAACGTGCTGGTCTTCGCCATGGCCATTTTGCAGACCTACGACCTGGAGGAGTCCTTCCTGGAGGAATGCGGGCTGGGGGCCATCCTGCACGACGTGGGCAAGACCGGGATACCGCGCGACATCCTGGAGCGCCCCGTGAAGCTTTCGGCGCGCGACAAGGAGATCCTGCGCACCCACCCCGTGCGCGGGGCGGCCCTGTGCGCCGGGATGCCGCTGCCCGGCGAGGTGATCAACGTGATCCTGTTCCACCACGAGAAGCTCGACGGCTCGGGCTACCCTGCGGGCATCGCGGCGCAGTCGCTGCCGCTGGCGGTGCGGGTGGTGGCCGTGGCCGACAAGTACGAGAACCTCATCTCCGGGCCGCGCTGGCAGGCGGGGCTTTCGCCCTTCCGGGCCCTGCGCGCGCTCTCGGAGCGCTACAAGGGCAAGTACGACCCCGACGTCATCCGCAGGCTGGTGCTGGTGCTCTCCGGCGCAGGGCTGGCCGGGGACGGGGCCGGGGGCGAGGAGCCCGCCGGGGAGGCCGGAGCGTAGCCGGGCGCCGGAAAAGGCGCGCCGCGCGACTGGCGTCGCGCGGCGCGTCCTGGCGGCGGACATCCGCCGGGCTAGAACAGGAAGGACAGGATGCGCAAGGGCAGGGGGGTCCGCTTGGGCTTCGGGGGCGTGACGGCCCATTGCCTGCGGCATTCGGACAGGGTGCTGTTCCTGCGCCGGGCCTCGGCGCGCAGGCCCCTGGTCGCGGCCTTGAGCTCGCGGCGCAGCTCGCGCATCTGCCGCTTGTGCTCCAGGACCAGTGCATCGGTGGTGTACATGGCGTGAGCCTCGTGTGACGTTCGGCGCTCCGGGCCGGGCCCGGGGCGCTTGGGTCCGGCCGGCACCCCTATGCCGTCCACAACCCGGTGCTGAAAAAACTCCCGCCCGGCGCCCCTCTGCGCCCGGGGGAGTTGTTTTTCCACAGGCCCCTGCGGGGCTGTGTGGAAAAGCGCATGAAGAGAGTATATTGGCCGCAGCAAGGGGCCGCAAATAGAAAATATCTATGGGAAGGCGCGAGTGGCGGCGGAGGCTGGAATAGCGCAATTTGCCGAAATATCGTTGAAATTGCCGTCCCGCAGCATGGGGAGGCGGCCCGGCTCAGGCGGCAGGGGCCGGAGTGCGGCCCGCCCGGAACCGGGAGGGCAGGCCGCCGGGCGTAGGTGCAGGCCGCCGGGCATGGGTGCAAACAGCCGGGCAACGGCGCAGGCCGCCGGGCGTGGGCCTTTGACAACCCGCCCCGGCTCTCCTATTGCTGACTGGCGGACAATCCCGCAAAGGAGTGAACAATGAAAGGATTCGGCATCGTCCTGGCCGCACTGGCCCTGATCGTCACCCTGGGCGCGGCCCGGGCCCAGGCCCAGGGGGCCGGGCCCGTGGTCGTCCTGGAAACCAGCAAGGGCACAATCATGGTGCTGCTCGACCCCGCCAAGGCTCCGGCCACGGTGGAGAACTTCCTGAAGTACGTGGACGCGGGCTTCTACGACGGCACGCTGTTCCACCGGGTCATCAAGGGCTTCATGATCCAGGGCGGCGGGTTCGACACGTCCCTGCGCCCCAAGCCGACCATGGCGCCCATCCGCAACGAGTCCGGCAACGGCCTGGAAAACCGGCGCGGCACCATCGCCATGGCCCGCACCAACGACCTGGACAGCGCCACCAGCCAGTTCTACATCAACCATGTGGACAACGCCTTCCTGGACACCAACAAATACTGCGTGTTCGGCAAGGTGCTGCGCGGGCTGAACGTGGTGGACGAGATCGCGGGCGTGGCCACCGGCAACCAGGGCGGCATGGCCGACGTGCCCCGCGAGCAGGTGCTCATCCTGCGGGCCTACCGGCACCAGGGCTAGCTCTCGCCCGGCGGGCCGGGGACGTTCCCGGCCCGCCCGGCACCCTTGACGCCCCACCCGGCGGCGGGATAGGAAACCGTTACATTCTTTCCGGTTCCCGAGGTGCCCAATGACGACCCCTGCCCAGGCCCGCGAGCGGATCATGGCCGCAGCCTACGCGAAGTTCTCCGCGCGCGGCATTCGCCGGGTGACCATGGACGACATCGCCCGCGACATCCGCATGAGCAAGAAGACGCTGTACCGGCACTTCGTGGGCAAGCACGACCTGGTGCGCCAGCTGGCCCTTGTGGGCGTCGGGCGGCGGCTGGAGGCCGCGCGCCAGGCCCTGGAGGCGGCGCCCGGCCCGCGCGAGGGCTTCGCGGCGGGCTTTTTCGCCATCCAGCGCCTGAGCAGCGAGGCCTCCCCCGAGTTCCTGGGCGACATCCGTGCCGACTACCCCGAAATATGGGAAGAGGTCGAGGCCGTGCGCATGCGTATCGTGGCGCTGTTCGCCCGCTGCTTGGCCGAGAGCGCGGCGCGGGGCGAGCTGCGCCCGGGCGTGGTGCCCGAGGTCGCGGCGGGCATCATGCAGGCCGTGGTCCAGCACTACATGATCCCGGAAACCTTCCGCGAGGCGGGCCTGGACCCGAACGCGGCGGTGAGCACCTGGTTCACCATGCTCTCGGCGGGCCTGTTCCGCGATCCGCCCCAGCTGCGGCTGGGCGGCATGGACCTGCCCGCCTCTTGACGACCCCCCGATTGTTTGCAAGCCGCGTGGCAGGCCGCGTTGCGACGGCGAGACGCAGTCGCGGGGCGCGCCCCGCGCGTCTGCGGGCGGCCTCGCACGGCGTCCTGGCGGCGCAGCGGATGTCTTGAAGCAAAAAACTGCTCCTTGGCAGGCCGTCGCGCTGTGCGATGCGCAGGCGCGCCCCTGGCTGGCTGCCGGAGAAATCAAGACCCGCAGGCCGTTCACAAATGGCGGGAGGCACGACGCGGCACAATCGGGCCGCGCCGTGCATTGCCCATGCACAAGCGGCCCGGGTTTTCCGCTGGCGCAGCAGGGCGCCGTTTGGGGCCGGCCTGCTAGCGCAGGGTGATGGTCAGCGTGTCGCCCTTGCGCGCGACCTGGGGCCCCTTGGCGGGTTTGCGCTCCAGGTCGAGCACCAGGCGCAGGGCACCGTCGCGCAGGCCCGTGCGCACCCCGCGCAGACCTTTTGCGGCTGTCTTGACGCTTCTGGCGCTGTCGGGCGTCCACTGGCCGGGAATGTCCACCACGAAGCGCGGCGGGTTCTCCAGGGCAAAGGCCCGGGGGGCGGCCAGGGCGGCGCTGGCCCGCGCCGTGACGACCACGGCCCCGCCCGAGGTGCGCACGGTCAGGTCCCTGATCCGCAGGGGCCCCCCGGCGGCGGGCTTGGCGGCCTCGGCGGACCGGGGTTCGGCCTTGAGCGGGCGGGGCACGATGTCCAGGGGCGCCTCCTCGTCCAGGGGCGTCTGCGCGTCCTGCGGGGCGGCGGCCAGGGGCGCCCCGGCCTGGACGGGGCTGGCTTCGGCGGGGGCGCCCGGGGCGGCTGCGGCCTGCAGGGGCGCCTCGGCTTCGGGCGGTGCGGGGGCCTCGGGGGGCGCCGGGGGGGCGGGCTCCTGCGGCGCCGGAGGCAGGGCGGCCATGGTGACCGCGCCGGGTGCCGGGTCCGCCCCCGGCAGGCCCAGGGTCGCCCCCAGCCAATAGGCCAGCACCAGGGCGACCAGACCCAGCAGGCCCAGGGCCAGCCGCGAGCCCAGGGCCCCGTAGGAGACCGACAGCCGCCAGTTGCTCTTGCCGCAGCGCACGCAGCGGTAGGGCGCCAGGGGCAGCATGTGCAGAAGCCGCGCCGGGCCCCGGGGCACGATGCCCAGCATCAGGTCGTTTCCACAGTTGCCGCACTTCACAGCGTCGCCTCGTCCGTTGGCGGTTTGCTTGCCTGCCGTCATGTAAAGAGAAACAGGGCCGCGTGTAAAGCCCGGTTGCGGGCTGGGGCGGAAGAATGGTCTTGACAAGGCGGCGCAATGGAACATATCCATGACCTCCCACCGGGCCTGCCCGGGCCGGGTTGACATCATGGAGCAATCGTCCCGCGTGGGGCCCCGGCCCGGCGCGCGACCCCTTGGAGAGGTGGCCGAGCGGCCGAAGGCGCGCCCCTGCTAAGGGCGTATACCTTAACGGGTATCGAGGGTTCAAATCCCTCCCTCTCCGCCATTTTCAGAAAAGCCCCCGCCCTGCGGGGGCTTTTCGCGTCTGGCGGGCTGCCTGCGGGGGGGGCGGGACGGGTGCGCCGGGGTCGGGTGGCGGGCGTTGGCCCGGCGCTGGTACGGCAGGCCGGTGGCGGCTTGGCGCTGGCGCTTTGCGCGGGGGCAAGGGGCCGGACCCGTTACTGGCACCGGCAGCCGAACGCTGGCGCCCCGCGCGCGGTGGGGGCGGCGCGGCCCGCCGGGGGATATGGTTCGTGGCGCGGCGCTGGCGCTTCGCGCTGTGAGCCCGGCAGGGCGGTACGCGATTGCGGGACAGCATCCGCGCTGGCGCCTCGCGCGCAGGAGCCCGCGCCCAAGGCGGCCTTTCGGGAAAAAGCAACTCCGCCAGGCTTCCGGGCGGGGCGAGCCATCTGTGGCGACAAAATGTCACCACCATGGTTGTCATCGATCACCGTTTTCCGTATTCTCCGGGGCAGAATCCCGGAGCAGAGCCGGGACCGGACTCGACGGGCCGCTCCGGCGGCCATGGGACTCCATGCGTACACTCCTGCGTCTGCTGCTCGCTGTCGCCCTGCTGCTGCCCGCCGTGCCGTGCCGTGCCGGGCAGCCCCTGCACATCGCCT
Organism: Desulfocurvus vexinensis DSM 17965; assembly: GCF_000519125.1. Lineage (NCBI taxonomy): Bacteria > Pseudomonadati > Thermodesulfobacteriota > Desulfovibrionia > Desulfovibrionales > Desulfovibrionaceae > Desulfocurvus > Desulfocurvus vexinensis. Next base: position 244,223 of record NZ_JAEX01000001.1, read on the forward strand.
TTCCCGAGTTCTGGCCCTTCTTTTCCCAGGGGCCGGACGGCGCGGTGACGGGGTTCTTCCACGATATCGTCACCGAGGCCCTGGAGCGGCGTCTGGGCGTGCCCCTGGTCTGGGAGTGCTACCCCTGGGTCCGCTGCCAGGAGCGCGTGCGCGAGGGCAAGTCCGACGCCATGATTACCGCGCCCACCGCCGAGCGCGCGACCTACGCCCTGACCCACCCCACGCCCTTCTACCGCAAGGAGCTGGTGGTCTTCACCGCCCCCGGGCATCCGCGCCTGGCCGAAATCCTGGCCCTGCGCAGCGTGCAGGACATCCGCCGGGGAGGCTTCTCCGTGGTCACCTATATCGGCAACGGCTGGAGCCGCGAGAATCTGTCCGCCGTGGGCATTCCCGTGCAGGAGAGCTCTTGCTTCGAGTGCGTCTGGCCCATGCTGGCCGCGCGGCGCGCCGACCTGGTTGTGGAATGGCCGCCTGCGGCCTGGCCGGGCATCCGCCACGCCGAGCTCGAGGACCGCGTGCTCCAGACCGGCGTGGTCCTGGACTCCATGCCCTTCCACCTGCACATCGGCAAGCATTCGGCCCATGCCGCCCTGCTGGGTCCCTTCGAGGAGACGGTGGCCGCCATGCGCGTCGACGGAACCCTGGACCGGATCCTGGCGGGCTACTAGCGCAGGGGCGCCGCTGGCGACTGTCTGGAACCAGGTGCTTGCCTTTGGGGGGTAATCGGCTTATTTCGCAATCTGTTAGCTTCGATCTGCCCCGGCGTTCGCGTCCGGGGAAACCCTTGGCACGAGGAACGGCCCGCCCATGAACCGAACGGTCCTGCTGCTGCTCACGGCCCTGGCGCTGGTCGCCTCGCCGTGCGCCCCCGCAGCGGCGGGCGGGGCGATGCATGTCGCCTACACCGACTTTCCCCCCTTCCACAGCCAGGACGAGCAGGGCCGCATGTCCGGGCTGCTCTACGACATCGTCACCGAGGCCGTGCAGAAGCGCCTGGGCATCCCTCTGGCCTGGGAGCCCTGCCCCTGGGCCCGCTGCCAGGAGCGCGTGGAGCGCGGCCAGGCCGACGCGCTGGTCACCGTGCCCACCCCCGAGCGGGCCCGCTACACCGTGACCCACGACGTGCCGTTGTACCGCAAGGAGCGGGCCCTGTTCACCTACGCGGGCCATCCGCGCATGGACCAGATCCTGGCCCTGGGCGGCGTGGCGGACATCCGCCGGGCCGGGTTCACGGTCATCACCTACGTGGGCAACGGCTGGAGCCGGGAGCACCTGGCCAAGGCCGGGGTGCGGGTGATCGAGACTGCGGACCTGGACAGCATCTGGCCCATGCTGGCCGCGCGGCGCGCGGATCTGGCCGTGGAGTGCCCGCCCGCCGCCTGGGGAGCCATGCGGGGCCGGGTTCCCGAAGGCCAGGTGGTGCAGACACCCGTGGTCCTCGAGGCGGTGCCGTTCCATCTGCTCGTGGGCAAGGGCTCGCCCCTGGCGGGTTTTTTGCCACAACTGTCCGCCATCCTCGCCTCCATGCACGCCGACGGCAGCATGGAGCGCATCCTGTCCGCCTACAGGTAGGGCCCGGACTCCGGGGCCTCCCCGGCTGCCGGGCCGGACGCCCGCCGCCCCGCCCGGGGCTGGCCATCCAGCAGCGCGCGGGCCAGGGACGCCGCGTCCGCCACATATCCGCATCGGGCACAGGCGTAGAGGCTCAACCCGCCCAGGGCGGGGTGGGCGCTGGCGTGCGTGGCGTCGGCCAGCAGGCCCCCGGGGGCCGCGCACGCCGGGCAGGGCACGCCGCAGGGCGCAAAGCGCGGGCAGTCGGCGGGCTGGCGCGCGGATTCGGGGCGGGGCGGGCAGTCGTGGCCGTCCAGGGTGCAGCGCCAGCCGCCCCGGGGGGTGGAAAGCCGGAAGCGGCAACGGGTGGTGGGCATGGAGCCTCCTGGGGCAATATAGGCGATTTTTGCCTTTTAGGGTGAGGGTGATATCGCCTGTTGGCCGGGCGGCGCCGCAGAGGGGCGGCGCCGGGCGGCAGGGTGTCTGCCGCCCGGCAGGTCGGGCCAGGGCCGGGCCCGCGCGGGTTCAGTCGGCCTGGGCGCGGGGGGCGGGCTCCGGCGCGGGGGCCGGGGAATGCAGCGCGTCGGGCCGTGCGCCGGGTTCGGCCAGGCGGCTTTCCAGTTCCCACAGGGCGCTGGCCAGGTCGCTGACCCGGCGGCCCATGAGCCCTGTGACATAGGCGGCCCCGCCTGCGTGGACCTGGGTTTCCGTTTCGTCGTGGCTTTCCAGGGCGTCCTCCAGGAAGCGCAGGGCGGAAGCGACATCGTAGAGTTCGGTGAGGGGGTCCTTTCCGGTGTTCGGGTGGCGTGGCATGGGCGCTCTCCTTTCAGGGTGGCATCAAGTCTTTGCCGCGCAACACGTTGCACTATATTTTGTGCGGCGATGCGATAATTAGCAAGTTGCATCCGTTTTGTCCAGAAAATATGCCGCACTATTGTATAGAATAGCCTATTTGTGTGTCGTTGCGGAAATTCTTACTATAAAAAATTTTTACCTTGCTGCTGTACTGTATTGCTTGGGCAATGCAACATGCTTGTGGTGCATTGATGTAGCACAAGAGACGCACGCCGAACAAGGCTGCGTGCCATGCGCGGCACGCATCGCATCATTGCGACGGGGCGGGGCGTGGGGACGGGGGGCGGGGACGAACGGGCGGCGCAGGCGCGGTCAGCGGCCGGGAGCAGGAGCGGTGCCCGGGGCCTGCATGGCCTGGGACACCTGCCAGCACAGGGAGGAGAAGTCGAGTTGCACGGCCTGGGCCAGGCGGTACGCATCGGCCAGCTTCACCGTGCGCCCCGAGTTGCGCAGCTTGCGGTAGGTGCCTACGGGGTCCTTCTGGGTGGGGAAGGCCGCGCGGGCGATGTCCGAATGGCTGCGGCCCTGGCGGATGCGGGCGGCCTCGATGGCGTCCAGAAAGTTCTGGGAGAAGATCAGTGCTTCATCCATGCCGTTTTCTTACAAGAATTCCGGCGCGGCGGCTATTAGGCAAAAATCACCTAAAAATTTGCGTGACCCCCTTGACAAGGCGGTGAAAATCGCCTAGAAGTTGACCCGTCGTCGCGTGGCCCGATGGGCGGGTCGTTGCGGCGCCAGCGCGGGAGGAGCGCCATGGACCAATGCCTGTGGACCGACGAGGTCTGGGCCCCGGTGGGCATCAAGGGCTTCGGGCTGGAGTACGAGATGTGCCCGCTGGGCTATGTGCGCCGGGTGGTGCGCGGGGCCGGGGCGCCCAGGCGCTTCTGGCTTTTGCCCCTGGAGGAGCCGGACGGGGGCGGGCCGGATGACGGCCCCCTGTATCGCCTGCGCGCCGCAGGCGCCCGGGCCGAGCTGCGCGTGCGCGATATCTTCCGCCTGTTCGGGGTGCGCGCCGAGGCCGACCGGGCCTGGCTGGCCCGGACGCGGACCCGGGCCCTGGCCGAAAACGCCCTGGCCCACGGGGCGGCCTATGCCTGCGACGCCCTGCGCCAGACCGTGCAGGAGGGCGGGGACGTGGACATGGAGATGCTGGCCCTGACCATCGAACACGGCTGCCCCTGGGAGCGCGCCCGCATGGGCGGCGACGCCCGGGGCGCGGACCCGGTGCTGGGCTTCTAGGGGCGCCCGGGCCGGCAACTGCGGGGCGGCTGGCCCGGGGCACAAGCACCGGGCTGGCGCCAGGGTGCAGGCGCGCGGCGCTGGCCTGGAATCGCGCAGCGCGCGCGGCGCCTGGGGCGCGGGCGCAGGCGTGCGGTACTGACACCCGGGCGGCTGGTGCCCGGGCGGTGGGTGGTCGCGTCCCCGTTTCGATAGGTTCACGCATATCAATAAACAATACACGCTGTGCAAGGAGGGCTCATGAACCTGGAACCCGTGGTGGAGATCGTGCGGCTGGAGGAGTCGGCCCAGGGCACTTTCGGGGCGCTGCGCGTGAACAAGCAGGTGTTGTGCGTGACCCTGGAGCCGCCGGACCGGCTCAACGAGCGCAACACCTCGTGCATCCCGGCCCAGCAGTACCGCTGCGCGCGCACCGTGTCGCCGCGCTTCGGCGAAACCTTCACCGTGCAGGACGTGCCCGGGCGCAGCCAGGTGATCTTCCACGGCGGCAACACCGTGGCCGACACCCAGGGCTGCGTGCTGCTGGGCGAACGCTTCGCCCCGCCCGGCGCCGCGCGCGGCGTGCAGGACAGCAAGCGGGCCCTGGCGGCGTTCCTGGACGCCCTGCGCGGGCACGACGGCTTCCACCTGACCATCCACCAGCACTACTAGCCGGGCGCAGGCGGGGAGCGGACATGACGTGCAGGGAATGCGACGGGCGCACCAGGGTGGTGCGCACCGTGCAGACCGGGGACCAGGGCACCGTGCGGGTGCGCATCTGCCTGCGCTGCGGCGCGGTGCTGCGCACCTGCGAACGGCCCCTGGCGCCCGGGGAGCGCCCCGGGGCAACGGGCGGACAGCCGGAGGGACGGACATGGCGGACTGGAAGGATGTAGGCCGGGCGGTGGCCAAGGTCGCCCCGGTGCTGGCCGGGGTGTTGGGCGGGCCGGTGGGGGCCGTGGCCGGGGCCGCCGGGGCGCTGGTGGCCTCCTGGCTGGGCACGGAGGCCGAGCCCGGGGCGGTGATGCGCGCCGTGCAGGACCCGCAGACGCTCATCCGGCTCAAGGAGCTGGAAATGCAGCAGCAGGAGCGGCTGTTGGCCTGGCAGGGCCGCCAGCTCGACGCCGAGATGGAGTTCGAGCGCAGCCTGACCGGGCGGCACACCGCCGACGCGGCCTCGGACTCGTGGCTGTCCAAGAACGTGCGGCCCCTGTGCCTGCTCGTGTTCACGGCGGCCCTGGTGGGCGGCACCTTCGCGCCCGAGGTGGGCGCGGAGAAGCTCGACGCCCTGGCCGAGCTGGGCTTCGGGGTCTACGGCTACTACTTCCTGGGCCGCAGCGCCTTCGACAAGGGCGCCGTGCGCCTGCGCTGGGGGCGCGGGGGCGAGGGCCAATGAGCCGGGAGCAGGACATGTGCGTGCTGCTGGCGCGCATCGACGAGCGGGTGCGGGCCATGGCCAGCGACGTGGCCGAGATCAAGGCCACCCGGCGCTGCCACAGTCATGCGGAAAAGCTGCGCAATGTGGAGCGGGTGATCTACGGGCTGATGACCACCGTTTTCGGACTGGTGGGCAAGGCGGTGTACGACCTGTTCCGCTAGAGCAGCGGCCCGGGAAAGGACGCAAGAAAGCCCGGGAATCCGTGGGCGGCGCCACCGTGAACGCTCTTTTGTGCATTGGGGGCTTGCCCCCTGCGTACTCCCCCGGGGCCGGCACTGCCGCCCGGATGGGACGTCGCGACTGCTGGGTGTTCATTCACTTTGGTCGAGTCGCCTCACCTGATTCCCAGGCACCTACAAGATAACACCCCCGGGGGCCCGTGGCAAGGGGGAATGGCCAAAAACCGTTGCTGTACGGGAACTCCCGGGAATCTGCCGGGTTGGGAGAGCCGTGGCCGATGACGACCAGCAAAGCATGCATCACCACTGACGAAACCGGGCGGGGCGCCAGGCCCCTGCCCGCACGCCAGCAGCGCTTCGTGGCCGAGTACGCCGTGCTCGGCAACGCGGGCGAGGCGGCGCTCCGGGCGGGCTACGCCGCCGCCACGGCCCCGGCCCGGGGCCGGGCCCTGCTGGCGCGGCCCGAGGTGGCCCGCGCCGTGGCCCTGGCCCTGAACGGCCCGGGCGACATGGACGGTCCGGGCGGCGCGCCCGGCGCCCCCCAGGGCGGCCAGGACCACGACGCCGTGACCCGCGAATGGGTCGTGGCCAGGCTGCGCGAGGTGGCCGAGCGCTGCATGCAGGCCGCGCCTGCCGCCCCCGCCCGGGGCGCCGCCGGGGCCGAGGGGCCCCAGTACAAGTTCGACGCGGGCGCGGCCATTCGCGCCCTGGGGCTGCTGGGCAAGCATCTGGGCATGTTCGGCCCGCGCGAGGCCGACGAGGCCGGGGCCCACGAAACCGCACTGGAAGAACTGCAATGAGCGCACTGACCGCACGCGACCGCCGCATCCGCCAGCGCCTGAAGGACGATTTCATGTTCTACGCTGGGCGGTGCCTGAATATCCGCACCAAGCTCGGGGGCCTGGCGCCCCTGGTGCTCAACCGCGCCCAGCGCCACCTGCACCAGCGCCTGGAGGAGCAGCGCGCGCGCACCGGGCGCGTCCGGGCCTTCGTGCTCAAGGGCCGCCAGCAGGGCGTGTCCACCTACGTGGGCGCGCGGTTCTTCCACCGCACCACCCACGAGCGCGGGGTGCGCACCTTCATCCTGACCCACGAGATGGAGGCCACGCGCAACCTGCTGGAGCTGGCCCAGCGCTTCCACCGCCACTGCCCGGCGCCCCTGCGGCCCCGGCTGGGGCAGAACAACGCCCGTGAGATGCATTTTCCGTTGCTGGACAGCGGCTATCGCGTGGGCACGGCGGGGGCGCGCGGCGTGGGTCGCTCGCTTACGGTGCAGCTCTTCCACGCCTCGGAGGTCGCCTTCTGGCCCCGGGCCCAGGAGCACGCCGCCGGGGTGCTCCAGGCCATTGCCGACGCCGAGGGCACCGAGGTCATCCTCGAATCCACGGCCTGCGGCATGGGCAACTTCTTCCACGCCGGGTGGCAGGCCGCCGAGGCCGGGCAGGGGCCCTACCAGGCCGTGTTCCTGCCCTGGTTCTGGCAGCCCGAATACAGCGTCGCGCCCGGGCCGGACTTCACCCCCGATGACGAGGAGCGCGAATACATGGCCCTGCACGGCCTGGCCCCGGGCCAGCTGGCCTGGCGCCGGGCCAAGATCGCCGAGCTCAAGGACGCGCTGCTCTTCCGCCAGGAGTATCCGGCCACGCCCGCCGAGGCCTTCCAGAACACGGGCCAGGCGCCGTTCATCGACCCGCTGCTTGTGCTGCGCGCGCGCCGGGCCGACGAGGCCGGGCATGGCCCGGTGGTGGCCGGGGTGGACCCCGCGCGCTTTGGCGATGACGCCACGGCGGCCATCTTCCGCCAGGGCCGCAAGGCCTTTGGCCTGCGCACCTGGCGCGGGCGCGACACCATGCAGGTGGCGGGCATCTGCCGCCGGATGCTGGAGGCCGAGAGCCCGCGCCTGGAGCGGCTGTTTGTGGACGTGGGCGGCCTGGGCGCCGGGGTGGTGGACCGCCTGCGCGAGATGGGCTTCGAGCGCAGGATCACGGCGGTGAACTTCGGCGCGCGGGCCCTGCGCCCCGAACGCTACCGCAACAAGCGCGCCGAGATGTGGGCCGGGCTGCGCGACTGGCTGGCCGACGAGGCCCAGGCCGACCTGCCCGACGACGACGCGCTGCACGCCGACCTCACCGGGCCCTCCTACAGCTGGGACAGCGCCTCGCGCCTGGTACTGGAGCCCAAGGAGGAGATGCGCGCCCGGGGCCTGCGCAGCCCGGACCTGGCCGACGCCCTGGCCCTGACCTTCGCCGCGCCCGTACGCGGGGCCGCCCCGGCCCAGCGCTACGCCGACGGCGCCACCCCCAGCTTCGGCCACCGGCCCCGCGCCGGGGCCCCGGAGGCCTGATGCTCCACGCACCCGCCACCCCCCGCCGCCCCCGGCCCCGCCGCGTCCCGACCCTGGAGGTCCTGGACATCCGGGCCCACCCCGGCGGACTGGACGCCATTGACCTGCAGGCGCTGTGGGAGCGCCTGGAGGACGACGGCCTGACGCGCCATGTGTTCCACGACGGTTCGGTGGCCGACGCCGAAGCGTTCATCGCCTTCGCGGGGGCGCCCGGGCGGGCCTTCTACGCCGTCTACGCCGACGGCGACCCGGCGGCGCTGTTCTGGCTCGATGGCCGGGCCGGGCGCTCGGCGCGCATCCATTTTGCCGTGCTGCGCGACTATTTCGGCAGCCCGGCGCGGATCATCGGCTTCTACGTCACCGACTGGCTGCTGTCGGTCAGCGGGTCCGACGGGCGCCCGCTCATCGAGGTGCTCGTGGGCGTGACCCCGCGCACCAACGGCGCGGCCCTGGGCCTGGTGCGCGACCTGGGCTTTACCGTGCTGGGGACCATCCCCCACGCGGCGCCCATGGCCAACGGGCGCAGCACGGGTGCGGTGGTGTCCTATCTGACGCGCAACAAGGAGGAATGAGATGGGCGGATCGTCGATCATCGGCGGCGGGGGCGGCGGCAAGGGCGCCGTGCAGGCCCCGCCCGCACCCGTGCCCCTGCCCGAGGAGCCGGGCAGCGGGGAGGACGCCAAGCGGATGCAGGAGGCCAGGCGCCGCGAGGCCGAACGCCTGCGGCGCCTGGCAGGGGCCACCGTGGCCACCGCCGAGGGCGGGGTGCTCGGCTCGGCACAGGTTGGCCGCAAAACACTGGGGTAGCCATGCAACAGCACACGACTCACGACGCCGCGCCCACCGCGCGGCAGGCCGGGCCCGGCCCCGGCGCCGCCCACGCGGCGGACGCCCGCGAGCTGGCCCGGACCACGCGCCAGCACTTCGAGGCCCTGCAACGGGCCCGCCAGCCCTTCGACTCCATCTGGGAGGAGGTGGCCGAGCACATGGGCCCGGCCTACGCGGGCTTCACCAGCGAGCCCGGGCACCCCCGGCGCCGCCGCGAGGACCTGGTGGACTCCACCGCCCGGCGCGCGGCGAACATCTTCGCCGCCGGGATGCTGGCCGGGGTTTCCTCGCCCTCGCAGCGCTGGTTCGCCCTGGGCCTGGAGGCCCGGGAGCTGATGGACCTGCCCGGGGCCCGGGCCTGGCTCCAGGAGGTGGAGGACCGCTTCTACGCGACCCTGGAGCGCTGCGGCTACTACCCGCAGCAGGCCCTGGGCTACCACCAGGCCGGGCTCTTCGGCTGGCAGTGCCTGTTCGTGGACGAAGACCCGGCGGTGCCGGACGCGGGCATCCGCTTCCGGGCCCTGCCCCTGCACGAGGTCTACATCGACGAGAACCACCAGGGCGAGGTGGACACCGTCATGCGCCGCTTCCGGCTCACGGCGCGCCAGGCCGCCGAGCGCTTCGGCGCCGAGCGCCTGTCGGGCGCCCTGCGCCGGGCCCTGGGCCAGCGCCGCGCCGAGGACCGCGAGGTGGAGTTCCTGCACGCCGTGACCCCGGCCCCGCGCCAGGGGCGTTGCGCGGGCGCCCGCCAGGGCCTGGCCTACCGCTCGGTCTACATGGAGCTGGCGGGCGGGCATGTACTGTCCGTGGGCGGCTACGCCGAGCTGCCCTATGTGGTCACCCGGGCCCACCGCCTGCCGGGCACGGCCTACAGCTACAGCCCCGGCACCGAGGCCCTGGCCGACGCCAAGATGATCAACGAGATGAAGCGGCTGATCCTGGAGGCCGGGCAGTTGGCCGTGGCCCCGCCGTATCTGGTGCCCGACGACGGCTTCGTGGGCCGCTTCAGCTTCGAGCCCCGGGCCATGAACTACTACCGCCGCGCCGAGGGCAACAGCCTGGCGGACTTCGGCCCGCTGGGCGTGGGCGGCGACCCGCGCTTCTCCTTCGACCTGCTGGCGGCCACCAGGCAGGACATCCACGAGGCCTTTTTCGTGGACCTGTTCCTGGCCGTGAGCCAGCGGGCGCGGACCGGGAGTACGCCCACGGCCCTGGAGGTGGCCGAGCTGACCGCCGAGCGCATGTTCCTGCTCGGGCCGCTCTTGGTGAACCAGCAGCGCGAGAACTTCCAGCGCCTGTTCGAGCGTCTGTTCCGGCTCATGTCGCGGCGCGGGGAGCTGCCGCCCGCGCCGCCGGAGCTGGCTGGGCAGGGGCTGCGCGTGGAGTACGTCAGCCCGCTGATGCTGGCCCAGCGCGAGGCCCAGGCGCGCTCGGTGCTGCGCACCTACGCGGAGATCGCGCCCATCGTCGCCGTGGCGCCCCAGGTGCTGGACCTGTTCCACCACGACGAGAACGTGCGCCGGATCATGGAGCAGCGCGGCTTTCCCCAGACCGGGGTGCGCACGCCCGACGAGGTGGCGGCCCTGCGCCAGGCGCGCGGGCTGGCGGCCCTGGCCGGAGAGCTGGGCGCGGCGGGGCTTCCCGTTGCCCCCGGGGGCGCGGTGGGCGCGCAGCCGGGCCCCGTGGCACCCCCGCAGGCCGCCCTTGCCCCCGGCGCCGGGGAGGTGGGCTGATGGACCTGGCGGCCATGAACGAACGCGAGCTGCACGGCCACGTCCACGCGGCCCTGGCCACGCCCTCGGGGCAGGTGCTGCGTGAGTTTTTGCGCACGCACTGCTTCATGCGCCCGGCCCCGGCGCCGGGGCCCTGGCAGGGCGGGGAGCAGGTGGAGTTCCGCTACGGCAGGATGACCCTGTTCCAGTTGGTGGAATATTTCGAGAACCCCGAGAATTTCAAAGCAAAGGAGTAGCAGGACCATGATGCAGGAAGCCTCGATTGCCCCCGCGGGCGGACACGGCGCAGAGACACCTTCCCCCTCTGCTCGACACTGGCTGGAGGAGGCCATTCCCGAAACCGAGGTCTGGGAGGCCGATGGCCGGGCCATGCCCCTGGCAGCGCACCCCGCGCTGCGCAAGTACGCCAGCATGCCGGACATGGCCCGGGCGCTGGTGGGCGCCCAGGCGCTCATCGGGCGCAAGACCGTGGGGCTCACGCCCCTGCCCGAGGGCGCCAGCGACGCCGAGCGCGCCCGCTTCGACGCCGAGCTGCGGCGCGTGCTGGGCGTACCCGCCGGGCCCGAGGGCTACGCCATCGCCCTGCCCGAGGGCCAGCAGGCCGACGCCCGGCTCCTGGACTGGTTCCGCGCGGCGGCCCACGAGCTGGGCCTCTCGCCCGCCCAGGCCCAGGGCCTGTCGGACCGCTACAACGAGCTGGGCGCGCGCACGGCGCGCGAGTTCGAGGCCCAGCGCGGGCGGCGGCGCGCCGAGACCCTGGGCGCCCTGGAGCAGCTGTGGGGCTCCGACGCCCAGGGCAACACGGAAATCGCCCGGCGGGGGTTCGAGGCCGTGGCGGGCCGCGCGGGGCTGGACCCCGCCGAGGTCCGGCGCATCCTCGACACCCACGGCGACGACCCGACCATGGTCCGCCTGTTCCACGAGATCGGGAAAGCCAATCAGGAGGACGGTTTCGTCGGCGGCAGCGGCGGTCCCCGCAGCCGCGACGGCGTCATGTCTCCGGAACGTTTCTTCGCCGAAGTCGTCTTCGGCGGCAAAGGAGAATAGCAGATGAGCACCGCTTCGACCCTGCGGGACCTGAGTGCCCGCTTCGCCACCCGCCAGCCCGACCAGGTGGACTGGCTGACCGAGGAGACCCCGGTCCTGGACGTGATCCCCTTCGAGGAGGCCTCCCACGCCCTGTGGAACGTCTACGACGAGGTGGCCGACGTGACCGGCGGCGGCTTCGTGGACATGGACGCGCCCCTGGGCAGCATCGACGTGGGCACCCGGCTGAAGAAGGTGGACCTGTCCATCCTCGGGGCGCGGATGTTCCTGCCCGAGGACAAGGCCAAGGCCATGGGCGGGCGCGACGCCTACTTCGCCAAGAAGCTGCCCAAGGCCCTGCGCAAGCTCGGCGTGGACGCCGAAAAGGCCATCGTCTACGGCAACCTGCGCAAATACGCCCTGGACGCCGGGCGGCTCATGGACGCCGGCGGCCAGGACGACAAGGGCTACAGCCTGCTGGCCGTGCGCTTCGTGCCCGGCGAGACCACGGGCCTGTATTCCAGCAACACCTTCCGCCAGGGCGGCATCCTCGACGTGCGCTCCGTGGGCGGCGGCACGCTCTACGAGGACGAGCGCGGCGTGCTGGGCTACGGCGTGCGCATCAAGGGCTACTTCGGCATCCAGATCGCCAACCCCGAGACCGTGGCGGCCCTGGTGAACATCACCCCCGACACCCCGCCCACGGCCATGCAGGTGGACAACCTGCTGGACATGGTCCGCGGCGGGGCGGGCACCTTCCTGTTCTGCCACCGCAAGGTCATGAGCATCCTGGCCGAGGCGGGCAAGGGCGCGGCCTTCCAGATGACCGCCTCCGAGCGCAACGTGGACCGGCGCATCGCCGAGTGGAACGGCGTGCCCATCGTCACCAGCTACAACTTCGCCGACGCCGCCGAGGCGACGGTGCCCGTCAATTAGGAGGACGCGCGAGCATGTACGACCATATCCTCAAGGTCCACGACGAATACCTGGCCAAGGCCCAGCCCCTGCCCCAGAACGCCAGCGCCGAGGGCAACGGCCGCGTGCTGGACTTCTCCGGGGGCCTGGGCTCCCAGGAGGTGGTGGCCCAGGCCGACACGCCCGTGACCCTGGCGGGCGGCGCCACCCTGAGCGTGACCCTGGAGCAGCGCGACGCGGGCGGCGCCTGGGAGCCCCTGGGCACCGTGTGCGCCCTGGCCGGGCCCCTGGCCCTGGAGGCCGGGGCGGTGCTGGGCCGCTTCATCCCGCCCAGCGACACCCGCGCCCAGACCCGCGCCCTGCTGGCCAGCACCGACCCCGCCGCCCAGGGCAGCCTGTCGGTGTATCCGCACTACCTGGCGCGCTAGCGGCGTAGCGCGGGCGGGGGGGCAGGCTCCCCCGCCCGCCCCGGGCCGCAACGCACACAACGGGCGGGGCACAGGCCCCGCCCCACCTCAACCCCGCAGGAGACAGCACATGGACACCCCGACCATCATGGACCAGCGCAAGCCCCTCGTCATCGCCCTGGACGCCGAAACCCTGCCCGCCCTGGGCCTGGCCCAGGCCCCCGAGCCCGGCGCGGCCTTCACCCTCACCGCCCAGGCCCGGGCCCACGACGCCTACCCCGGCGACGGGCAGGGCCCGGCCCAGGTGAGCTTCGAGCTGACCCCCGAGCGCCTGGAGCCGCGCGCGGCCCAGGCCGCCCCGGCGCCCCAGGCCCCGGCCCCGGCCGCCCCGGGCGCCGCCGCCCCGGCCCCCGGCGGGGCCGACGACGCCCAGAAGCGGCGCGAGGCGTTCTTCCGCAGCCTGTTCCAGGGGGACGACTAGGCCATGAGCGTGGAGATCCTCTCAAGCGCGCTCATTGAGCTGGGCGAGGACCGCATCGCCTCGGCGGACCAGGACACCGAGCGCGCCCGGCTGGCCCGGGCCGTGTACGAGGTGGAGCGCGACGCCCTGCTGGAGGAGCACCCCTGGAAGTTCGCCATCCGCCGCGTGGCCCTGGCCCGGCTGGCGGCGGCCCCGGCCTTCGGCTTCGCCCGGGCCTTCCGCCTGCCCGCCGACTGCCTGCACGTCATCGGCACCGAACCTGAGACGGCGTACGGCATCGAGGGCGGCAACCTGCTGTGCGACCTGGACGCCGTGGCCGTGCGCTATGTGCGCCGGGTGGAGAACCCCGCCGAGATGCCGCCGACCTTCCGCGTGGCCCTGGCCGCGCGGGTGGCCGTGCGCCTGGCGCGCAAGATCACCGGCTCCAGCGCCGAGAAGGAGCGCCTGGAAGCCCTGTACCGCGAGCGCCTGCGCACGGCCAAGGGCCGCGACGCCCGGGGCGGCGGCACCCCCGAGGCCAACCGGCCCGACCTGCTGCAACGGGCAAGGAGGTAGACCATGAGCGTTTCCGCATCGCCGATCATCAACGCCTTCACCGGCGGCGAGCTGTCGCCGCACCTGGACGGGCGCACGGACCACGAGAAGTACTACACCGGCTGCCGCAGGCTGGAGAACTTCATCCCCAGGCCCCACGGCAGCGTCTGCAAGCGGTCGGGAACGCGTTTCATCGCCCTGGCCGGGGCCCAGGGCAGCGCCGCACGTCTGGTGTCCTTCGACTTCAACGGCACCCAGAGCCAGAGCTACGTCATCGAGCTGGGCGACGGGTTCCTGCGTTTCTTCACCGGCGGGGGCGCCGTGCTCAAGACCGGCGCCCCCGCCTGGGAGGGCGCGGCGCCCTACGCCACGGGCGACTATGTGACCCACGGCGGGGCCGTGTACCGTTGCCTGGGGGCGCACACGGCGGACGGCGCCACCGAACCCGGCGCGGGCCCGGACTGGGCCGGGGCCTGGGTGGCCGATGCGGTCTACCGCATCCCCAGCCCCTGGGGCGCGGCGGCCCTGTGGGGTGTGAACCATGTGCAGAGCTGCGACGTGCTCTACCTGGCGCACCCCGACACGGCCCCGCGCAAGCTCGTGCGCCGCGCCCACGACCACTGGACCCTGGAGGAGCTGGACTACCGCATGCCCGGCCACGACCTCGCGGCCACGGCCCCGGGGGGCACGGCGCCCATCTGCGCCGTGGCGGGGGCCGCGCGCCTGGCGCTGCCCGCCGGGCGCAGTTTCGAGGTGGCGACCATCGTGCGCGCCCTGGACCCCCAAGGGGCCGAGGGCTGGTACATGTACAAGGGCGCCGGGGTCTTCCTGGCCGAGGGCGCGGCCCTGGAACTGGCCTTCACGGCCTCGCCGGACCACGGGAAGAACCAGATCGAGCCCATCCACGCGGGGAGCGTGCTGCAGGACCGGTTCTGGAAGCTCATGGCGCGTAACGACGCCATGCCCGAGGCCTTCGGGCCCGGGGAGGATGGCGGCTCAGCCCAGTGGCCCGCCGTGGTCGGGTTGTACGAGGACCGCCTGGTGCTGGGCGCCACCCGCTCCAGGCCGCTGACCCTGTGGATGTCGCGCACCGGGGCCCACGAGGATTTCCGCCTGAACACGGCCTCGTTCATCGACGGCGTGCAGGACCAGCCCCTGGACGACGACGCCATCGAGATCACCCTGTCGGGCTCGCGGGTCAACCCCATCCGCTGGATCGCCGACCAGGAGGAACTGCTGGTGGGCACCAACGCGGGCGAGCTGAAGGTCTGGTCCGGCCTGGAGGGCGAGGGCATGACCCCGGCCAAGGTCCAGCGCAAGCGCCAGAGCTCCCACGGCAGCGCGGCGGTGCAGCCCGAGCCGGTATCCGGCGCGGTGCTCTTCGTCTCGCGCAGCGGGCGCAAAGTGCGCGAAATGGCCTACGACATCACCAGCTACAAGTACGCCTCGCCGGAGCTGACGCTTCTGGCCGAGCACGTCACCGGGCCGGGCCTGCGCGACATGGCCTTCGCCCGCGAGCCCGACGGGGTGCTGTGGGCCGTGCGCCACGACGGGGTGCTGGCGGCCTGCACCTACCTGCGCGAGCAGGGCGTGGTGGCCTGGCACCGCCACCTGCTGGGCGGCGATGGCCGCTGCGAGAGCGTGGCCACCGTGCCCGGGCCCGAGGGCGACGAGGTCTGGATGCTGGTGCGCCGCGAGAGCGGGGCGGGGGGCGTATTGCACACCGTGGAGCGCCTGGACCCGGCCTTCGACGCCGGGGAGCGCCACGGCGCCCGGGCCCAGGACGCCGCCGGGGGCTTCTTCCTGGACTGCGGGCTGTCCAACTGCGCGCGGGTGGACGCCGTGGAGGTGGAGGCGGACACGGGCCGGGTGCGCGTGCGTGCCCAGGGCCTGGGCGCGTGCGACGGCGACCGGGTGCTTCTGGAGGGCCTGGCGGGGCTGGAAGGCCTGTGCGGCGTGGAGTGTACCGTGGGCGGGGCCGACCCGGAGCAGGGCAGCTTTGCGCTCCTGGTGGACGGGGCCTGGGTGGACGGCGCGTGCCTGCCCGCGCACCAGGGCGGGGGCCTCTGCTGGCGGCGCGTGCCCGCCGGGCTCCTGGGCGGGCTGGGGCACCTGGAGGGCCGCGAGGTGGCCGTGGTGCTCGACGGTGCGCTCCTGGGCGTCCAGCGCGTGCAGGGCGGGGCGGTGGCCCTGCCCCGGGCGGCCTGGAAGGTCCACGCCGGGCTGCCTTACAGCGCCGTGCTCCAGCCCATGCGCCTGGAGGCGGGCGGGGCGGGGGGCACCGCCCAGACCCGGCGCAAGCGCATCATGGGCGTCACCGTGCGCCTGCGCCAGACCGTGGGCGGGCGCGTCTGCCCGGGCGACGACGTGGCCGACAAGTACGAGCGCCTGCTGCCGCACACCGCGCCCGTGCGCGCGGGCATGGCCCCGCCGCTGCTGGACGGCGACCGCGAGGTGCGCCTGGCCAGCGGCTACGACCGCGACGGCCTGTTCACCATCCGCCAGGACGACCCGCTGCCCATGACCGTGGTCTGCTGCGTGCCGCAGGTGCAGGGGGAGGGCTGAGGATGCGCGTGGTGGCCTTCGAGGTGGCGCATGTGGAGCGCCTGGAGCTGCGCGCGGCCGACCGGCTGGGGTTCGCCGCGCGCGGGGGGCGCGCGGGGCTCCTGGCCCTGGCGCGGCTCTACCGGGCCAGCGGCCCGTGCTGGACGGTCCTGGCGGGCGACACGGTGGCGGCCTGCGGCGGGGTGGGCGTGCAGCCCGGGGCCACGGGCAACGCCTGGGCCCTGACCAGCCCGCTGGTGGAGGCCCATCCCGTGGCCACGGCGCGCCTGGCCCGGCGCTGCATCGAGGCTGCCGAGGCGGGCCTGGGGCTTTCGCGCATCCAGACCACGGTCCACGTGCGCCATGTGGCGCGCGCCAAATGGTTCGAATTTTTGGGGTTCACCCGCGAAGGCCTGCTGCGCAGGCTCGTGGGCGATGACGACTACCACCTTTACGCGAGGGTACGCTGATGGGCGCCGATCCCATTTCCGCAGGGCTTCTGGGTTTGAGCATTGCCAGCACCGTTGCCGGGGGCGTGAGCCAGGGCCGGCAGGCCTCGGCCCAGGCCCAGGCCGCCAATCGCCAGGCCGACGCGGCCCAGGCCGAGGCCGCGCGCCAGGCCGAGACGATCCGGCTCCAGACCGCCCAGGAGCGCCAGCGCGCCGGGGCGGAGCTGCGCCGCCAGCTGGCGGCCGCGCGGGTGGGCGCCGTGGGCGCGGGCATCGACGCCGGGTCGGGCTCGGCGCTGGAGGTGCTCGGCAGCGCGGCGGCCCTGGGCGCCCTGGACCTGGCGCACATCGACTACGCGGGCGGGCTGCGCGTGGCCCAGGCCCTGCAACGCGGCCAGCAGGCCGCCTACGGCTACTCCGACTCGGCCAGCGCCGCCCGGGCCCGGCGCGGCGACGCCCTGCTGCGCACGGGTCTGGGCCTGGGCGGTACCGTGCTGGGCCAGGGCGCGCGCGGCTGGTAGCGGCGCGCGCCGGGCCGCGCCGCGAGGTGGTTGACGCCTGCGTCAAGGACCGTTACAGGCAGCCCCCCGGCGTGGTACACCCGGGGCCGGGGCGGGGGCCACCCCCCGCCCCGCCAGCGCCACGCCAAACCCCGGAGGCCGCCGTGCATCTGTTTCTGAGCGTGTTCATCAAGTTCTTCTTCCTGCTGACGCCGTTCTTCGTGCTGTCCATGTTCCTGGCGCTGACCAAGGGCATGGGCGCGCGCGAGCGGCGGCTGACCGCCGTGCGCGTGACCCTGGCCGTGGCCGTGGTCACCCTGGTGCTCTTCCACTTCGGCAACGCCATTTTCGACGTTTTCGGCATCACCGTGGACAGCTTCCGCATCGGTGCGGGGGCGTTGTTGTTCCTGTCCGCCGTATCGCTGGTGCGCGGGCGGCCCGGGGCCGACGCCGGGGAGGGCGAGGGCGACATCAGCGTGGTGCCCCTGGCCATTCCCATCGCCGTGGGCCCGGCCACCACGGGCGCGCTGCTGGTCATGGGCGCGTCCATGCCCGCCCAGGACAAGCTGGTGGGCAGCGGCGCGCTCATGGCCGCCGTGGTCTGCATGGGCATCGTGCTGGTGCTTTCGGCGCACGTGCGCCGCCTGCTGGGGAGCATGGGCATCGAGATCCTGACCAAGCTCACGGGCCTGATCCTCTCGGCCCTGGCGGCCCAGATCGTTTTCACCGGCGTGCGCAATTTCCTGGAACTGGGCGGCTAGCTAAGGGATTGGAAATGTGGATCGAGGAAGACTCGAAGCCTTGCCCGGAAGACTATGGGTACGACAATGAAGGAGAGAGAGTTTCAACCTCGTTCGCTTTCTTTTTGAATTGACGCTAGTTATAATAATATATATAGTCGTGGCGTAAAAAGACGCAATAGCTTTTGCTAGGCATCCTGTTTAGGGTTAGGCACGAAGAATTTCTTGACAGCCTGAGTAATTTCTTGACAGAGAACTTCCAACAGTTAACTTTAAGGTTAACCGATGTCGTCGTTGACGCTAGCCGAAGGCAAAAAACATAAATTGATCTATTGGGTGCCTGGCACAGTTCCTCCCCGAGATCATTTTTGTGAGTGCCCTGCGATTACCCCAGCGGACAAGAAAAAAATTGCTAAGAGTCTTAAACGTTACTCGGAGAATGGATTCCCAAATAACCGAGAAAAATTCAAGTCTCTTGGAGAGGGGTTGTCTGAAATTAAGGTGACGAGCCAGCTCCGGTTGATTGGTTTCTTGGATGGCACGACTTTTGTAATTTTTTTGTGTGTCAGAAAGAAACAAAATGATCTCCGACCGGAGGACATTGAGAAAGCCAAAAGAATAAGGGGGCAATATCATGACGGAAGGCACTGAAAACTCCACGCTGTTCGGACCCCTCGCCGAGATTGCGAACGAAATTACGCCTGAGGAATGGGCTTTTTTTGATCTGTCCGAAGATATTTCGGACCAAATTGCTGAGTTCATGCAAAATAACGATATCAGTAAGGCTGACCTCGCAGTCCGTCTGGACAGCTCTAGGGCTTTTGTGACCAAGGTTCTGCGTGGCGAATCCAACATGACTTTTAAGACGTTCACTAAGATTTTGCACCACCTTGGCGCCAAGGCCGAGATCAAGATTGCTCGACGGCAAGATGGCATCCGCTGGTTTGTGGTCCATGAGAGTGACCGCAGGCGCGGAGCGAGGGGAACTAAGCAAAATTACGAGCGAGTTGATTTCGAACTTGCGGCCAAGGCCGAATGCCGGATTTGTCTCTCGGACAACGCTGAGATGGTTGTCGCCTAATTGCATCAGGAAGGTTTAGGTTATGGAAGTCACCGATGTGAAAAAACCCCCCTTGGAAATGAAGGAGCACTTCTTCACGAAGGTTTCGTTTGCCGCCAACGATTCGCTTACCGAGGAAGATGTCGCCTCTAGCAAGCCTTTTGAGCACGATTTTAAATGTTTCGTTGAAGTCCTGACTAATAACAAGGACCCTCTGCTCCACCAAGTCAGGCTGAAAATTGTTGTCGCTGAAAAAGAAGACGCCTTGAAGGCCTACGATATTGAAATTGAAGTTGTCGGCCTGTTCAGGCCGACTAGGGAATTCGATACCGATGAAGAACTTAAAGGTATGATTCAGATAATAGGGGCCACGTTGCTGTACGGCGCGGCGAGAGAGTATATCTATTCCTTGACGCTTCGCGGTCCGTGGCCGCCGGTCTATCTCCCCACGACATCGTTCATTCCGGCTCAGTCTGCTCCGTCTCCAGGAAAGGGGAAGTAGCTTCAAGGTTTTGGTCTTCGCAAAAAACACCCCGGAGTCTGGATAACTCCGGGGTGTTCTTCCTTATTTATCGCAAGCTGTTCTTAGGACGCTGGGAAAACTAGATTTATCAGCCCCGCAGCCGCTCCAGGGCCCAGGCCATGTTGCGGCCCAGGGTCTGCATGGTCTGCACGCCTTCGGCGTCGTCGTCCACGTCGCCGCGGTTCAGGCCGATGCCCATGTTCCAGTAGCTCGACCCCACCACGACCATCTGGCCGATGAGGAAGAAGGCGTTCAGGGCGTTGAAGACCTGGATGGCCCCGCCCCGGCGCACGGCCACCACCGAGGCCCCGACCTTGCGCGCGAGCATGTCGCCGTTGGCCTTGGCCACCATGCCCGCGCGGTCGATGAGCGCCTTCATTTCTGCCGAGACGTTGGCGAAGTAGGTGGGCGAGGCCAGGATGATGGCGTCGGCCCCGAGCATCTTCTCCACGCATTCGTTGACGAAATCCACGTCCACGGCGCAGCGTTTGTCCTGGCTGGTGAAGCATTTGAGGCAGGCCAGGCAGCCGCGCATGGGGCGCCCGGCCAGGGAGACGGTCTCGGTGTCGATGCCCCGGGTGGTCAGTTCCCGGAAAACGTGGTCGATGAGGAGCTGGGTGTTGCCCTTCTTGCGGGCGCTGCCGTTGAATGCCACGACCTTCATGCGGACCTCCGGGAGGGGGACGGGGTTGCGGGAGGCGCTGTGCTGCGCCGCCGGGAAAAGGCGCGCAGAAACGGCTTTTCCCTGGCCTTCGGCTGGGGTATACACCAGAACACGAGGGTTTGCCACGCGGGGAAAACGGATGGCCGCGCCGGGCCGGGGGCAGGCCGGAGCGGCCTTTGGTGGCGCCCGCAACAAGGAGTGCGACGATGGCCGAACCGGGCCGGAACATGGTGGAGCTTGAGCAGGTGCGCCTGACGCTGACCGGCGGCGCGGGCGCGGTGGAGGTCCTGCGCGGGGTGGACCTGACGGTCCAGGCCGGGCAGACCCTGAGCGTGGCCGGGCCCTCGGGGGCCGGCAAGACGACCATGCTCATGGTCATGGCCGGGCTGGAGCGCGCCACCTCGGGCCGCGTGGTGGTGGATGGGCACGACCTGCGCGCCCTGGACGAGGACGGGCTGGCGCGCTTCCGGCGCGGGGCGGTGGGCGTGGTCTTCCAGGCTTTCCACTTGGTGCCGACCATGACCGCCCTGGAGAACGTGGCCCTGCCCCTGGAGTTCGCGGGCAGCCGCGACGCCTGGGATCGCGCCCGCGAAAGCCTGGCCGCCGTGGGCCTGGAGAACCGCTCCGGGCACTACCCCGCCGAGCTGTCCGGCGGCGAGCAGCAGCGGGTGGCCATCGCCCGGGCCTTCGCCCCCGGGCCGCGCCTGCTTCTGGCCGACGAACCCACGGGCAACCTCGACGAGGACACCGGCGCCCGGGTGGCCGACCTGCTCTTCGAGCTGCGCGAAAGGCGCGGCGCGACCCTGGTGCTCATCACCCACGACATGCAGCTGGCTGCGCGCTGCGCCCGTACGGTGCATATGCACGGCGGGCAGCTCGGCGGCGGGGAGCCCCGGGCGTGACCCGGCTGGCCGAACTGGGCCTGGCCCTGCGCCTGGCCCGGCGCGAGATGCGCGGCGGCACGCGGGGCCTGCGGGTCTTTCTGGCCTGCCTGGCCCTGGGGGTGGCGGCCATCGCCGCCGTGGGCACCTTCGCCGCCGGGGTCGGCGGCGGGCTGGCGGCCAACGCCCGGGCCATCCTGGGCGGCGATGTGCAACTGGTGCGCTCGCATGTGCCCGTGGATTCCGCCGTGGCCCGGGCCCTGGAGGCCCGGGGCAGGCTCTCGCGCCAGGTGGACCTGCGCGTCATGGTCCGCGCCCGTGAGGGCCAGGGCTCGGCCCTGGCCGAGCTCAAGGCCGTGGACGAGGCCTACCCGCTGTACGGCAAATTCCACCTGCGGGGCGGCTTCGGCCTGCCCGCCGCCCTGGCCGGGCGCGACGGGCTGCCGGGGGCCGTGGCCGAACAGGCCCTGCTGGAGCGGCTGAACCTGCTGCTGGGCGATGTGGTGCGCGTGGGCGACGCCGAGTTCGTGCTCACGGGCATCATCCGCCAGGAGCCGGACCGGGTCGGCCAGTTCTGGGCCCTGGGCCCGCGGCTCATCGTCGGCCTGGACGCCCTGACGGCCTCGGGGGTGGTCCGGCCCGGGACCCTGGCCCGCTACGTCTACAACCTGCGCCTGCCGGACGGGGCCACGCCCGCCGACGCCGACGCCCTGGCTGGCGAACTGCTGGACGCCCACCCCGACGGCGGCTTCCGGGCGCGCACCTTCCACAAGGCCGCCACGCGGCTGACCTGGCTGCTGGACGATGTGGCCCAGTACCTGACCCTGGTGGGGCTGGCCACGCTGCTGGTGGGCGGCATCGGCGTGGCCGGGGCGGTGCGCGCGTTCCTGGCCGGGCGCGAGCGGTCCATCGCCGTGATGAAGGCCCTGGGCGCCTCGCGGCGGCTGGTGTCCACCATCTATTTCATCCAGGTCATGGCCCTGGCCCTGGCGGGCAGCCTGACCGGCGCCCTGGCGGGCTGGCTGACGGCCTGGGCCGGGGCGGGGCCGCTGGCCCTGCGCCTGGGCGTGCCCCTGGCCCGGGAGACGGCGGTGCTGCCCTCGGCCCTGGCCGTGGCCTACGGGCTGCTCACGGCCCTGGCCTTTTCGCTGTGGCCGCTGTCCGCCGCCGGGCTGACCTCGCCCGCGCGGCTGTTCCGGGGCTACGCCGACGCCGGGCGCCGCCGCCCGGGCCGGGGCACGCTGGCGGCCTGCGCCGGGGCCGTGCTGGCGCTCATGGCCCTTTTGACCCTGGCCAGCGAGGACCGCATCGTGGCCCTGGGCTTCGCGGCCTGCGCCCTGGGCAGCGTGGCGGTGCTGCGGGCCTGGGCGGTGCTGGTGCGGCGTGTGGCCGCGCGGCTGCCGCGCCCGGGCAGCCCGCGCCTGCGTCAGGCCGTGGCCAACCTGCACCGCCCCGGGGCCGCCACGGCCAGCGTGATCTTCTCCCTGGGCCTGGGGCTCACGGTGCTGGTGGCCGTGGTGCTGGTCGAGGGCAACATCCGCGACCTCATCGGCCGCCAGACCCCGAGCACGGCACCCTCGTTCTTCTTCATCGACATCCCGCGCGGGCGCATGGAAGCCCTGGAGAGTACGGCCATGGCCGTGCCGGGCGTGTCGCGCATGGAGAAACAGCCTTCCATCCGCGGCCGCATCGTGGAGATCGACGGGCGCGACGCCGACAGCGTGGACGTGGACCCCGACGTGGCCTGGGCCCTGCGTTCGGACCGGGGGCTGACCTTCGCCGGGCCCATGCCGCCCGGCGTGGAGCTGACCCAGGGCGCGTGGTGGGCGCCGGACTACCAGGGCCCGCCGCTCATCTGCCTGGACGAGCGCGTCTGCCGGGGCTTCGGCATGACCCTGGGCGACACGCTGACGGTCAACGTGCTCGGGCGGCGGATGACGGGCACCGTGGCCTGCACCCGGCGCATCGACTGGACCACCGGGGGCCTGAACCACACCATCATCTTCTCCCCGGGGGTGCTCGAGGGCGCGCCGTACACCTGGATCGCCACGGCCTACGCCGACCCCGGGCAGGAGACGGCCCTGTTCCGCGCCGTGACCGAGGCCTTCCCCGAGGTGGTGGCCATCTCCATGCGCGAGGTGCTGGAAAATCTGGCTGAACTGGTGGACGATGTGGGGCTGGCCGTGGGCGCGGCGGCGGCCCTGGCCCTGGTGGCCGGGCTGCTGGTGCTGGCCGAGGCCCTGCGCGCCAACCTGCGCGCGCGGCACTACGACGCGGTGGTCTTCAAGGTCCTGGGCGCCACGCGGCGCGACATCATGGCCGCGCTGGTGCTGGAGTTCGCCATCCTGGGCGCGGCGGCGGCGGCCCTGGCGGCGCTGCTGGGCATCGCGGGCTCCTGGCTCTTTGTCACCGGGGCGCTGCGCGGCAACTGGGTCTTCCTGCCACTGCCCCTGGCGGCCATCACCGTGGGCGGGGTGACGGCCACGGTGCTCCTGGGTCTGCTCGGCGTGCGCCGGGCGCTGCGCGGCAGCGCCTGGGGCGTGCTGCGCAACGAGTAGGGGGGCCCGGCGCCGGGCCCGGGTGCGCGCAGGGGCAGCCCGGAACGGCCGTGACTCTTGACGACCCGCAAGCCGCCGGGCCCGGGCGGCAGGGGCAGCCCGCTGTACCGACCAGCCAGCCCCGGATGCACGCTACACGCCGGACCCGGGCGCGGCTGGCCGCCAGCCGGGGCGCCCCCCCACGGAAAAGCACGCCGAAAAAAGACGCTCCCGCGTGGCTGTTGCACGCGGGAGCGTCTTTTTTCGTGCCCTGCGGCCCTCAGGGCCGCGCCGCCGCCTGGACCAGGGCGCGTACCCCGGGCAGCAGGGCCCGGGCGATGACGGCCACCCCACGTTCGTTGGGGTGGATGCCGTCGTCCTGGTTCAGGGCCGGGTCCAGGGCCACGCCGTCCAGCAGGAAGGGATGCAGGGGCACGCCGTGGCGCGCCGCCACGCGCGGGAACACGGCGTCGAAGCGCGCGGCGTAGTCCGCGCCGTAGTTCTCCATGGCGCGCATGCCGATGAGCAGCACGGGCACGCCCCGGGCCGCGAACAGCTCCAGCATGGCGTCCAGGTTGGCTTCCATGAGCGCGGGGTCCTGGCCGCGCAGGCCGTCGTTGGCCCCCAGGGCCAGCCAGGCGCAGTCGGGGCGCTCCTCCAGCAGCCAGGGCAGGCGGGCCAGCCCGCCCGAGGTCGTGTCGCCGGACACGCCCGCGTTGACGATGCGCACGTCCAGGCCCTCCTGGCGCAGCAGGGCTTCCACCACGGCGGGCAGGGCGGCGGAGGCGGGCAGGCCGTAGCCCGCCGTGAGGCTGTCGCCCACGGCCAGCAGGGTCACGGGGCGGGGGGTGCTCATGGTGTCCTCGGAAGCGGCGGGCGTGGTGGGGGCGGCGGTGGCCTGCGGGCCCGCTGCGCGCGCGGCGGGCAGGGGCCCCAGGGCCAGGGTCAGCAGCGCGGCCAGGGCCAGGGCGCCCAGGGCCCGCGCCCAGGCCGCGCGCCCTGGGCGGCCCGGCACGGGCCCCGGCAGGCCGCCCCGCAACGGCGCGCTGCCGCGCTGCTCAAGCATTCCGAACCCGCGCGCCTGCCTTGCTGCGCGCCGGTCGCGGACTGTGTTTCGCGCCTTGCCGCTCATCATTGGCGCCCGGCCCGGGAAAAGGAGGTGTCCAACACCCACTCAGCCGATGGCCATCAGTTCGATTTCGAAGGTCAGATCCTGACCGGCCAGGGGGTGGTTGGCGTCCAGGGTCACGGTGCCCTCGTCCACGGCGGTGACGTTCAGCCGGAAGGGCTGGCCGTCGGGGCCCTGGGCCTCCAGGGCCATGCCCGGCGCGGGCTCCACGCCCTGGGGCAGCTCGGTGCGCTCCACCACGTAGATCAGCTCCTCGCTGCGCTCGCCGTAGGCCTCGGCGCAGGGGATGGTGAACGTCTTGGACTGCCCGACGCTCATGCCCACGGCGGCCTTCTCGAACCCGGGGATGACCATGCCCGAGCCGATGGTGAACTCCAGGGGCTCGCGCTGGCGCGAGGTGTCGAACAGGGTGCCGTCGTCCAGGGTGCCGGTGTAGTGGATGGAAACGCTGTCGCCGCTTTTGGCCTGGGTCATGAAATCTCCTGGTGGCTCCCGGAGTCCTTCCGGGGGGCTGCAAGGCCCGGGGGACGCCCGGGCCGGGGGGCCGGAATGGCCTGGACGCGGGCTGGCGGCGTGCGGCGCCCGGCCCGGTGTGCATGATTCGATGCTGGCAGCCTACAGGTTTTCCCCCTGGCGGGCAACCGGGCTGCGGCCAGGGGCGGGGCCTGCGCCGCCGCGCGCCCGGGGGGCGGGGGACGCCTACGCGGCCTACGAGCAGTGGTGCGCCCTGCGCCGCCGCTCGCCCGGGGGCGGGGCCCGGCTGGCGCGCGGTGCAAGGCCCGCCGCCTCCGGCGCGCCACCGCCATGCGGCCCGGTCCACCGCGCTGCGCGCGCAGTGCACCGGGCGGGGCCCCGCACCCGCCCGCCCCGGCCGCGGCGCTCCCGTTTCCTTTACAACCCCGGCCCCCTTGCCTATGCTGTGCGCCCTGCGGAGGGGTGTCCGAGTGGTTGAAGGAGGCGGTCTTGAAAACCGCTGACGGGGCAACCTGTCCGGGGGTTCGAATCCCTCCCCCTCCGCCACAGGGCATTCAGTCTCGCTGAAAAGTCCAGGATTGCCCGCTATTTTTTGCTTTTTTGTCTCTTGCCGCAGGGCTGGTCGTTGCGATTCCTGGGTCTGGTTGACCTTTGTTACCTTAGTGGTTACAGTCGTGATCAAAAGCTTCGTCCACAAAGGGCTTGAGGTGTTCTTCACCTCCGGCAGCACCCGGGGCATCCAGGCCAAGCACGCCGGGAGGCTGGCCCGCCTGCTGGACCGCCTGGACGCCGCCACGCAAGTCCGCGACATGGACGCGCCCGGCTATGGGCTGCATCCCCTCAAGGGCGAGTTGAGCGGTCACTGGTCCGTGAAAGTCTCCGGCAACTGGCGGGTGACTTTCCGGTTCGAGAACGGCGATGCCCATGTCGTGAACTATCAGGACTACCACTAGGAGGCTGGCATGGACGCCACGACCCGTAAGCCGACGCACCCCGGAGCCATCATCCGCCATGACTACATGGAGCCTTTGAACCTGACCGTCACCGGGCTTGCCGCCCACCTGGGCATCAGCCGCAAGCACCTCTCCCAGGTGATCCACGAGCGGGCCGGGGTCACGTCCGGCCTGGCCCTGCGCCTTGCCCGCGCGTTCAACACCTCCCCGGAACTCTGGCTGAACCTCCAGCGCAAGTGCGACCTCTGGGAAGCCGAGCGCGCGGCCCCGGGACTTGAGACAATCCGCCCGCTGCCGCAGCTTGCGGGGCTGTAGCGCCGCCCCTCTTCCCCACTTTGGCTTGCCAGGTTTTCCGCTTTTCCCTCTGCTTTCCGACAGCGCGCTCCTGCCCCCTCACCCCCGCCCCGCCAGGGCCGCTTCCACGGCGTGGGTCAGGTCTTCCAGGGTTGCGGGTTTGGAGACGTAGCCGTCCATGCCTGCGGCCAGGAAGGTTTCGGCGTCGCCGTCCATGGCGTAGGCGGTCATGGCGAGGATGGGGATGGCCCTGGCGGCCTGTCCGGCGGCGCCGTCCCGGATGGCGCGGGTGGCTTCCACGCCGTCGAGCACGGGCATCTGCACGTCCATGAGCGCCAGGTCGAAAGGCTCCCGGCGCAGGGTGTCCAGGGCCTGCTGGCCGTCTTCCACCACCGTGGCCTCGGCCCCGGCCTTGGCCAGCAGCCGGGCGGCCACCAGGGCGCTGACGCGGTCGTCCTCGGCCACGAGGATGCGCCTGCCCGCCAGGGCCAGGGCGGGCCGGGGCGCGTCGTCCCCGGGCGCCAGTTCCGGGGCGTCCAGGGCCTGGAAGGTGCAGCAGAAGAACATGGTCGTTCCCGCGCCGGGCTCGCTGTCCACGGCGATGTTGCCGCCCATGAGCTCCACCAGCCGCTTGCAGATGACCAGCCCCAGCCCCGCGCCCTGGTACTTGCGCGTGAAGCCCTCGCTGACCTGGGAGAAGGGCTTGAAGAGCTTGTCGATGTCCTCGCCGGGGATGCCGATGCCCGTGTCGGCCACGCTGAAGAGCACGCGGCATTGCCCGGGCGCGCGCGGTGGCAGGCGGTAGGCCTCCAGGGTCACGCTTCCGGAGGTGGTGAACTTGAAGGCGTTGCCCAGCAGGTTCATCAGCACCTGTTCCAGGCGCACCTCGTCGCCCACCACCAGCGCGGGCACGGCGGGGTCGATATGGCATTCGAAGCGCAGGCCCGCCTGCCTGGCCATGGGCCGGAAGATGCCCTTGAGCTGGTCCACCACGTCGGCCAGGGCGAAGGGCTTGGCCTGCAGGCTGAGCTTGCCCGCCTCCACCCGCGAGAGGTCCAGGATGTCCGAGAGCAGGCGCGTCAGGCGGGTGCAGGACTGCTTGGCCAGCCCTACGTATTCGCCCTGCTCGTCGTGCAGGGCCGTGGTTTCCAGGAGCTGGAGCATGCCCATGAGCCCGTTGAGCGGCGTGCGGATTTCGTGGCTCATGTTGGCCAGGAATTCGCTCTTGGCCTGGCTGGCGGCCTCGGCGGCCTCCTTGGCGTGCAGCAGTTCGGCCTCGGCCTGCTTGCGGGCCGTGATGTCCTGCGCGGCCCCCAGGATGCCGATGGGCGCGCCGTCGCGGTCCAGAACGCTGGTCGTGGACAGGCTGATGTGGACTTTCGAGCCGTCCTTGCGGTTGCGCACCAGCTCCATGCCCAGCAGGGTTTCCCCGGCCAGGACCCGCTGGCGCAGCGAGGCGAATTCCTCCTGCTGCGCGGACCCCACGATGGGCAGCGGCCTGCCGAGCACCTCCCCGGCGCCCCAGCCGAAGATGCGCTCGGCGGAGGAGTTCCACGACAGCACGTTGCCGCCCATGTCCACACTGTACAGAGCCACGGGCGAGCAGGCGATGATGGCCTGCTGGAATTCTTCGCTGCGGCGCAGCCGCTCCTCGGCCTCGCGGCGCGCGGTGACGTCGATGATGCAGGAGTAGAGCATCTCGCACCCCTGCATGGACACCGGCCCGCTGTAGACCTCCACGTCGCGCACCTCGCCGCTGGCCAGCCGGTGGCGGAAGGAGAAGTGCCGCCTGCCCGCGGCCTTGGCCTCGCGCATGGCGGCCCGGACCTCTTGCGGGGGCAGGGTGTTGATGTCCAGCACGGAGCGGGCCTTGAGCTCGTCCCGGGTCCAGCCGTAGTAGGCGCTGGCGGCGTGGTTGGCCTCCACGATGCGCCCCGTGCCGGGCTCGACCAGGAGCATGACCATGCTGCTGTCCATGAACAGCGCGCGGAAGAGGGCCTCGCTTTCCTGGGTGGCGAGCCGGGTCTTCTTGTGGGCGGTGATGTCCTCCAGGATGCCGACGACGCGCTCGGGCAGCGCGTCCGCCGCCGGGATGCGGAAGGCGCGGACGCCGACCCAGCGCTCCTGCCCCGGGGCGGGCAGGATGCGGAATTCCATGTCGAACGGGGCGCCGGTCTCGTGCAGGGCATGCATGGCCTGGCGCACGGCCGTCGCGTCGTCGGGGTGCACGGTCTCCAGGAAGGCCGCAGGGTCGTCGTACAGCGCCTGGGCGCTCCTGCCGAAGAGGGCTTCGTAGCCCGGGCTGACGTAGACGATCCGCTGCGCGGCCAGGTCGCGCATCCAGAAGACGTGGCGGATGTTCTCCACCAGATGGCGGAAGAGGTCCCGGCTGTGGGCCAGCTCGTCGGCGCCGCGGCGGCTGGCCTCCAGGGCGGCGGCGAGGCGGTTGTTCAGCCGCAGGGTGAGCCGGTAGTGCACGGCCAGGGCGGCAAGCAGGGCGGCGGCCAGGGCCAGGCCCGCGGCCACGGCGATGCGCGGCGCCGTCCAGAAGGGCTGGGGCCTGCCGTACCAGAGTTCCACCAGGGCGGGATACTGCGGGGAGGCGATGAACTCGCGCACGGCGGCGTCGAGCCTGTCGCGCAGGCCGCCCTGGTCCGGGGCCAGGGCCAGGGCCCGCTTGTATTCCATCTCCGGGCCGGGCACGAAGTCCACCAGGTTGTCCACCCCGGCCCGCATGGTCAGGCGCTGGAGTTCGTAGCGCCCGCCGAGCACGGCGTCCGCGTTGCCGGAAAGCAGGTCGAAGATGTATTTCTCGGGGTTGGGGTAGCCGTGGATGCGCAGCCTGGGCACGCGGCCCAGGGATTCCGGGATGATGTTGCCCTGCAGCGCGGCCAGGGTCCGCCCCGCGAGATCGTGCGGGCCCTTCACTGTATTGTTGTTGGCCCGGACCATGAGACACGCGGGCGAGACGAAGACAGGCGACGTGAAGATGAAACTGCGCAGGCGCTCGGGAGTGGGAGTCAGCCCGGCCATGAGCGTGGCCCGGCCGTCGAGCACGGCCTGCTGGGCCTGGGTCCAGTCGTTGGCGACGATGAAGCGGACGCGCAGCCCGGCGCGGGCGGCGATGGCGCGCATGGCGTCCACGGCGAAGCCGAAGGGGGCGCCGTCCTGCCCGGCGGCGAAAAAGGGCGGAAAGTCCTTGAGCACCACGGCGGTGACGAATCCGGGATCGGCGCCGGGGGCGGGGCTGCCCTGGCCCGGAGGGGCGGGCGCTTGGCCACGCGCGGCCCACGGGCCCAGCAGGACGGCGAGCAGGGCGCAAAAAATGATCACGGGAAAACGCATTCCGACCTCGGCGCTTCGGGTTCCAGGGGCCACGGGCGGGCCGTGGCGGTTTCGTCCGTCGATGCAGGGTGCGCAGGGCGACAGCGTGTCATGTATCATATGTCCGACGCGCCTGCCACTCCCGATGTCGGCGGGCGGGCCTCCCTGCGGGGCGCGCCGTGTTTCTATTGTAGGAAAGTTTGCCGAAAAACTTGAATGCCAGGAAATATCGCGTTAGGGTGCCGCCAGCAGGGGAGGCTGGCGATGATGCACGAAAAGAATCTTCTGGGGCAGCGTATCCGCATGCTGCGCAGGCAGCAGGGGCTGACCCTGCGCGCCCTGGCCGATGGTGCCGGGTGTTCGGAAAGCATGCTGTCCAAGCTGGAGAACGGCAAGGGCAACCCTTCCATCAACGTGCTGCACGCCGTGTCGCGCGCCCTGGGCACCAACATGGGCTCGCTGTTCCTGCCCGCGCCCATGCCCGGGGTGGTCATGCGCCGGGGCGACCGGCACCTGGCCCAGCTCGGGCCGGGCAACGGCCAGGGAGTGATCCTCGAATACCTTTCGCCGCACCTGCCCGGGCACGTGCTCCAGGCGCATATCCATATCATCGAGCCCGGCGGCGGCACCGAGACCATCACCCACGAGGGCGAGGAGGCCGGCTACGTGCTCGAGGGTGAACTGGCGCTGACCGTGGACGGCGAGGCCTACCACCTCCACGAGGGCGATTCCTTCTTCTTCGATTCCAGCCTGCCGCATTCCACGCGCAACCCCGGGCAGACCACGGCCCGCGTCCTGTGGGTCAACACGCCGCCCACGTTCTAGTCTTTTTTTGACATTTCTGGCTATCCGGGCCAGGAAATATTTCTCAAAAAAGTCAATATCAGCCGGTTCCGCTGCCTATAAAAAGGGGGCTGGGCTGTCGCTCGCCTTTTCATCCCTGTTTTTCATGGATATTTCTTTTCAGGAAAGTCGTGGCACGAAGAATGCTATCACGAAGCAAGTTGGTTGCGTTCCGATGCTTCACCTGAAACAGCCCAATGCGAGGAGAACGACAATGGTATGGAAGTTCCCGGCTCCCCGAACCCTGGCCGCCTGCGTGGCCGTCTGCGCCGCGCTGCTCGCCGCCGCCCCCGCGCGGGCCGACCTGCTCGAAACCGTCAAGCAGAAGGGCGAGATCGTCATCGGCACCGAGGCCCAGTTCCCGCCCTTCGAATTCGTCGAGGACGGCAAGATCGTGGGCTACTCCGCCGATCTGCTGGAGCTGGTCATGGCCGAGCTGCCCGGCGTGGCCGTCAAGCGCCTGGACGTGCCCTGGCAGGGCATCCTGCCCGGCCTGGCCGCAGGCAAGTTCGACTATGTGGTGACCTCCGTCACCGCCACCAAGGAGCGCTACGAGCGCTACGCCCTGAGTCTGCCCGTGGCCGATGCCACCGTGGCGCTGCTGGTGCGCGCCGACTCCGACATCCAGACCCCTGCGGACGTAGCCGGGAAGACCGTGGCCTCGCAGACCGGCTCGGCCCAGCTCCAGGCCCTCAAGGGCCTGGGCGAGACCCTGGCCGCCCAGGGCAAGGGGCTGGCCGGGATACGCGAGTATGTGGGCTTCGACGAGGCCTACGCCGATCTGGCCGCCGGGCGCGTGGACGCCGTGGCCCAGTCCTTCCCCAACCTGGCCGACGCGGTGAAGAAGCGCCCCGACGCTTTCCGCATCATCACCCCGCCCTTCGGCCCGGCGGTGTACTTCTCCTGGGCCGCGCGCAACGACGAGGACAGCAAGGCCCTGGCCGCCTTCTTCGACCAGGGCCTGCGCAAGCTCAACGAGTCCGGCAAGATGCGCGAGTTGCAGGTCAAATGGTTCGGCTTCGAGATGGCCGTGCCGTCCGACGCCCTGCCCGTGCCCATCCAGTAGCCCTTGGCCCGGCCCGCCCGCGCCCCGCGCGGGCGGGCCGCCCCTCCCCAGAACGCCCCACGGGCAACCCCGACGGAAGGACACCGTGAGCGCATTGCCGAAACTCGACCCGGGCGTGGTCCTGGACAACCTGCCCGCCATGCTCACCGGGGCGGGCGTGACCCTGGGCGTGGCCCTGGCGTCCATCGCCGCCGGGCTGGTCATCGGCATGGGGGTCTGCCTGTGCCGCATCTCGGGCCGCCCGGCCCTGCGCGGGGCTGCGCGGGTCTACATCAGCGTGCTGCGCGGCGTGCCCATCCTCGTTTTGCTGCTGCTGGTCTTCTACATGCTGCCCCTGGTGGGCGTGGAGGCGCCCCCGCTGCTGGCGGCCATCGCCGCCCTGAGCCTGAACTCCGGGGCCTTCCAGGCCGAGATCTACCGGGGCGGCTTCGCCAGCATCGCTCCGGGCCAGGCCGAGGCCGCCCGGGCCCTGGGCCTGGGCGAGGGGCGCATCCTGGGCCGGATCATGGTGCCCCAGGTGCTGTGGCTGGTGCTTCCGGCCCTGGTGGGCGAACTCATCGTGCTGCTCAAGAACACCTCGCTCATCTCGGTCATCGCCGTCACCGAGCTGATGCGTGCCAGCCAGCAGCTGGTGTCCAAGACTTACCGGCCCACGGAAATCTACCTCGCGGCGGCCCTGTTCTACATCGTCATGAACCTGGCCCTGGCGGGGCTGGGGGCCTGGGTGCGCAGGCGCCTGGCCGGGGGCAGGGAGGTGGCGCCATGAACCTCGCCGTGCTCGACGGCTACTGGCCGGTGATCCTTGCCGGGCTGGGCACCACGGCACGCATCTGCGCCCTGTCCGTCGCCCTGGGTCTGGCCCTGGGGCTTGGCATCGAGCTGCTGCGCCAGGGCGTGCGCCCGGCCCGGGCCCTGTGCCGGGTCTATATCGAATTCTTTCGCGGTTCGCCCATCCTCATCCAGCTGTTCCTGCTCTACTACGCCGGGCCGGGCTTCGGGCTGGTGCTGGAGCCCGAGGCGGCGGGGGTGGTCGGCCTGGGGCTCTACGGCGCGGCCTATTTCACCGAGATCTTCCGCGCCGGGTTCGAGTCCATCCCCCGGGGCCAGATCGAGGCCGCCCAGAGCCTGGGCCTGTCGCCGCTGCGCATGCTCACGCGCATCCGCCTGCCGCAGATGGCCGCCCTGGTGATGCCCCCTGTGGTCAACCAGATCATCATCCTGGTCAAGGATTCCGCCGTGTTGTCCATCATCACCGTGCCCGAGCTGACCAAGGAGACCTCCAAGATCGTCAACGAGACCTTTGCCATCGCCGAGCCGCTGCTCATCCTGGCGCTGCTGTACTGGCTGCTGGTGGAGGCCGTGTCGCGGGCGGGCGGGGCCCTGGAGGCCCGGCTCACGCGCCACCTCAAACCCGCAGCCGGGAGGCGCCCATGACCGTCAAGACGCGCACCATGACCCCGATCATCGAAATCACCGGATTGCACAAGCGCTTCGGCGAACTGGAGGTGCTGCGCGGCATCGACCTGCGGGTCTACCCCTCGGAGGTCGTCTGCCTCATCGGACCTTCGGGCTCGGGCAAGAGCACGCTGTTGCGCTGCATCAACTTCCTGGAGGCCTACGAGGCGGGCAGCGTGGTGGTCAACGGCCAGCTCATCGGCTACCGGCGCGAGCCCGACGGCAGCCTGCACCGTTGCACCCCGGCCCAGGTGCGCCTGGCGCGCCGCGGCCTGGGCATGGTCTTCCAGCAGTTCAACCTCTGGCCGCACATGACGGCCCTGGACAACGTCACCGAGGCCCTGCGCTCGGTCAAGGGCAAGACCCGCTCCGAGGCCGCCGACATCGGCGCGGCCATGCTGGAGAAGGTCGGGCTGGCCGACAAGGCCCGCTGCTACCCCGCCAGCCTGTCCGGCGGGCAGCAGCAGCGTGTGGCCATCGCCCGGGCCCTGGCCATGGAGCCGACCATCATGCTCTTCGACGAGCCAACCAGCGCCCTGGACCCCGAGCTGGTGGGCGACGTGCTGGCCGTCATGCGTTCCCTGGCCGCCGAGGGCATGACCATGGTCGTGGTGACCCACGAGATGGGCTTCGCCGCCGAGGCCGCCGATCGCGTGGTGTTCATGGAGGACGGGCAGGTGGTGGAGCAGGGCCTGCCCGGGCAGATGTTCAACGCGCCGTCCACCAGCCGCCTGGAAGCCTTCCTCGGCGGCTGGCGGCGGCGCAACGCCTAGCGGGCGTCCCCCCAAACAAAAAAGGAGTTCCGAAAATGGCAAGCGAACTGATGACCATCCCCGCCCGCAAGGGCAAGGCCGCCGTGGTGCGCGCCGGGCAGCGCATCAAGATCATTAACACCCATGGCCAGCAGGTGGTGGACACCTGGGCCTTCAACCTCTGCGACATGAACGAATACCTGTCCATGCAGCACACGCGCGCCTACCTGGACAAGATCATCCCCCAGGCGGGTGATGACCTTGTCTCCAACCGCCGTCGCCCCATGCTGCGCTTCGTGCAGGACACCTCCCGGGGCGTGCACGACACGCTCATCGCCGCCTGCGACATCTACCGCTACATCGGCCTGGGCGTGAGCGAATACCACGACAACTGCCAGGACAATTTCTTCGCCGCCATGGGCGCCCTGGGCCACCACCCGGCCTTCTGCCCCAGCCCCCTGAACCTGTGGATGAACACTCCCGCCCGGGACAACACCATCGTCTGGCTGCCGCCTGTCTGCAAGGCCGGGGACTTCGTGGTCCTGGAGGCCTGCTTCGACTGCGTGGTGGCCATGTCGGCCTGCCCGCAGGACGTGGTGCCCATCAACGGTGTGGGCTGCACGCCCACCGAGGCCCACTTCGTGGTCCTGGAAGGCTAGCGTGGACCCCGTCCTGCTGGCCCGCGAGCTGGTCCGTCTCGATACCACCAACCCCCCGGGGGGCGAGGAGCGGGCCCTGCGGTACCTGGCGCAGCTGTTGTCCGCCGGGGGGCTGGAGGTGGCCCTGGACACCTTCGGGCCGGGCCGGGGCAGCCTGGTGGCCCGGCTGAACCCCGGGCGCGGCCCGGCCCTGTGCCTGGCCGGGCATGTGGACACCGTGCCCGTGGGCCGCGAGGCCTGGGCCGTGGACCCCTTCGCCGGGCTGGTGCAGGACGGGCGGCTGCATGGCCGGGGCGCCAGCGACATGAAGGGCGGGGTGGCGGCCATGTGCGCCGCCGCCCTGGCCCTGGCCCGCGAAGGCTTCGGCGGCGCCCTGGCCGTGTATGTCTTTGGCGGCGAGGAAAGCGGCTGCGAGGGCTCCTTCCACGCCCTGGCCGACCCCGCTCTGCGCGGCCAGCCCGGGGCCGTGGTGGTGGCCGAGCCCACGCGCAACCGGCCCCTGGTGGGCCACAAGGGCGCCCTGTGGCTGGCCTGCGAAACCCGGGGCCGCACGGCCCATGGCTCCATGCCCGAGCTGGGCGACAACGCCCTGTACAAGCTGGTGGACGCCGTGGCGCGCGTCCGGGCCCTGGACCTGGGGCCGGCCCACGCGCACCTCGGCCCGCCGACCCTGAGCGTGAACACGCTCCAGGCGGGCGAAAATGTCAATTCCGTGCCCGACCGGGCCCGGGCGACCATCGACATCCGCAGCGTGCCCGGGCAGGACAACGCCGCCCTGACGGCCCTGGTCCGCGCCGCCGCCGGGGAGCAGGCCGAGGTCCGCGCCCTGCTGGACCTGCCCCCGGTCTGGACCGCGCCGGACCACCCCTGGCTGGCCCGGGCCTGCGCTGCCCTGGCGCCGTTGCTGGACCGGCCCCCGGGCGTGGAGACCGTGCAGTTTTTCACCGACGCGGCGGCCTTCCGCCACGTCTGCCCCGAGGTGCCCATGCTCATCCTTGGCCCCGGCGACCCGGCCCAGGCCCACCGCACCGACGAATGGTGCGCCACTGCCGATATCCATGCCGCCACCGCCATGTATCTGGCCCTGGCCCGCGACTGGGACGCAGCCCCCGACTGAGCACCCGGCCCACCCTCCCCCTCGTGGGCCCTGCGCTCGCCCCGGGTTCGGCATGGTGCCGGGCCCGGGGCTTTGCGTTGTGGCGGGGAGGACCAGGGAGCGAGAGGCATATAACTACGTTTTTGTAGTTTAACGCGCAGTTTACCCTAAAAAGAGCCGAAAAATTTTCACAAAAATGAGTATAATGATTTTCGAATTGACATCGTTGTTACAAAATGCGGGGGGTGGGCCTGCAACAATGGGGTGCTCAGACTAAAAGGCCCTGAAATAAAACGAAAAAATAAGGCGGGCACGTTGCGGAACGATAGTTGCTGAAAGGGCGTGTGCTGCCGCGCCGACGCCGGGTCCGCGCGTGGCGTCAGGCCGCCGGGAGCACGCACACCCCACACCCGACCAGGAGGACACCAGTCATGAAACGCAGAGAGTTCATCAAGAAGGCGGGCGCCGCCGGGCTCGCGGCCACCGCCGGGGCCGTGGTCAACGCGCCCTTCGTCCACGCCAGCAAGAAAACCACCATCCGCTGGCGCCTGCAAACCTATGCGGGGCCCGCCCTGGCCGAACACGTCATCAAGCCGCAGATCGAGGCCTTCAACAAGATCGCCGACAACGAGATGGTCATCGAGTTGTACAACGCCGACCAGTTGGTGCCCACGGGCGAGCTGTTCCGCGCCATGCAGCGCGGCACCATCGACGCCGTGCAGAGCGACGACGACTCCATTGCCGCCCCCGTGGACGTGGCCGTGTTCGCGGCCTATTTCCCCTTTGCCTCGCGCTACGCCCTGGACGTGCCGACGCTCTTCAACCACTACGGGCTCAAGGAAATCTGGGAGGAGGCCTACTCCGAGGTCAAGGGCGTGACCTGGCTGTCCGCCGGTGCCTGGGACCCCTGCAACTTCGCCACCAAGCAGCCCATCAACAGCGTGGCCGACCTCAAGGGCAAGCGCGTGTTCACCTTCCCCACGGGCGGACGCTTCCTGCAGCGCTTCGGCGTGGTGCCCGTGACCCTGCCCTGGGAGGACGTGGAAGTCGCCCTGCAGACCGGCGAGCTGGACGGTATCGCCTGGTCGGGCATCACCGAGGACTACACCGTGGGCTGGGCCAACGTGACCAACTACTACCTGACCAACAACATTTCCGGCGCCTGGGCCGGGTCCTACTTCGCCAATTCCGACAAGTGGGACGCCCTGCCCGAGCGGTTGAAGACGCTGTTCCGTATGTCCATGGACAGCTCGCACTACTACCGCCTGCACTGGTACTGGTGGGGCGAGGCCCACTACCGCACCAAGGGCGGCAAGCTGAAGCTGACCTCCATCCCCGAGAGCGAATGGAAGGTCGTGGAGGACGAGGCCATCAAGTTCTGGGACGAGATCGCCGCCCAGAGCCCCCGAAACGCCAAGGTCGTCTCCATCCTCAAGGACTACGTCGAGACCATGAAGCAGGCCGGCCCGCCCTACCGCGGCTAGCCGCGCCCGGCCCGGGCCCGGCGTCCTGCCGGGTCCGGGCCCGCTTCATCCGTTGCCCAGCCCCGTAACACCTAAGCAGAAGAGCAGACAGCCTTGCCCAGAGCAATCCGACTCTACGTCCAATACATGGACGCAATCAGCACCCGCGTCGGCCAGGCGACGCTTTACCTTGTCTTCGCCATGATGGCCATCCTGCTTTTGTCGTCCATCGCGCGAACCGTGTTCAATTACCCGTTGCTGTGGGCTGTTGAATCGGCGCAATTCACGATGTCGGCATACTACATGCTTGGCGGAGCGTTTTCCATGCTCCTGCACTCCCATGTGCGCATGGACGTGTTCTATGGCCGCTGGACCACGCGCAAGCGCGGGGTGATGGACTCGGTGACGTCCCTGTTCCTGCTGTTCTACCTGGGCGTGCTGCTCTACGGCGGCATTTCCAGCACGGCCTATTCCATCGAGTATGGCCAGCGCAACTACTCGGCCTGGGCGCCGCTCATGTGGCCCATCAAGGTGATCATGGTCGCGGGCATCGCGCTGATGCTGCTCCAGGCGGTGGCCATGTTCTTCAAGGATCTTGCCCAGGCCCTGGGGAAGGAGCTGTCGTGAGCCACGAACTCATCGCGCTTTTGATGTTCTCGCTGCTCATGCTCATGCTCATGACCGGGCAGCGCGTGTTCGGGGCCATCGGCTTCATCGCGGCCATTTTCTCCCTGTGCCTGTGGGGTGACGGCGGGGCCGAGATGCCCTTCAACGCCAGCATCGCCCTGCTGAACTGGTACCCCCTGCTGACCCTGCCGCTGTTCATCTTCATGGGCTACATCCTGTCCGAGTCGGGCATCGCCAACGATATGTACAAGATGCTGCACGTCTGGATGGGCTCGCTGCCCGGCGGCCTGGCCATCGGCACCGTGGTGCTCATGGTCGCCATCTCGGCCATGAACGGCCTGAGCGTGGCGGGCATGGCCATCGGCAGCAGCATCGCCCTGCCCGAGATGCTCCGGCGCGGCTACGACAAGCGCATGGTCACCGGCGTGATCCAGGCCGGGTCGTCCCTGGGCATCATGGTTCCGCCGTCCATCGTGCTGGTGCTCTACGGCATGATCGCCCGCCAGCCCGTGAGCCAGCTCTGGCTGGCCGGGGTGCTGCCCGGGCTTTTGCTGGCCGCGCTGTTCATTGTCTACATCGTGGTGCGCTGCTGGCTGCAACCCGAGCTGGGCCCGGTGCTGTCTGCCGAGGAGCGCAACGTGGGCCGGAGCGAGAAGCTGCGCCTGCTGCGCGCCGGGCTTTTGCCCCTGGTGATCATCTTCTCCGTCACCGGCCTGTTCATGCTCGGCGTGACCAGCCTGGTGGAAAGCTCGGCGGTGGGCGCCTCGGCGGCGCTGCTGGCCGCCTGGGCCAAGGGTCGCCTGACGCGCAAGATGCTGCGCGACACCCTGCACCTGACCCTGTCGGTGAGCTGCATGTTCATGTGGATCATCCTGGCGGCCATGTGCTTCGGCGCGGTGTTCGACGGCCTGGGCGCCGTCCACGCCATCGCCCGGCTGTTCCTGGACGAATGGGGCCTGAGCCCCTGGGGCGTGCTGATCATGATGCAGGTCTCCTACATCATCATGGGCATGTTCCTGGACGACACGGCCATGCTGGTCATCGTGGCCCCGTTGTATATCCCGCTGATCATCTCCCTGGGCTTCAACCCGGTGTGGTACGGCGTGTTGTATACCGTCACCTGCCAGATCGCCTACATGACCCCGCCCTTCGGCTACAACCTGTTCCTGATGAAGGCCATGGCCCCCAAGGAAGTCACCCTGGTGGACATCTACAGCTCCATCGTGCCCTTTGTGGCCATCATGGTCGTCGGGCTGGCCATCATCATGGCCTTCCCGCAGATCGCGCTGTATTTGCCCACGGCGTACTTCCAGTAGCCCCTGGCGCGGCGCGCGGCGATGGAGTAAGCACGGACAGGGGAGGAACCATGGGCAAGACGGGCAAGAGAACCCTGCGCGAGCTGCTGGCCTGGGCCACGCCCGCGCGTTCGGGCGACGTGCTGGCGGGCGTGGCCGCGCCGGATGCGGAAAGCCGCGTGCGCGCCCAGATGGAGCTGGCCGAGGTGCCGCTGACGCGCTTTCTGGACGAAGCCGTGGTGCCCTACGAGGACGACGAGGTCACCCGGCTGATCATCGACAGCCACGATGCGCAGGCCTTCGCCCCGGTGCGCTCCTTCACCGTGGGCGAGCTGCGCGACTGGCTGCTGACCGACGCGGCGGACAGCGACGCCCTGGCCCGGCTGGCCCCGGGCCTGACCCCCGAAATGGCCGCCGCCGTGAGCAAGCTCATGCGCGTGCAGGACCTGGTGCTGGCGGCGTCCAAATGCCGGGTGGTCACGCGCTTTCGCAACACCGTGGGCCTGCCGGGCACCTTCAGCGTGCGCCTGCAACCCAACCACCCCACCGACGACCTGAAAGGCATCGCCGCCTCGACCCTGGACGGGCTGTGCTACGGCTGCGGCGACGCGGTCATCGGCATCAACCCGGCCACGGACAACCTGGAGAACATCTCCCGGCTGCTCTTCATGCTCGACGGGCTCATCCAGCGCCATAAGGTGCCCACCCAGAGCTGCGTGCTGACCCACGTGACCACGACCATGGAGGCCATCGAGCGCGGGGTGCCTGTGGACCTGTGCTTCCAGTCCATTGCCGGGACCCAGCGGGCCAACGCCAGCTTCGGCGTCTCCCTGGCCCTGCTGGAGGAGGCCCACCAGGCCACCCTGGGCCTGGGCCGGGGCAGCGTGGGCGACAACGTGATGTACTTCGAGACCGGGCAGGGCAGCGCCCTGTCCGCCGGGGCGCACCACGGGGTGGACCAGCAGACCCTGGAGGCCCGGGCCTACGCCGTGGCCCGGCGCTTCCGCCCGCTTTTGGTCAACACCGTGGTCGGCTTCATCGGCCCGGAGTACCTCTACAACGGCAAGCAGATCCTGCGCGCCGGGCTGGAGGACCATTGCTGCGGCAAGCTGCTCGGCCTGCCCATGGGCGT
Source organism: Desulfocurvus vexinensis DSM 17965 (assembly GCF_000519125.1). Taxonomy (NCBI): domain Bacteria; kingdom Pseudomonadati; phylum Thermodesulfobacteriota; class Desulfovibrionia; order Desulfovibrionales; family Desulfovibrionaceae; genus Desulfocurvus; species Desulfocurvus vexinensis. The sequence goes on from NZ_JAEX01000001.1 coordinate 284,192, forward strand.
GGATATCTGCTACACCAACCACGCCGAGGCCGACCAGGACGACATGGACACCCTGCTGACCCTGCTGGGCGCGGCGGGCTGCACCTTCATCATGGGCGTGCCCGGGGCCGACGACATCATGCTCCACTACCAGTCCACGTCGTTCCACGACGCCTGCTACCTGCGCCGCCTGCTGGGCCTGCGCCCGGCCCCGGAGTTCCAGGCCTGGCTGGAGGCCCTGGGCATACACGACGCCGCCGGGCGGCTTTTGCCCATGAGCGCGGAAAACGCGCTGCTGGCCCTGCCGCGCGAGGCCGGGGCCGCGCGCGAGGGCGGGACCAGAGGGGAGGGCGGGGCATGAGCAAGGCCGGACCCATCGTCACCCCCGACCTGTGGAGCGAACTGCGCCGCTTCACCCAGGCGCGCATCAGCCTGGGCCGCTGCGGGGTCAGCCTGCCCCTGGCCGAGAGCCTGGCCTTTCGCCTGGCCCACGCCCAGGCCCGCGACGCCGTGTGGCAGCCGTTTCGCATGGCCGAGCTGGCCGGGGAGCTGGAAGGGGCCGGGCTGGAATGCCTGCGCCTGCACAGCGCCGTGGCCGACCGGGGCGAATACCTGACCCGCCCGGACAAGGGCCGCCGCCTGGACGAGGCCTCGCGGGAACTGCTTGCGGCGCGCGCGGCGGGCGCGGCGGGCGGAGCCGGGGGGCCGGAGGGCGGAGCCAGGGAGCCGGAGGGCGCCTCCCGGGCCTCGCGGAACGCGGCGGGTTCGCCCCCGGGCGCGGCCCCGGGTGCCAGCCCGGACGTGGCGGGCGCGACCTCCTGCGCCGCTTCCCATGCCGCTCCGGGCATGGCCCCGGGCGGTGCCCCAGGCGTGGCCCCGGGCGGCGCCTCGGGCGCGGCTCCAAACGGTGCCCCGGAAGGTGCCCCGGGCGTGGCTTCGAGCGGTGCCCAGGGTGCGACCCCGGGCGGCGTCCCGGACGTGGTCCTGGTGGTGGGCGACGGTCTGTCCGCGCGCGCGGTGCACGAGACCGCCGGGCCCCTGGTGCGCCGTCTGGTGCCCGTGCTGCGCGGGGCGGGGCTTTCCGTGGGCCCGGTGTGCCTGGTGGAGAACGCGCGGGTGGCCGTGGCCGACGAGGTGGGGGCCCTTCTGGGCGCCCGGGTTTCGGTGATCCTCATCGGTGAGCGCCCGGGGCTCAGTTCGCCCAACTCCCTGGGCATCTACCTGACCCACGGCCCGCGCCCCGGCACCACCGACGAGGCCCGCAACTGCATCTCCAACGTGCGTCCGGGCGGCCTGAGCCTGGACGAGGCCGTGCGCAAGCTGGCCTATCTGCTGGAAGAGGCCCTGGCCCTGGGCCTGTCGGGCGTGGCCCTCAAGGACAAGATGCCCCCCGCCTACCTGCCCTTCGGCACCCCCGCCCCCCCGGCCCTGGAGAGCTGAGGGCTGGGGCCACACTTTGAGCGGGCGCGAAAAAGCGCCTCGAAGCCGAGCCGTTCAGCAAAGGTGTGGGTTTTTGTTTGTCAAAAGCAAAATCCCCCTGCTGTACCAACAGCCAGGGGGATTTTTATGTCCATCAAGAGACTTTGCCCAGCACAGAAGCCGTGTATCCTAGTCTCTGTTGACGGGACGCGGAGCATTCTTTGCAGGAAGCCAAAGGTTAGAGGTCATATCTAGAAGATCAGTATAGCCTATGTTCGGCTTATATTATGACATTCGATAGGACTGGGTTACAGACGTTGTCCTATTAGAGTGCTTATTCCCCATCCTATCCCGTAAAGAATAGCCAGAAGAATCGCCTGTAGTGGCATAGATCCGAAGACACCTTTCCAATAAAAACCTCGTTCCCTTGCCGCCGCAGCTTTTCCGGGAGGGTAATGCATACCAAGGAATCCGGCGATGATAGCACCGGGAATCAACACCCAAGGGGTGACATTAAGGAAGCCACAGACAAGCATTCCAATTAACAGCAGCGTTCCAAGCATACTTACTCCGAATATTTGAGATCCTCAGATGAAGAGATTAAAGTATCTTGTGCCGCCTGTGTCTACCGGCCTGGTCAAGTCAAAGCCCCCCCCCTCAGTCCGGCAGGTCCACGTTGATCCAGAAGTGGATGGTCGTGCCCTTGTCCACCGCGCTTTCCACGGTGATGATGCCGCCCATGAGCGTCACCAGGCGCTTGACGATGCCCAGGCCCAGGCCCGTGCCCTCGTATTTGCGGTTCTTGGCCCAGTTGAGCTGCACGAAGGGGTCGAAGATGGTGTCGAGCTGGTCGGCGGGGATGCCGATGCCCGTGTCGGCCACGGTGAACAGCAGCCGCGCCCGCCCGGGGTCCGCGCCCTTGCGCAGGATCTGCGCCTGGACGTGGACGCTGCCCTTGTGGGTGAACTTCACGGCGTTGCCCACCAGGTTGAACAGGATCTGGCGGATGCGGCCCTCGTCGCCGATGATGGTCTCGGGCACGGCGGGGTCGATGGTGTAGCCCACGTCCAGGCCCTTGCGCAGGCTCTGTTCGCGGAAGGTGTTGCACACCGTGCGCACGGTGCTTTGCAGCCGGAAGGGCCTGCGCGAGAGCACGATCTTGTCGGCCTGGAGCTTGGAGAAGTCCAGGATGTCGTTGATGATGGCCAAAAGGCCCTCGCCCGCCTGCAATGCGGTCTGGATGCAGTCGCGCTGCTCGGCGTCCAGGTCGGTGTCCAGCAGCACGTCGAGCATGCCCAGCACGCCGTTCATGGGCGAGCGCAGCTCGTGGCTCATGTTGGCCAGGAATTCGTCCTTCATCTTGGTGGCGTTCTCGGCCAGGTCGCGGGCGGCGCGCACGGCCTCCTCGGCGCGCTTGCGGCTGGTGATGTCCGTGGCGACCTCGATGGCGCCGGACAGGGAGCCGTCGGGCGCGAAGGAGGGGTAGCCCTTGACCAGCCAGGTCCGGCCGCCCTCGCCCTCTACCTCGGCCTCCACGGGCGCGCCCAGGCGCAGGGCGTGGTCCACCGGGCAGGAGGTGGTGGTGCAGGATTTCTTGTAGCCGTGCCAGACCTCGTAGCAGCGCTTGCCCCGGATGGCCTCGGGCCCCGCGCCCACCAGGGCGCAGGCCGCGCGGTTGGCCCACAGGATGCGCTTGTCCGTGGTCTGGTAGAGCACGCACTCGGAAATGGTGTCCAGGATGACCTTCTTGTCGCGCTCCGAGGCGCGCAGGGCGTTCTCCACGGCCTTGCGCCCGGTGATGTCCATGCCCGTTTCCCACACCGCCCAGCCGGGCAGGGGGTGCTCGCCGGAGATGCGCGTCCACAGGATGGTCTTTATGCTGCCGTCGGCGGCGGTGGTGTCGGCCTCGCGCCCCGTGTAGTCGCCCGACTCGCCGTGCAGGGTTTCGATGCGCCGACGGTAGCCCGGGTCGGGGAAGAGCAGCTCGCGGGCCCGGGGGTTGCCGATGATGTCGGCGGCCTTGTAGCCCAGCACGCGCTCGCACTCGCGGTTCCAGAACACGTAGTTGCCTTCGGCGTCGTGGGCGTGGATGAGCACGGGCAGGCGCTCCACCAGCAGGCGCAGGCGCTGCTCGCTCTCCCAGATGGCCGTCTCGGTGCGCTTGCGGTCGGTGATGTCGTGCAGCACGCAGACGAAGCCCTGGGGCTCGCCGCCGGGCCTGGTGAGCACGCGGGTGGTCAGGTCGGCCCACAGGGCGGAGCCGTCCTTGCGCAGGAGCTTCTTTTCGTAATGGAAAGAGGCCGCGGCACCCCGGCGCGCGGAGTCCACCAGGGCCAGGGTGTGCTGCACGAAGTCCGGGTGGGTCACGGCGGTGGCGGGCAGGCCGTAAAGCTCCTCGGCAGTGTAGCCGACCATGTCCAGGAAGGTCTGGTTGCAGCGGACGATGATCCCGTCGGCGTTCTGGATGCTGATGCCCGAGGCGGCGTTGTCGAAGATGGTGCGGAACTGCTCCAGGCGGTGGCGCAGGTCGGCGTTTTCGGCTTCCAGCTGGGCGCGCAGGGCGTCCGTCTCGGCGGCCTGGGCGGCGAGGGCGGCCTTGAGCCGGGCGATTTCGTCCTGCGGGTCCTGTGCGCTGTCCGTGTCCATGTCCTGCTCCGCCTTGGCCGGAAAGGGGCGGGGCAGCGGCCCCGTGGGCGGAAGTCTCCTGGATTGGTCATGGTTTGTCAACGGGTTTGGCCGCGCGGGGCGCGGGCCGGGGCCGGGGGCGCGGTGCGTGCGCAGGGGGCGCGCAGGGCGCGCGGCTGTTGTCGGCGCGGGCAAAGGCTGGTAGATGACCCGTGACCGCGCGCGGCGCGGCGGGCGAGGCAAGGAGGGCGACACGGTGCAGGTGCGGGCCACGAGCATTCCGGGACTGCTGGTCCTGACCCCACGGGTCTTCACGGACCAGCGGGGGTTCTTCATGGAAACCTACAGCCGCCGGGTGCTGGCGGAACACGGCGTGGCCTGCGACTTCGTGCAGGACAACCACGCCCGGTCCGAGGCCCGGGGCGTGCTGCGCGGGCTGCACTTCCAGACGCCGCCCTCGGCCCAGGCCAAGCTGGTGCGCGTGTCGCGCGGGGCGGTGTACGACGTGGCCGTGGACCTGCGCGTGGGCTCCCCGGCCTACGGCACCTGGCACGCCGAAACCCTCACCGCCGACAACCACGTCCAGATGTTCATCCCGGCGGGCTGCGTCCACGGCTACCTGACCCTGGCCCCGGGCACGGAGTTCCAGTACAAGGTGGACGCCTACTACGACCCCGCGCGCGACACCGGCATCCTGTGGAACGACCCGGACCTGGGCATCCCCTGGCCCGAGGCCGCCCCCCTGCTTTCGGACAGGGACCGCGCCCTGCCGCGCCTGGCCGACTACGCCTCGCCCTTCGTCTTCGCCGCGGGCGCCGGGCCCGGCGCCGCAACCCCCAACCCCGAGGAGGGGCGATGACCCGCGACTCCGCCGCCGCCAAGGCCCTGTACGGCTGCCAGGCGCTGATCCTGGCCGGAGGCTCCGGCACCCGCCTGTGGCCGTATTCGCGCACGCTTTTGCCCAAGCAGCTGCTGGCGCTGACCGGTACGGCCACCATGCTCCAGCAGACGGCGGCCCGGGCCCTGGAGGTCTTCGCCCCTGCCGACGTGTGGGTGGTGACCAACGAGGAGCAGTTCTTCGAGGTGCGCGGGCAGGTGGCCGGGGTGGACCCGGACCTGGAGGCCCAGGTGCTGGCCGAGCCCATGCGCCGCAACACCCTGCCCGCCATCCTGCTGGGCATGGAGCGCGTGGCGGCGCGCGACCCCGAGGCCCTGGTGGCCGTGTTCCCCTCCGACCACCTGATCCACAAGCCCGGGGTCTGGCACGAGGCCCTGGGGCGCGGCGCGGCCCTGGCCCGCCAGGGCTGGTTCGTGACCTTCGGCGTGGTGCCCGACAAGCCCGAAACGGGCTACGGCTACATCGAGCGCGGGGCGGAGCTGGGCGACGACTGCTTCGAGGTCGCCCGCTTCGTGGAAAAGCCCGACCTGGATACGGCCCGCCGCTTCCTGGCCGGGGGGCTGCATTTCTGGAACAGCGGCATGTTCATCTTCCAGGTCCGGGCCTTCCTGGAGGCCGTGGAGCGCTTCCAGCCCGAGCTGGCGGCCTGGTGGGCCGCGCGCGGGCGCGAGCCCCTGGCCCGGGGCTACGCGGCCCTGCCCGACGTGTCCGTGGACTACGGCATCATGGAGCACGTGGCGCGCCAGGCCGTGGTGCGCGCCGACTTCGGCTGGGACGACCTGGGCAGCTGGGAGGCCTTGTACCGCCTGGGCGCCAAGGACGCGGCGGGCAACGTCGTCCAGGGCGATGTGCTGGCCATGGACTGCAAGGACAGCCTGCTGCTCTCGCGCGGGGGCAAGCTGGCCTGCGTGGAGCTGGACGGGCTCATCGTGGTCCAGACGCGCGACGCCACGCTGATCTGCCCCAAGGACAAGGTCCAGCGCGTCAAGGACGTGGTGGAGCGCCTGCGCGCGGAGCAGAGCAGGCTGGTGGAGGCCCACGTCACCGTGCGCCGCCCCTGGGGCAGCTACACGGTGCTGGAAGAGGGCCCGCACTACAAGATCAAGCGCATCGAGGTACTGCCCGGGGCGCGGCTGTCGTTGCAAAAGCACCACCACCGCAGCGAGCACTGGGTGGTCATCTCCGGCACGGCCCAGGTCCAGGTGGACGACCGCGAGATCCTGCTCTACGAGAACCAGTCCGTGGACATCCCCAAGACGGCCCTGCACCGCCTGGGCAACCCCGGCAAGGTGCCCGTGGAGATCATCGAGATCCAGTCCGGCCCGTACCTGGAAGAGGACGACATCGTGCGCTTCGACGACGTGTATGGCCGCGCCCCGCGCGAGGCCGGGCCGCAGGACGACGCCTAGCTGCGGGCGGGGGGCGCCGGGAGCGGGGCAGGGGCTTTGGCCACGCTTTGCGCACATGCAGGGCCGCCCGCGCGCGGGCGCGACGTGCGGCAGCTTTTTCGACGCCGGGGCGGAGGCGGCAAGGCCGCCCGCGCGCAGGCGTGGCGCAGTTCCGCAGGAGCCAAGCCGGGACCATGCTGGGCGCCTTTGCCGCGCCCGGGCTCGGCGCGGGCAGGGCGGCAGGTCGCCGTTGCCTTCCCGCCCGCTGGCGCGCGGCCGCGGCACCGGGCGGCCACCCCTTTGCGTTGCGGCGCGCCGGGGGCGGCACGCCGAGGTCCGCAGGCCCGCCCGGTCCGCAAGCCACGCCGCTCCGTGGGCCGCCCGGCAGGGCCCGCCCCGCCCGCAGGCGCCTGCCCGGTCCGCAAGCCGCTTTTCCCCCGGAAACGGAGGACAATCCAGGGAAATCAGGTTCGTGAATTATTTCATTAAGCCTTGACACGTCTGGGCTGACGTGCCTAGAACTGCTGCGTCTCCCTGTGGCTTTTTTTTCGGTCGTGAACCCCGCCTGAACGCGTCGTCCGGCATCTCTCGGCCGGATGGGCAGACGCGTTCGAGCGGGGTCGTGGTAAGGGCCCAAGGGCCGTTCTCCCGGAGGGATGCCGGGACGTGCGTCCGGTGAGCAACTCTTTTACCCAAGGATGAGGCGAGAGCACATGGTGAAGAAAACTTCAGGAAGCGGAGGAGCGTTGCCGTTTTTCATCGGATTCGTGGCAATGCTTCTCGTGGGCTGGTGGTGGTTCCCCCGGGTGCTGTTCAGCGTCGAGCAACAGCCCATCCGGTTCAGCCACCTCGTCCACGTGGATGATGCCGGAATGGCCTGCGAGGACTGCCACTACCTCAACGAGGACGGCTCCTTCAGCGGTATTCCCACGACCGAGTCCTGCACCGACTGCCACACCGACATGATGGGTGAAGACCCCGAGGAGGAGCGGTTCATCAACGAGTACGTCAACGAGGAGAAGGAAGTGCCGTGGCTGGTCTACCAGCATCAGCCCGACAACGTGTTCTTCTCCCACGCGGCGCACGCCTCGCAGGACTGCACCACCTGCCACCCCGACGTGGGCAGCAGCGATACCCCGCCCCTGCACTACCGCAACAAGCTGACCGGCTACTCCAACGGCGGCTACAAGATCGTGTTCGGCAGGGGTGTCGGCGTGGACCCGGCCTACAGCCGGGGGACCATGAAGATGTGGGAATGCGAGCGCTGCCACGCCGAGAACGGCCAGAGCAACGCCTGCTACGTCTGTCATCGCTAGCAACGAGGTGGCGCAGTTATGAATAGAAGAACCTTCCTGAGTTTTGCCGCCGGTGCCGGGGCGGGGATGATGATCACCCCCATCCCCTGGAAGCTGACGGACGATATCTCCATCTGGACCCAGAACTGGCAGTGGAACCCCAAGGTTCCCAAGCGCGCGGTCTACTTCGCCGAGATGGCCTCCAAGCTCGACCCCGCCGGGTCGGGCGTGCGCGTGGCTCTGGTGGACGGCGTGCCCGTGGGCCTTGGCGCCAGCAAGGATCACCCGCTGTCCGGAGGGGGTGTGTCGGCCCTGGCCGCCGCCGAGGTCGGCCTGTTGATGAGCCCGGCGCGCGTGCGCCAACCCCTGGTGCGCACCGCCGCAGGCCTCGAGCCCATCTCCTGGGACGACGCCGAGGCCCTGCTGGCCGAAAAGCTCGGTCAGGCCAAGGGTGATGTGGCCATGGTCAGCGGTGACGACACCGGCACGGCCAACGAGGTCTTCGCGGCCCTGATGCACAAGCTCTCCGGCGCGTTCTACATGATGCCCGGCGAGGCCCAGAGCGCCCACAAGGCCCTGGAGATGCTGGGCGCCGAAGGTCGGCTGGCCTACGACATCGAAGGCGCGGACTATGTGCTGCTGCTTGGCGCCGACGCCCTGGAAAGCTCGGGCACCGCCGTGCGCAACGCCCGGGCCTTCTCCCAGAGCCACCCCTCGGGCCAGGACGCCACGGCCAAGTACGTCTACGCGGGCCCGGTGCTGAACAACACCGCCGTGGTCTGCGACCAGTGGATCCAGGCCCGCCCCGGCGCCGCCGCCAGCGTGGCCCTGGGCCTGGCCCACGTGCTCATGGAGCGCGGCGCCACCGCCCAGGCCAAGGGTCTGGACGCCTTCCGCAAGGACGTGGCCGCCAACTACAGCCCCGCGCGCATCGAGCGCGAGACGGGCGTGCGCGCCGACACCCTGCGCAAGCTGGCCGCCGAGCTGGCCGCCGCCAGGCGGCCGCTGGTCATCGCCGGGTCGGAGTTCGGCCAGGGCGCAGGCGCCCGGGCCCTGATGGCCGCCCTGGGTCTGAACGCCATGCTCGGGCGCGTCAACGTGGCCGGTGGTGTGAAGCTTGTGCCCGAGGCCCCGGTGGTCGTGGACGGCGCGCCTTCGGTCGCCAGCCGCTACAGCGCCGACCTGGTGCCCTTCCTGAAAAAGCTGGCCGAGGGCCAGGCCAAGGCCGACGTTCTGCTGGTCTACGACGCCAACCCGGCCTACGCCCTGCCCCAGGCGGAGCTGATGGCCCAGGCCGTGCGCCGCGCGGGCTTCACCGTGAGCTTCTCGAGCTTCATGGACGAGACCGCCGAGCTGGCCGACCTGGTGCTGCCCAGCAGCATGGCCCTGGAGCGCTACGACGACGTGTACACCCCCTACGGCGCCGGGCAGGCCGTCTACAGCCTGAACCGGCCCCTGGCGCGCCCGGCCTTCGACACCCGCGCCAGCGCCGACGTGCTGCTCTCCGTGGCCCGTAGGCTGGACATCGACCTGGGCTATGTCGCGTTCAAGGACGTGCTGCGGGCCAAGGCCGTGGCCCTGGGCGCCGACTGGAACGCCCTCAAGCGCGGAGCGGCCTGGACCAGCGCCCGGACCCTGCCCCTGGTGCCCGACCTGACCGTGGCTGCGGCCCCCGCGCCCCGGGCCGTGGGCGAGGGCCTGCTGGCCCTGGCCCCGGTGGCCAAGCACAACCTGGGCTCGGCCAAGGTGGCCCTGCCGCCCTACAACGCCGTCACCGTGCGCAACTGCGACCTCATGGTGCAGATGAACGCCAAGACCGCGCGCATGAGCGGCGTGGCCGACGGCCAGACCGTGCGCCTGACCGGCCCCGGCGGCGAGATGACCGCCCGGGTCCATGTCACCGAGAAGGTCATGACCGGCGTCGTCGCCGCGCCCCTGGGCTTCGGCCACACGGCGTGGGACGAGTACAGCAGGGGCCTTGGCGACAACGCCTACAAGGTCCTGGCTGCGGCCGATGACCCCGAGACCGGCCTGTCCGTGTGGTCCGACACCCGGGTGAACATCGCCACCGCCTAAGAAGAGGTACGCAATATGTCCACTTTCCAAGACTTCCCGATCAGATGGGGCATGGTCATCGACATCGACAAATGCACGGGCTGCGGCGCGTGTGTCGTGGCCTGCAACAAGGAAAACAACATCGCGCCCCAGGACAACCAGCTGCGGCGCATCGAGGCCAAGGGCTTCCCCACCCGTTTCAAGAAGATCGAGTGGCTGACCATCTATGAGCTGACCGACGGCGGCGACACGGCCTACCTGCCCCGGCCCTGCATGCAGTGCGGCGTGCCCTCGTGCGTGTCGGTCTGCCCGGCCATCGCCACCGACAAGAACGAGAACGGCGGCATCGTGAGCCAGATCTACCCGCGCTGCTTCGGCTGCCGGTATTGCATGGCCTCGTGCCCCTACCACGCCCGCGTGTTCAACTGGGACCAGCCCGTGTGGCCCGAGGGCATGGAGAAGCAGCTCACCCCGCATACGTCGGTGCGTTCGCGCGGCGTGGTGGAGAAATGCTCGTTCTGCCACCATCGCCTGATGTACGCCAAGGACGCCGCCCGCGTGGCCGGGGAAGACCCCGAAAAGCTGGCCGACGGCGCCTACATGCCCGCGTGCGCCGAGGTGTGCCCCACGGGCGCCATCACTTTCGGCGACGTGAAGAACCCCGAGCACGCCGTCTACGAGCTGGCCCGCAGCCCGCACACCTTCCGGCTGCTGGCGCGCCTGGGCACCGACCCGCAGGTCTATTACATGAGCAAGCGCGCCTGGGTCCGCCTGCAGGGCGACAACTACCTGGCCAATGAAAAAGCCCAAGTGAACGAGGGAGGGGCTCACCATGGATAGAGCACTGTGGCCTGAGGGAGTCGAGCGCTGCTCGCTCGGCAAATTCCTGCTGTGGCTCGGCGTGTGCGGGGTGGTGTTCGCCCTGGGTGCCTACGAGGCCATCATGATCCTGTTCCCGGACGGCCTGGCGCGCACCGCGCTGGACAACTACTTCGGGTTCGGCTTGTGGATCACCTTCGACCTGGCGGTCATCGCCCTGGGCGCAGGGGCCTTCTTCACCGGCTTGCTCAAGTACATCCTGGACATCAAGGAGCTGGAGAAGATCGTCAACCTGACGGTCATCATCGGCTTTTTGTGCTACTCCGGCGCCATGCTGATCCTGGCCCTGGACGTGGGCCAGCCGCTGCGCTCCTGGTTCGGCTTCTGGCACCCCAACGTCCACTCCATGCTGACGGAAGTGATGTTCTGCATCACCTGCTACCTCATGGTGCTGACCCTGGAGTTCATCCCGAACATCCTTGAGAACCGCAAGCTGAACCAGATTCCGCTGCTGCACAACATCGCGCACAACTTCCACTACGTGATGCCGCTCATCGCGGGCATCGGCGCGTTCCTGTCCACCTTCCACCAGGGCTCCCTGGGCGGCATGTACGGCGTGCTCTTCGGGCGGCCCTACGTGCTGCGTGACGGCTTCTTCATCTGGCCGTGGACGTTCTTCCTGTTCGTGCTCTCCGCCGTGGGCTCCGGCCCGTGCTTCTCCGTGCTGGTGGTCAAGCTCATGGAGCTGCTCACGGGCAAGAAGCTGGTGGACTGGAACGTCAAGCGCCTGATGTGCAAGATCGCTGGCACCATGCTGACCCTGTACGTCTTCCTGAAGATCCTGGACACCTGGGCCTGGGCCACGGACGTGCTGCCGCGTTCCGGCCTGACGTGGGACCAGATGTTCAACAGCGACCTGGGCTACGGCGTCAGCCTGCTGTGGATCGAGATCGGCCTGTGCGGCGTCGTGCCGGCCGTCCTGCTGATGGTCTCCGCGTTCAGGAACATCCCCGCGCTGCTCTACACCGGCGCGATCCTGTCGTGCGTGGGCGTGACCATCAACCGCTACGTGTTCACGGTGCAGGCCCTGGCCATCCCGGTCATGCCCTTCGACAAGTGGTACCTCTACGTGCCGAACTGGGCGGAGTGGGGCCCGTCGGTGATGGTCATCGCCTACGGCTTCATCGTGACCTCCCTGGCGTACCGCTACCTGCCTGTGTTCCCGCAGGAGGTGGCCCTCAACGCCAAGGCGCCTGCGGCGCCCGTGGCCCCGGCGGCCCCCGCCGAGGCCGAGCAGCCCGCGTAAGGGCGACCCGGTTTCCCTGTGCTCTCGGGGCCCGGCCAGTTGCTGGCCGGGCCCTTTGCATGGGCGCGGGAGTGGGGTGGTCCATTGTGCGCTTTACGTGGGATGCACAAGTGCTGACAGGGGCGCGGGCGCGGAAGGGGGGCTAACCCCCGGGCCTTTCCCCGCCGGCGCAAGGCGTGGGCGCGGAAGTGGGGAGCCCTCCGGCCAGGGCGCGGGCAGGCCCGGGGGGAGCGGCGCCCCTCTCCGGCGGCGCGGGCTTGGGCGTGGGGGCTGGCCATCCCATGGCGGCCGCCCGGCTGCGGCGTGCGGGCGTGGGCGTCCTCCGGCGGCGGGGGGCAGGTCCGGGCGGGAGTGGCAGGGTGTGCCGGGTGAGGCGTTTTTCCGTTTCCGGGCCGCGCGTGGGCCGCGCGCCTTCGCGTGCCGTCCCGGGCCGCTTGACGGCGCCGCGGAAGTTCGTTAATCGTCGATGAACGATGAAACGCGATCAGCCCGGTTCGGAGCCGTTCCGGACCCCGGGCGCGGCGGGCAGCGGCGGAGGGGTGACATGAGCGACGACACGCGGCGGCAAGGCTCGCCCGAAACGGAGCCCGGGCGGGAGCGCGAGTGCGCGGACGCCGGGGAGCTGGCCCTGCTGTGCAAGGCCCTGGCCCACCCGGCGCGGGTGCGCATCGTGGACCATCTGGCCCGCGCGGGGCGCTGCATCTGCGGCGAGATCGTGGAGATCATGCCCCTGGCGCAGTCCACGGTGAGCCAGCATTTGAAGATTCTCAAGGAGTGCGGGCTGGTGCAGGGCGAGATCGAGGGCCCGCGCACCTGCTACTGCCTGGACGCGGGGCGCCTTGCGCGCTTCGTGCAACTGGCCACGGCCCTGGAGCGCGGGGCAAAGGCGAAGGACGAGCCATGAAGCTGGAACGGATGCAGGACACGTGCGGTTGTGCGCACTCCGGGGCGGACGCGGGCGGCTGTGCGCAACCCGGGGCGGACGCCTGCGGCTGCGCGCAACCCGGGATGGACGGGCGCGCGGCGGCCCGGCCCCTGCCCGGGGCGCCCGCGAGCCCCGCGCGCGACGACGCGCCCTGTTGAGGGCCGAAGACCGAGTCCGGGTTCGGACTCGAAGACCGGCCGGGCTTCCGGCGCGAGCCCTTCGTGCTCGGCTTCCTGCCCACGGCGGCGGGGGCCGTGCCGCGCGTGGACACCCGCCTGGGTGCCCGCGACGGGCTGGGCACGGCCCTGGCGCGCCTGGGCGCCGTGCGCGACGACTACAAGGTCGTGCCGGGGCTCTACGCCGTGGGCCATGCGGGCCCGGGGTCGCCGGTGGTGGTCACGGCCAACTACAAGCTGAGTTTCGACGCCGTGCGCGCGGCCCTGGAGGGCGCGGACGCCTGGCTGCTGGTGCTGGACACCCACGGCATCAACGTGTGGTGCGCGGCGGGCAAGGGCACCTTCGGCACCGAGGAACTGGTGCGCCGCATCGGCGCGGCGGGGCTGGACACGGTGGTCACGCACCGCGTGGTCATCGTGCCGCAGCTCGGCGCGCCGGGGGTCTGCGCGCGCGAGGTGCGCAGGCGCAGCGGGTTCGCGGTGCGCTTCGGCCCGGTGCGCGCCGAGGATTTGCGGCCCTGGCTGGAGCGCGGGGGCGAGGTGTCCGAGGCCGAGCGCACAGTGACCTTCACCCTGGCCGAGCGCGCGGTGCTGGTGCCTGTGGAGTTCTGGCTGCTCGGGCGCATGGCGCCCTGGGTGCTGCTGGCGGCGGCGCTGCTCTCGGGGCTGGGGCCGGGCTGGTTCTCGTTCGACGCGGCCTGGCGGCGCGGCGTGCTGGCGGCGGCGGCCTGCGCGGCGGGGGTGCTGGCCGGGGCGGGGCTCACGCCGCTGGCGCTGCCCTGGCTGCCCGGACGGGCCCTGGCCTTCAAGGGCGCCGTGGCCGGGGCGGCCTGCGGGCTGGCGCTGGCGCTGTGGGCCGGGGCGGGGGCCCTGGGCGGGGCCGGGCTCGCGCTGTGGGCCACGGCCCTGGGCTCGTACACGGGCATGAACTTCACGGGCTCGACGCCCTACACCTCGCCCTCGGGCGTGGAACGGGAGATGCGCGTGGCGCTGCCGCTCCAGGCCGGGGCGGTGCTGCTGGGCGCGGCGGCCTGGATCGCGGCGGCCTTTGCCGGGCCGGGAGGTGGGCAATGAAGGAGTTCCGCTACCTGCCGGGGGTGGTCAGCCTGGAGCTGGACGCGGCGGCCTGCGTGGGCTGCGGCATGTGCGTCACGGTCTGCCCGCACCGGGTCTTCGCCCTGGAGGGCGGCAGGGCCGTGCTGCGCGACCGCGACGCCTGCATCGAATGCGGGGCCTGTGCGCGCAACTGCGCCCCCGGGGCGGTGCGCGTTTCGCCCGGCACGGGCTGCGCCACGCTGATCATCCAGTCCTGGCTGCGGGGGCTGGGGCTTGCGGGGCGCAGCGCGGGCGGCTGCTGCGGCGGTTGAGGCCCCGGGGGCATGAAACGGCACACGGCCCGGGAGGCGAACCTCCCGGGCCGTGTCGCGTTGTCGGGGTGCGCCTGCCTCAGTAGGCGTGGGCGGGCGCGCCGGGCAGCAGCTTGATGGCGAAGTCGGAGATGGTCGCCAGCTGGGAGCTGCCGCCGGGGGTGCCCACGGTCCAGCCGAAGCGGAAGGTGTCGAAGCTGCCGGTATACGGCGGGGACGAGGTGGAGTTGGTGCCCACGGTGGCGTTGAGCTGCACCACCACGTCCCCGGCCTGGGTGGCGTAGGGCAGGGTCAGGTCGTCGCAGCTCAGGCAGTCGATCCAGGCCGTGGCGTTGAACGTGCCGCCCGCCGCGCCAGCCCCGGCGTTGCGGTAGACCTCGATGCGCACGTTGTGCGAGGCGCCGTTCTCCAGCCAGTTGGGGCTGCGGCTGGTGGAGGGCATGGCGATGGCCGTGCTGGGATACGCGGGGTTGAAATCGCCCGCCAGTCCGCCGTTCACGTCCACGTGGCGCACGGAGGAGTCGCTCGAACTGTCCCAGAAGACCAGGGCCGCGTGGTTGTAGGCCATGTTGGAGTCCACGCGCTGGGGCGCCGGACCGCTGACCCCGTTGGAGTACACATCCAGTTCCAGGGCCATGCTCTCGGCGCTGATGGTCCGCGCGCCCTGGGAGCCGTAGCCGAGGTAGTCGGCGGTGGAGCCGCAGGCCTGGGAGTCGTTGGCCAGGGCGTCGATGATGGCGAAGGTGATGCCGCTGCGGGCGGCGGAGCTGTCCGCGCTGGTGTCGGTTTGCGAGAAGCGCACGGTGAAGAAGGCCCGGAAGCCGTAGTTCAGGGTGCAGGCCCCGGCGGCGCAGCCCAGGGCGGCGTCCGTGCCCTGGTACCACAGGCAACCGGCGTCGTTGTTGTTGACCCCGCCCAGGGCCACGGTCAGGGCGCCGTCGTCGATGACCACCACGGGGTTGGGGCCGGTCTGCCCGGGCGGGTTGGCCACCCCGGCGACGTCGAAATCGTCCATGCCGTTGGCGAAGGCGATGTCCGAGCCGGAGCCCGGGCCGGGCCCGGGCCCGGGCCCGGAGCCCGAGCAGTCCATCCGGCTCTTGATGTAATCCAGGGTCACGAACTCCGCGACGTCGTCGAACTCCAGGCCCGCGTTGACGGCGCTGTCGGCACCGAAGGACCGGGCGGTCACCGTGCCCGTGCCGATGCCAGCCAGGTCGTTCATGGCGTTCAGACCCTTGCTGGCGACGATGAAGGCCACGTCCACCGTGGTCTTGCCCGCGGGGTCGGTGTAGGAGAGGGTGGTGCCGTCGAAGTCGCACAGGCTGGTGTCGGCCAGGGTCTGGCCCGTGGCGTTGGCGTTTGGCAGCACGTAGGTCAGCCCCTGGCCCCAGGTGTCTTGCCGGGCCTTGATGCTGCCCGGCACGGCGGGCACGGTCCCGGTGACGTCCGCCGCCGGGAGCATGGTGTTCACCAGGGCGTAGCCGATGAGCTCCTCGCGGGCCTCGCTGACGGAGGCCTTGCCCTCCCGGGTCTTGTCGGTCTTGATGTCCGAGAGCAGCCGGGGCAGGACAGTGGCCAGCAGAACGCCGAAAAGCAGCAGGATCAGGGCCATCTCGACGAGGGTGAAGGCCTTGGGCGGACGTTTCATGGGGCACTCCTTGCCCCGGGGGCGGGGCTGTCGTTGTCCGTGCGCATCCGCGCGGCGTGCCGTCTGCCTGCGGCCGCCGCGAAGGATGGGCCCAATGTACACCATTTCATCGCCGAATGCGAGACGTGGCGCGAGGAGGCTCGCGCGGGTGGGGAAAGTGCGGCGGCCTTGGAAAAAGCAAGGCGCCGCAGGCTTATTGAAGCCTGCGGCGCCCGGGGCTGGTTCGCAATCCGCTCAGTAGTAGCCGCGCGTGGCGTTGTACCACGAGCCGATCTCGTCGTCGGTGAGCGCGTAATTGTAGATGACGATCTCGTCGATGTAGCCGTCGAAGTAGCGCGAGGTGCGGTCTTCCTTGCCGATGTACATGGTATAGACGCCAGCCCCGGTGGCCGGGCCCAGGGCCGGGCCCCGGTTGAGCAGGCGGTTGGTGGTCACCGCGTTGGCGGTCTTGTGCAGGTCCTGGGCGATGTTCTCGCTGACGAACACCGTGGCCCGGTGGGGGTTGTTCACGTCCTTGGGGCTGACGGTGTCCTGCATGGTCACGGCGAAGAAGTGCCAGTTGGCGTCGTGGTGGCGGGGGGCGGCCACGCGGGTCTGGGCATCGGTGTCCACGTTGAAGTGCGGCTCCGCCGTGCCGATGTTGCGGCTGGCCTTGAAGACGGCTTCACCGGGGAAGTGGCTCTGGTCGGTGTTGTTGGCCCAGGTGACGACCCAGAAGTTGCGATGGTTGTGCGGGTTGGCGTTGGCGTCCCACTGGCGGCTGATGATGGGCTCGTAGTCGCCCACGGTGGCGTCGCGGGTCTTGAACCAGCCCATGATGGTGAACTCGTCCAGGCGGTAGTCCGCCGAGTTGAGCACGGTGACGGCGCCGCTGGCGGTACCGTCCACGGAGAGCACGTTGCCCATGCCGCCCCCGGCGGTCGCGCTGGAGACGATGGACGCGCCGCTGCCGAAGCTCAGGTTGGTGTCGGTCATGTCGTCCATGGGCAGGGTGGACAGGGGGCTGCCCGGAGGCTCGGGCGTGTAGTCCGAGCAATCGAACTTGGCTTGCAGGTAGTCCAGGGTCACGAACTCCACGATGTCGTCGAATTCCAGCCCGGGGTTGGCGTCGCTGTCGGCGCCGAAAGCCTTCATGGTCACGGTCCTGGCCGCGCCCTGCACGCCGGGGACCATGGGCGGGGCCACCACCAGGTCCAGGGCGTGGTTCTGCCCCGGGCTGGCGACGACGAAGGCCACATTGTCCGTGGTGCCGCCCGGCCCGGTCACGGACAGGCCGGTGTCGCCGAACACGCAGATGTCGTCCTCCCACAGGGCTCCGCCCGTGGCGTTGACGTTGGGCAGGATGTAGACGATGGGCTGGCCCGAGGCGTCGATGCGGGCCTTGATCTGCGTGGGGGCCACGGTCCGGGTGCCGTCGATGGCCGCCTCGGGGAGCTTCTTGTTCGCCAGCACGTAGCCGGTGATCTCCTCGCGGGCCTCGGCCACGGAATTCTTGTTCTTCTTCGCGGCGTCGGTCTTGATGTCCGAGAGCAGCCGGGGCAGGGTGGTGCCCAGCAAGACGCCGAACAGAATGAGCACGAGCGCCATCTCGACGAGGGTGAATGCGCGGGTGCGGTGCGACATGGGGGCTCCGGTCGGTTGGCGCGCCCGGGGATGGCAGCGAGGCTGGAGGATGGAGCGCGCCGGAGTGTGAAGATATGGCCTGCTGGTCGGTATGCGACTCCGGGCTACCTACAGGAACTTGAGGCCGAAATTGGACAGGGTGATGGTCTGGCCCGTGGCCGTGGCGTCGGCGCTCATGGTCCAGCCGAAACGGATGGTGGGCCAGGTGTTGGGGCTGGCGTGCAGCACGTGGTGGATCTTCTTGCCGTTGCCGTCGTGCGAGGCGTTGCCTTCCCACTGCTGGGTCAGGTCCGCGCAGTTGGAGCAGTCCATCCACACGGTGGCGTTGTACCAGCCCGGCGCGGCGGGGTTGGCGTAGACTTCCATGCGCACGTTCTTGCCCAGGCCGTCCTCGAGCCAGTTGCGCTTGTTGGGCCCGGCGCCGGTGGCGTTGGCGAAGCCCGCGATGTTCTTGGGCCCGGCGGGGGCGAGGTCGTCCTGGCAGGCGGCGTAGGTGTTGGTGTGGGTGTCGGCGATGTCGGCGGCGATGGAGGCCGCGTCCAGGGTCGGGTTGAAGGGCCGGGACGAGCCGACGGTGCTGGGCGCGACGCTCACGCCGGTGGCCGTGGCCGTGGGGATGTCCTCGCCGTGCTTGTTGCTGTGGGCGTCGCCGGTCCAGTAGACCAGGGCGGAGTGGTTGTAGCCGGGGTCGCACTTGCTGCCGTCGGCGAAGGTGTCCACCTCCACGGCCATCTTGGGCGCGGAGACGCCGCCGTCGGCGCCCAGGTCGCCCACGACCTCGCTGTAGCCCAGCCAGCTGTCGCTGCCCGAGGCGGCGCCGCACGACTGCGGGCCGTTGTTGCCGTCCACCAGGGCGAAGGTGAAGCCGCCGCCGTAGCCCCGGGGCTGGTTGGCGGCCTCGCTGTCGAGCTGGAAGGTGAAGTAGGCGCGCACGCCGCCCCCCCAGTCGCACACGCCGTTGCCGCGTCCGTCGCCCGCGTTGGCGTCCGAGCAGTTGCCCGCCGCGCTGTCGCCCTGGTACCACACGCACGCCGCGCTGGGCGAATTGGAGGTCGAGGCCAGCTCGATGGTGCCCGTGGAGACGTTGACCGTCACCGTGCCGCCGCCGGCGGAGTGCGGGTCGGCGCTGGTGCTGGCCCCGCCCTGGCTGGCCCCGGCGAAGTCGGCGATGTTCTTGGAGAAGGACACGTCGGACCCGGGCGGGTTGAAGGAAGAGCCGCTGTTGGTGCAGACCTTGCTGCGCAGGTAGTTGTAGGACACGTAGGCCACGATGTCGTCGTATTCGGGCTGCGAGGGCGTCGGGGAGCCGTGGTTGGTCCAGGCCCGGGGGTCGTAGGTGGTCACGTCCGTACCCGCGACCGCGTACTCCTCGTTCAGGTTGCGCCCGGCGCTGGACAGGACGAAGGCGATTTCCGCGTAGGTCGTGGTGGTCCCGTCGGGCTGCACCTCGCCCACCTCGTAGAGGGAGCTGGACGCGGGCGTGGTGGAGCAGAAGTCGGTGGAGGTCAGCGAAGAGGGGGCGTGGTAGGCCAGGGTGTTGCCGTAGGGGTCCACCCGGGTGCCCAGCTCCGCGCTGGTGGGCAGGCGCTTGTTGATGAGCGCGAAGCCGATGATCTCGTTCTTGACCTGCTCGACGTAGGCCTTGGCGCCCGAGGATTTCTCGCGTTTGACCATGTCGGTGACGATGGGCGCCACCAGGCCTATGAGCAGGCCGATGATGATCAGCACGATGGCCATTTCGATGAGCGTGAACGCTCGATATGCGCTGCGGGATTTCACGGTGTCCCCTCTTCTGGTTGTCTGGTTCGCCCGCCCGGCGCGGCGGGCGCCCGCTACTGCGCCAGGAGCGTGCGCAGTTCGGGAGCCGTCATGTACACGTAGATGTCGTCGTCGCCCTGGATCGTCCACGCGACGCTGTAGTCCGGGGGCGTCTGGCGGTCGAAGTCCGGCGGGTTGGCGGTATCCATGGGCGCGGCCAGGGCGCCGCCGGAGAACAGGTCGCGGTAGGACGAGTCGTCCAGCAGCCCGTCGGGCCCGGCGCTGACCAGCACGAAGACCACGTAGTTCACCTCGTTGCCGTTCATGTCGATGATCCGCGAGGCGTCCTTGTCGGGGGTGGTGCCGTTGACGCCCTGGTGGGCCACGGCGGCGATGTTCTTGCCGTCCTGGCCCAGGGGTTCGAAGCCGCCCCCGGCGGCCTCGGCCACGCCCTCGATGAGGTAGACGTTGCGGCCCCAGGGGTCGAGCACGCCGCACAGGCAGGCGTCCACGTCCATGGCGGGGGTATCGAAGCGGCCGCCGACCACGCAATCCAGGTTGTCCGCGGCGCTGCCGGGGGTGGTGTCGCCGGTGTAGGACGGATAGGTGTTGTTGTAGTACATCCGGCGCAGCAGGCAGTCGCGCACTTCAAGCAGGTTGGTCTTGGCCTCGGCCAGGCGGCGGCCCTGGGTCACGGCGTTCCAGCCCAGGGTGCCAGCGCCCAGGATGATGCCGATGATGACGATGACCACGGACAACTCGATGAGCGTAAAGCCCGCGCGGCCCCGCCGGGGGGGCCGCCCGGCGCCTGCGTCCGGAAGGGGCGTGCCGGGTGTGCTGTTTTTCATTGTGCGTGTTGTCCTGCCTGTTTTTGTGATGTTGTGATAATGACCACTTTCGGGGAAAAAAGCAATACGACCGGAAAATAGGGGTGATCCATGAAAACATCCCAACTGGTGGGCCTTTGGGGGAATCGGCCCCGCCCCGTGCAACAGCGCTTGCCATTTGTCCGGTTTGTCCGTAGGTTGCAGGACAATACGGAATCACGGACACGGCACTGACACGAGGCATCCAGGCGTATGCAGACAGCGGTTGTGAAGCACCAGACGCGGCGTAGGGGCGGGGCGGCGCGGGCCGCCGGGTTCACGTTCCTGGAGTTCAGCGTGGCTCTGGGGTTTCTTTCGCTGATCCTCCTGGGGCTGGTGCTGCTGGTTTCCTCCACCGACGACTCCTCGCCCTACCCCGACATCACGCCCTACACATGGTCCAACGCCCTGTACACCTGGAACCAGGTGGAGCGGCTGCGCACCGCCGTGCGGCTCTACGAGGACCAGACCGGCAAGCTGCCCGGCGACTACCCGCACGGCAACCGGAACGGGCGCATCGAAAAAGAGTTGGGCGAGGCCGACCTCGTCTTCGACGACCTGCGCACCTCCGGGGTGATGCCCGACCTGCCCCAGCTGGTGCGGGGCCGCAGGGTCGTGCTGTATTTCGCCGAGCTGCGCGCCGAGGGCCAGCCCCTGGCGACGGGGCACTTCTTCAAGCTGGAGGGCCTGGAGCGCCTGGAGGCCCTGGCCCTGGACCGCAAGTTCGACAACGCCCGGGGCGACTCCGGTTCCATCATCATCGCCGCGCGCGATGACGACCGGGTGGACTGCTTCATCGCCCTGGAACTTTTCTGAAGCCTTTCGGCACTCTTCCTCTCGGCCTGCAACCATGACCACCAGTCCATATCATGTACATAGGTAATGCATGGCTTCGCCGCGCCGCCCGGGGGCGGCGCGTTGCCGTTTCGGCCCTGGTCCTGTGCGCGCTCTTCTTCTTGCTGGGCGAGGCCCGGGGGGCGGAGCCGGACGCGCCCCAGGGCCCCGCGCCCCTGCTGACGCTGTTGTTCACCGGCAACACCGAGGGCCAGTTCCGGCCCTGCGCGGTCTGCGGCGGCACAGCCCACGGCGGGCTGGACCGGCGCAGCACGGTCCTGGCGCAGGTGCGCGCGCAGGGCGGTGGGCGGGTGCTGGCCGTGGCCGGAGGCTACGAGTTCACACCCTTCCGCGCCGAGCTGCCCGGGGCGGATGTGGCCCGGGCCCTGGCCCAGGCCTACGCGCACATGGGTTACGACCTGGGGCTTTTGTCCGCGCGCGATTTCGACTGGCTGCGCGGCGCCGGGGCCAACCCCGGCCCGGCCTGGCTGCCGCCCGCCCCGGAGCCCCGGGTCCGGCGCCTGGACGCAGGCGGGCTGCGGGTGGGGGTGGTCGTACTGCCCGCGGGCCAGGGGCTGCACGCCCCGGCGGCCCCCGAGGCCGTGGAGGCGGTGCTGCGCGCCGCCCGGGAACTGCGCCCGGAGGTGGACCTGTTGGTGGGCCTGGGGTCCTGGGGCTGGCAGGCCGACAAGGCGCTGCTGGACGCGTCCGAGGTACCCTTCGACGTTTTGCTGTCCAGCGGGGCGGGGCGCGGCACGGGGGTGCGCCCCGTGGCCGGGGGGCGGGTGCTTGAGGTCCGCCCGGAGTACCAGGGCTGGTCCGTGATCCGCCTGGACATCCTGGCCCTGCCGCAGGCCGGACCGGACGCGGCATGGACCGAGGGCGTGCACTACCGGGCCCGGGTGCTCAAGCTGGACGCCACCGTGCCGGGCGACGCGAAGGTCTCCAGCATTCTTGGTTGGATGTGAAAACGGCGCGCGGCACAGGCTCTTGCCGTCGCCATGTGTCTTTTTCATGCAGATGATGGTGAAATGAACAATGGTGTATTGACGGGCCGCGGTGGTTGGGGTAGAAATACATCAATTCTCATAGCGTGACGGTTAGCAAAGCCAAACTTGCCGCGAGGCGGGGACGGAAAGCCTACGGGTCTCTCGGAGATGGCCGGGTTGCCTAACGATTTTCCAGGAATTTCCACCCAAGGAGGAAGGAACATGCGTTTCGAGAAACAGGCAAGAGGCTTCACGCTGATCGAAATGGCGATCGTGCTGGTCATCATCGGCATCATCCTCGCCGGCGTCATGAAGGGCCGCGACATCGTTCGCGGGTCGCAGGTCAAGCAGTTCTCGCAGCAGTTCGCCCAGAAGTGGCAGACCGTTGCGCAGACCTACTACGACAAGACCGGTCGGCAACTCAACGATGGCATCCTTAACGGTGCCGGAGCTGGGGATCCGAACGGATTCATGGACGGCGAGGCCGGTGTCAACGCCGACACGATCGAAGACGTGCTGGACAGCGTCGGCATTACCGTTTGCGGGATGATCAAGAGCAAGATCACCACCGACTTCACCCACACCTCCCAGAGCACTCTGGCTGGATGTGAAGAAGCCGCTGGCACTCCGACGAAGAACCTGTTCGTCACCCTGGTCGAGGGCGAGTACGCCGGTACCCTGACCGTTATGGCCGACCTGGTGAGCCTGACCCTGACCATGGGCAGCGGCAATATCCAGCGCCGCAACTGTGTCGTGCTGTACAACGTGCCCACTGATGTCGCCATCGGCCTGGATACGGCCATCGACGGCCTGGCCGACGGTACCAACGGCTCTTTCGTGAACCTGCGTCAGCGCACCGCCGCCCAGACGACGGGCAACGGTGGGGCTGACTACGCCGTGAACGCCGCCGTGACGCCCATCCAGTGGGGCGATGCGACGCTCGCTCGCGGTGAGGACGTCGCCATCGTGCTGGACTTCTAGGTCCGCACGGCTTGAACAACCAACAAGAGACCCGGCCTGGCCGGGTCTCTTGTTTTGCCCTTGCGAAATCCCGGTCCGCCCCTGCGCCGGGCCGGGATTTCAGACGCCACTGTTGCATGGCGGAATATATTGTCATGGGCGGCGAATGACGGTATGGAATGCGGGACCTGGAACACAAGGAGTACGCCTTGACCAATGATGTCTTCGACGTGCTTGGCCTCAAGCACAACCCGTTCTCCATGGCCGCCGATACGCCCGGCTATTTCCACACCGAGATCACCAAGCAGATCCTCGACGAGCTGGCCTTCGGCATCTTGTCGCGCAAGGGCTTCCTGGTGCTGTGCGGCGAGGTCGGCGTGGGCAAGACGTCGCTGCTCTATCAACTCCTGCGCCGCCTTGAGGGCGAACAGCTGGTCACCTCCTGGATATTCAACACCATGCTCAACAAGGAGGAGCTGCTGCACGCCATCGCCCGCGACTTCGGGCTGGAGGCGCCGCGCGAGGCCAACGTGGCCCAGCTGGTGGAGCTGCTCCAGGGCTTCCTGGTGGAGCAGAACGCTGCCGAGCGCAACTGCGCCATCATCGTGGACGAGGCCCACAACCTCTCCCTGCCGGCCATGGAGGCCCTGCGCATGCTCTCCAACCTGGAGGTCAGCGGGCGCAAGCTGGTGCAGATCCTGCTGGTGGGCCAGCCCGAGCTCAAGGAGCGCATGGACGAGCCCAAGCTGCGCCAGCTGCGCAGCCGTATCACCATCTACCGCGAACTGCGGGCCTTCAATGCCGAGGAGACCGGGCGCTACGTGAATTTCAAGCTGGCTGCCGCCGGGTCACAGTTGCGCATCGCCAAGGCCCCGCTCAAGCTGCTGCACCTGGCCACCGAGGGCAACACGCGCATGATCAACCTGATCATGGAGCGCAGCCTCTACGCGGCCCTGGCCTTCGGCGAGCAGGAGCTTTCCGTGCGCGTGCTGCGCGCGGCGGTGGACGAGATCGCCTCCTGCCAGATCGACGTGGCCGCGCGGCTGGCCGCCCGGCGGCGCAAATTCGTGCGCCTGGGCGCCGCCGCGGCGGTGCTCGTGGTGTTCGCGGCGCTGGTGGCGCCGTGGGTTCCCGGTCAGGATGGGGCCAGAAGCCCCCTGGCCCTGGCGGTCGGCTCGTATCTCGCCCGCGACGCCGCGCAGGACGCGCCCTCACAGCCGCAGCCCACTGCAACCGCCGATGCTGCGCCTGGCGCGGACAACAGCAACACACCGTCTCCCGCAGCCGACGCCGCAGTGACTTCAACAGCATCACAAAAAGTCACCGTCGCGGAAAATGCAGCGCCGCAGAGCGGCGCGGCGGATTATGCAGACGCGGCACAGGGAAATAACTCCTTGACAGGAATTTCCAAACCTGAGACAGACTTGACTAATACAGGAAGCTCAGCAGCGGTCGCGGCCCCCACGCAGGAGATGCTGGCCTTCCTCAAGCCCTTCGGGCTGGAGGACAAGGCGGGGGATCTGGCCACAGCCTTGCAGAGGCGCGAGCTGGTACTGTTCGAGAAGGTGTTGCCTGGGGGGGTGCAGCTGTTGCAGGTGGACAGACTGCCCAGCGAAGGTCCGGTCGTATTCACGGCACTCCCCTGGCAAGATGCAGTTGGCGGAAACCCGTCGTGGCTGGTGCTCTGGCAACCGCCCTTCGTGGTGCAGGATTTCTACTACGGCTACCGTAACGAGAACATCCTCGCACTGCAAAAGCTGCTCAAGCGGCTGGGGTACTACTGGGGTCCGGACGATGGCATGGTTGGCCCGGTGACGTGGCGCGCGATCAACAGCTTCCAGAAGGATATGCAGCTCAAGCGCACCATGTGGCCCGACCCGGAAACTGTTTTCTGGTTGAACGTCATGTCGAAGCAAGGTTGACGCGGACAGGAACGTTCCCGAAACGCCAAACCCTCTGCGAAGGGGGGACGGAAAGCCAACGGGTCTCTCGCAGACGGCCGGGCCACCGAAGGACGCACCAGGCGCGACCTGCTTCGGCGTAATTCCGAAGTTAGGTGGACCACATGGCTGCTCCAATTCGTATCGGCGACCTTCTGCGTGAAAAGGGCTACATCGGCGACGAGCACATCCGCTACGCTTTGCAGGTGCAGCGGGTGACCAAGGAGAAACTCGGCCAGGTGCTCACGCGCACCGGCCTGGTTTCCGAGTACGACCTCGTCTACACCGTCGCCCAGCAGCTTGGCATCGACTACGTCAAGCTCGACAGCGTCCAGCCCGATTTCCAGCTCCTCAAGCGCTTCAATCGCAACGCCTGTCTGGCCCAGAGGGTCTTCCCCTACGGCCAGACCGAGGACGGCGAAGTCGTCGCCGCCATCTCCGACATCCCCGACCCCAAGCTCGACCAGTTCATCCTGCGCGCCACGGGCATGCGCCCGCGCTACGTGATGGCCGAAGAGTCGCGGGTGGTGTCCTCCATCTACAACTTCTTCTATTTCCTCGACAACCCCGTCGAGAAGCTCATGCAGCGCGAGGTCGGCATCATCGCCGCCGACACCAGCCGCACCGTGAGCCCCGACACGCTCATCAACTACATCCTGCTGCTGGCCGTGAAGCAGCGCGCCACGGACGTCCACCTGCGGCCCATGGCCCACGGCATCGCCGTGGCCTACCGCGTGGACGGCGTGATGGTCAACGTGGCCTTCCTGCCGCCGCAGCTCTCGCGCCTGTCCACGGCCATCAAGCTCCAGGCGGGCATGGACATCGCCGAGCAGCGCCTGCCCCAGGACGGCCGCTGGACGGCCAACCTGCTGGAGCGGCGCTACGACATCCGCGTCTCGTCCATCGTCACCCCGTTCGGCGAGAACATCGTCATGCGCCTGCTCTCCCAGGAGCGCGCGAGCTTCAGCTTCCCGGCCCTGGGCTTCCTGCAGGAAGACGTGGCCATCCTGGCGAAGATCTTCGACGAACCCTTCGGCATCCTGCTGCTCACCGGCCCCACGGGCTCGGGCAAGTCCACCACGCTGGTGGCCGGCCTGACCTCGCTGGACCTCTTGGGCAAGAACGTGCTCACCGTGGAAAACCCCATCGAGTACGTGGTGCCCCTGGCCCGCCAGACCCAGGTCAACGAGACGGCGGGCTACGATTTCTCCAACGCCATGCGCCACTTCCTGCGCCACGACCCCGACGTGATCCTCATCGGCGAAATGCGTGACCAGGAGACGGCCTCCACGGCGCTCACCGCCGCCACCACCGGCCACCTGGTGCTCTCCACCCTGCACGCCAACACGGCCATCGGCGCCCTGCCGCGCCTGCAGGGCCTGGGCATGGATACGCAGATGCTGTCCGAAAGCCTCATCGGTGTGGTCAGCCAGCGGCTGGTGCGCATCATCTGCCCCTACTGCAAGGTCGCCTACCATGCCAGCGCCCAGGAGAAGCAGTACCTCGGCGTGAACGTGGACACCCTGTACAAGGGCGAGGGCTGCGAAGCCTGCAACCACACCGGCTACATGGGCCGGACCCTGATCTACGAGATCCTGGTGGTGGACCGCGAGGTGCGCCAGGCCATGGAAAAGGACATCGAGCTGACCCAGCTCGAGGATATGGTCAAGCGCAAGGGCTTCCGCAACATGTACGACGTGGCGGTCATCAAGGTCCAGCAGGGCGTGACCTCGGTCGAGGAAATCCAGCGCGTGCTGGGCAAGACCCGGTACTAACCCGGCCCCGCGCCGGCAGGAAAACCACGGACCACAGCCATGGCATTCTTCAGGTTCAAGCTGCTCACCGCCAACGGACGCATCGACAGGGGCGTCGTGGAGCTGCCTTTCACCGACAACCCCCCGGCGATCCGCTATCTGGAGCGCCAGGGCGGGGTGGTGATCGACATCCACAAGCTCGGCGCGCTCATGTCCTGGCTCACGCGCGTCGTGACCCAGGGCTTCACGCGTGTCAAACGCCCGGACCTCGCTGAATTCTTCAACAACATGGCCATGCTGCTTGGCGCTGGCGTGCCCGTGCTCTCGGCCATGGAAGAGATCATGCAGGAGATCAAGAACCCGATGCTCCTGATGACCCTCAAGTTCATGCGCACCGACATCGAAAGCGGCCAGACCTTCGGCGAGGCCCTGTCGCGCCACCCCAAGGTCTTCAACCCGCTGGTGCAGTACATGTGCCGCATCGGTGAAGAGACCGGCATGCTGGACAAGATGTGCGCGAAGTCCGCCAAGCACCTGGAGCACATCGAGCAGATCGTCAGCGGCACCAAGCGGGCCCTGGTCTACCCCGCCTTCATCCTCACGGTGGTGGTGGCGGCCTGCGCCTTCTGGTTCTACGTGGTCGTGCCCAAGATTCTGGCCCTGTTCGTGGACATGAAGGTGGCCATTCCCTGGCCCACCCAGCTGCTGATGAACATCTCCAACTGGTTCCAGGCCTATTTCGGCTGGAGCATCCTGGGCTTTGTCGCCGCCATCTTCCTGGTCACCACCCTGCGGCGCAAGAACACCTGGTTCCACTACCAGACGGACTGGGTGATGCTGCACATCCCCGTGCTGAACAATATCATCCACCTCTCCACCAACGCCCGCATTTCTGAATACCTGGGCATCCTGGTGGGCGCGGGCGTGGGCGTGGTGCGCACCCTGGAGATCATCACCGACTCCATCGAGAACCTCGTCTACAAGGGGCGGCTGATCCTGGTCCAGGATTCCGTGAAAAACGGCAACCCGCTGTCGGATTCCATGCGCCAGGCCGAGGCCCTGCACCCGTTCGCGGTGCGCATGGTCTCCGTGGGCGAGCAGACCGGGCGCATCGAGGAGCAGACCGGCTATGTGGCCGAGATCTACCGCCAGAAGCTCGACGGCATGGTGGAAGTGCTCGGCAAGACCCTGGAGCCCCTGATGCTGGTCATCATGGGCGTCATGTTCGGCGCGATCTTTGCGGGACTCATGCTGCCCATCTACGACATGATGGGCAAACTCGGATAAAGGGGGCATAGCTGTTATGCGTTGGCTTGTCAGTATTGTGGTTTGTGTGGCCTTTGCCGCCGGGGCCGTTCTCCTCTTCCAGTCCTTGGCCGAATACAACGTCGCCAAGAACCAGCTCGTTGCGTTGCAGCAGGAACGGGGCGACTACGAGACCATCGCGCGCAGGTACGACGAGGAAGAGCGCAAGGTGGCCATCGTCAACAGCCTGTGGAACGAGCTGCAGAGCGTGAAGCTCAAGCCCGGGGACTGGACGAGCTTCCCCCTGGCCGTGTCCAAAACCCTGGAATGGAAGGATGTGGAGCGCCTGCTGGTGCTGGCGTCCAACCACCTCAAGGAAGACCCGGGCTACTATTTCAAGCCCGAGTCGATTCGCCTTTCCCGGGTGGTGGTGACCCAGGACGGCCAGCCCGTGACCCCCGGCGCCGAGGCTCCGGTCACGGAGATGGGCGTGCAGACCGAGGCACTGCTTCCTGTGCAGAAGTACGATACGACCATACGCGGTACGTTCCTCATTCCCAGGACGACGGAATAGGGCGGCGGTTCACGAATATGAAGCGGGGTAAAGCATGACCGAAGATCGAAAAAAGCCGACCGCGCCGGACGACGAGGCCCTGAACGCCTCCGGAACCGCCGCGTCGGGGAAGGATGTTCCCGAGCTGGAACTCGAAGACGTGTCCTGGGAGATCGAGGCCCAGGAGGCCGGGGCTGCCCCTGAGCCCGAGCCCTATGCCGCAGCCCAGAGCGAGCCCGAGCCGGAGCCCGAAGCCGAGCCGCAGGAGCCGGAAGAGCCCGTGACCCGGGTGGCGCCGCCTGCGGCGCCCGCCCAGGGCGGGCCCAAGCTGCGCCCCACCGCCCCGGCGGGGGCCAAGCTGGTCCAGGAGAGCTACGTCGATCCCGGGGCGGACTACACCGCCGAGTGGGGCTGGCGCACGCGCTCCTCGGGCTTCCCGGCCTTTGTCTTCAACATGCACGGCAGCAAGCTGCTCTTCTCCCCCCGCGGGGTGGAGCCCATCGACGAGGTGGGGGGCATCGGGCGGTATTTCAAGTATCTCATGGACTACGCCGACTCCTCGGGCATGGGCATCCTTACGCTCAACACCGAGAGCAAGTACGCCGAGGTCCTGGCCCGCAAGCAGCTCGAGGAGGCCGGGGAGCTTTCCGCCGAGGGCATCCTGAATGTCTTCTCCAAGCGCAAGCTCGAGGGCGGGCAGATCAGCGTGTTCTACGAGATCCTGCCCCGCGACCGGCACGTGGGCGCCATCGAAAGCTACGCGAGCTACCCCCAGGGCTTCGTGGTCCTGGACACCGTGTCGCTGCTCTACGGACTGCTCAAGCGCCATGGGCGCGGGGTTCATGTCCTGGCGCTGCATGTGCCCGGGGCCATCATCATGGTGGCGGGCAAGAACGGCGACGTCTACCTCTCGCGCCGCTACACCCTGGTGGGTGACGACGGCGACGCCCTGGTCGAGGGCATCTTCGCCCTGGAGCAGGACATCGTGGCCCTGGAAAAGAACCTGGGGCAGAAGGTCAGCCACATCAACTGGATCGAGGGCCTGACCAATACCTTGAACCTGCCGCGGCCCGACGTGGAAATCCCCCTGGTGCCCTACCCGGTGCACCGGCTGCAGCACGGTGGGGAGACGGTCTGGTCCGCGCTACCCGACGCCATGCAGGACGCGCCCATGGCGGCCGTCATCGGCCCGCGCGAGGAACGCCTGCTGCGGCCCCTGGAGTTGGCCGAGAAATACGTCTGGGCGGCCATGCTGGCCATGGCCCTGGTGGCGTTTGTCGGCTACGGCTACGTGGCCTCGCACAAGGCCGACGCCCAAGCCCGGCTGGCGGCCATCCAGTCCGCCAACAGCGAGCTGGAAGCCAAGATCCAGGCCCGCTCGGGGAACCTGGCCTTCCAGGACGTGGGCGCCGCGGTGCAGACCGCCTCGGAACTGCGCCTGGCG